>NZ_JAPPRG010000002.1:2752837-3057875 GCF_026672515.1 Novosphingobium sp. SL115 | reverse complement strand
CCCGCAACCAGATATTTATTCCAAACACATTTTATGACCCCGCTTCTGGCGGGGTTTTTGTTTTGTGTTGTCGGCTTGCATCACATTCCTGCAATATTTCTCTGACGTAAAATTCCTTGTGACAGCCTGCTCAGCTACGATTAAGAACTCCATCTCAACTGTCGCCCGGCGCGGCCTTGGGAGAGGATGCGACTAAAATCGCGCCGCGCCGGGTGTTAAAGTCATCGCCATGAACGTGCTGAGGACTTTTAACCAGATATACCTGTACTGCAGTTGTAAGTGCGAGCTATTTGCTTGGTTTCGTTCCGGGGAGAACGCTTTTCCTGCAGGCTATAGCTTGTGGCGGCGTTGCCATTTATGACACCGCTATTGGCAGCCTTTCTTGCATTTGCCCTGTTCGGGCTATTGTTTGCGGTTGCCAGTTTTGCTGACCGTGCAGGCTCCGCATCCCGTCACTATCGCCGAATGCGCCACGGCGCATACACACTTGCGCTGGGTGTCTACTGTTCAAGCTGGACCTTTTATGGCGCGGTGGGATCTGCAGTCAGTGAGGGGTGGAATTACCTTCCGATCTACCTTGCCCCAGCTTTGATGTTGCTACTGGCGCCACGATTTCTGGGAGCGTTGGCCAAGGCTGTTGAGCACGAACGTGCCACGACCATATCCGACTTCATCGCGGCAAGGTTCAGCCATGATCCGGGGGTGGCACAAATCATCACCGTGATCGCCCTGTGTGGCACGGTGCCTTATGTGGCGCTGCAGCTTCGTTCGATGGGCAGGGCGCTTTCGTTACTTTCGGGTGATATTTCGGAAGTGTCGGTCATGGTTGTGGCTGGGGCATTACTGGCGCTGTTTGCTATCCTGTTCGGTGCGCGGCGATATGAAATTGCTGGACGTAGTGAAGGGCTGGTTTTTTCGGTTGCGCTGGAGTCGCTGATAAAACTTGGCGCGCTCGCGCTTGTTGGCCTTTATGCTGCAAGCATTATCATCATGGCGGAACCAGCGGATTGGGCGAGGGCGTCTGGCGCTTTGGGTGGTCAGTTTTCGGCTTCGGGCATATCGCTTGAAACCTTGGTGGTAACGCTGGTTTCAGCTTTTGCCGTGCTGGTTTTACCGCGCCAGTTCTACATGGGGCTGACGCAGGCGCATAGCGTTACAGACCTGAGCAATGCCCGCAAAGGGCTGGCGGCATACCTGATGGTCATGGCTGCGCTGATCGTCCCCATTGCTTTGGCAGGGCTGGTCGCTTTGCCTGAGACGGCGCCACCAGACAGCTTCGTATTGCTGCTACCCCTGCGCGAAGGGCTGGGCAGTCTTGCGGTGATAGCATTGCTGGGCGGCTTGAGTTCAGGCGCGGCGATGGTGATTGTCGATTCCATCGCACTGGCAACGATGGTGTCGAATGACCTGATTTTCCCGGCAGTGCTGCGCAACAAGGGCGATGAACTGGCAGGCGCGCTTGGGCGCCAGATGCTTGCCGTACGGCGGGTTTCGATTATCGGAGTCGTGGGCCTAGCGTTGTTGTGGGCCGTGCTGGTCGATCCGTCGCGCTCGCTGGCGTCGATCGGGCTGGTGGCCTTTGCTGCCATGGCCCAGTTCGTGCCACACCTGTTGCTGGCCGTGGCGGGTGCGGGGCGGGATCCGGTTGCAGCCAAGGCGAGCCTGCTGACCGGCCTCGCCCTCTGGCTTTATACTCTGGCGCTTCCGCCAATTCTTCCTGCTGCGTGGGTTGCGGCTTTGTCGGGCACGATGATCGATCCGCTGCGGTTGCTGGGCATCGGCCACACATCGCCGTTGGTTCATGGCGTACTGTGGAGCTTGTTCTGCAATCTGGCGGTAATGGCGCTGGCGACCGCTGGACAACGGCGAGCGCCTCGCCTCCCAAGGCTGGTGCTGGCTGAACGGCCGGTTGGCAATATGGGCGAGCTGGCCGCGCTGACCGCGCGCTTTATCGGAGAAGACCGGGCCAGCACGTCATTTCCCGCAGAACTTCATGGGCAGCCAATCACGCGCGCATTCGCTCGCACAGCGCAGGAGTTGATCGCTGGCGTTGTGGGCGCATCGTCGGCGCGCGCGCTGGTGGCATCGGCGCTGGCGGGCGGGCGGATGAGCCTTGAGGATGTGACGCGCCTGCTGGATGAGGGCGGCCAATCGCTTAGCTTTTCGCGGCAATTGCTGGCTGCCACGTTCGAGAACCTGCAATCGGGCGTCAGCGTCATTGATGGCGATCTGAATCTGGTGGCTTGGAATACCCGTTACGTCGATCTGTTCGGTTATCCGCCGGGGCTGGTGCAAGTGGGAGTGCCCATTGCGGACCTTATCCGTTTCAATGTGGAGCGCGGCAATTTTGCAGGCCCGGTCGATGAAGAGGTCGAGAAGCGGTTGCGTCATCTGCGCGCACGCCGCTCTTATGCGTCCGAGCGCGTGCAGGCCGATGGCCGCGTCATCAAATCTGTCGGTGGCGCGATGCCAGGCGGTGGCTATCTGACGTCGTTCACCGACATTACCGAAGATGCGCAAGTTCGCACTGAATTGCGCGACACGCTGGATGAGCTGGAACAGCGCGTTGCGGCGCGGACGGTCGAACTGCGCAAGGCAAATGATCGCCTTGCCGATGCGACGCGCGAAAAAACCCGGTTTCTGGCGGCCGCCAGCCACGATCTGCTGCAACCGCTGCATGCCGCGCGCCTGTTTACTTCTGCGCTGGATCGCAATGTCGAAGGCAATGCCAAAGTGCTGACTGCGCGGGTGGATCGTTCCATCGTCGCGGCAGAGGAATTGCTGCGTGCCTTGCTCGACATCTCCAAACTGGATGCGGGCGGTATTCAAGCCAGCCCTGAAGTCATCGATCTTGGACCGCTGATCGGCGATATCGCGGAAAGCATGCGTCCCTTGGCCGAGGAAAAGGGGCTGATCTTGCGTGTCGCATCACTGCGGGGAAGCGTCGAGACGGACCCTGGCCTGTTGCGTTCGGTCCTGCAGAACCTGCTTGCCAATGCGGTGCGCTATACCGTGGATGGCGGGGTGTTGATTGGCGTTCGGCGGCGCGGTGCGTTTGTGCGGATCGATGTGGTCGATACAGGTGTCGGTATTCCGGTAGACCGGCAGGCCGATATCTTTGGGGAATTTACGCGCCTTGGCACGGTTGAGGCCGAAGGTTTGGGCCTTGGCCTTGCCATTGTCGAACGGATCGCACGGCTTTTAGGCGTGCGGATCGAACTGGCGTCGCACGAAGGGCGGGGCAGCCGGTTCAGCATATTCCTGCCCGCGTTAAAGGCCCCTGCGTCATCGCGCCCCGGCACAACTCAGCCAGCCCCCACGGCAGCTTTGCCTGTAGGCGGTGGGCGTTCGCTGCGAGTGCTTGTTGTCGACAACGAGCCTGCGATTGTCGAAGCGACCGCCGCCCTGCTGGAAGGTCTGGGCCATTCGGCGATTACGGCATCTGGCACCGAACAAGCCTTGGTGCATGTGGCCCATGTCGATGTGTTGTTGGCCGATTATCATCTTGGCGGGGGCGACGATGGTGTTCGCCTGATCGATCAGGCGCGCAGCCGCAATCCTGCCTTGGCTGTGGCGCTGATTACCGCAGAAAGCGGGGCAGCCTTGCGCAACCGGCTCAGGCTGGGGCGTATTGCCCTGTTTGTGAAGCCTGCAGATCCGGCCGCTATTGCCGAATTTCTGGCCGGCGTGTCAGTTGGCCAAATCCAGTCCGAGTGAACGGGCGACCAGCGCTGCCTGTGTGCGGTTCTGCACGTCCAGCTTGCGCATGATGGCGGTCATGTGCGCTTTTACCGTTGCCTCGCTCATCCCAAGGTCGAAGGCGATCTGCTTGTTCAGTTTGCCGTCCAGCACGGCCAGCAGGACTTTAAGCTGTGTGGGCGTAAGTCCGGCCACTTCGCGCCGCACCTTATCGACCGGTTCGGTTGCTGCCCCAGCCGGGGCAGTGCCACCCAATGCAGCGCGAATGGCATCTTCTATCCGGACAAGATCGGCATCCTTGCGCAAAAAGCCGACCGCGCCGAATGCGCGCGCTTCATCTGCGACCATTGCCCCCTCGGCGCTCGAGACGACCAGAATCGGCACACTGGGCTTTTCGGCATGGAGCAAGGCAATGCCGGAATAGCCGATGGCACCGGGCATTTTCAGGTCAAGCGTGATGAGTTTCAGATCGCCGGCTTCGGCAGCGGCCTTGGCCGCCGAAGCCAGTGTGCCTGCCTCGATCACCCGCGCGTTCGGCGCAACATTGCTGACCGCCAAAGCCAGCGCTTGCCGGAACAGCGGGTGATCGTCGGCTATCAGGATCGTTTCGCTCACACCCCTCCGGTCAGGCCGGTTGCAGACGCGGTATTCATGCGTTTGCCAGATGAGGCCTGTTGGCCAGCAGATTATCGACCACGGACGGATCGGCAAGCGTCGATGTATCGCCCAGGTTGGAAACATCGTTTTCGCCGATCTTGCGCAGAATGCGACGCATGATCTTGCCCGAACGGGTCTTGGGCAGGCCGGGCGCGAACTGGATGACATCGGGGGTGGCGATCGGGCCGATTTCGTGGCGGACCCACGCGATCAGTTCCTTGCGCAGCGCTTCGTCCGGCTCAACCTCGGCATTGCAGGTGACAAAGGCATAGATGCCCTGACCCTTGATGTCGTGCGGCATGCCCACCACTGCGGCTTCGGCCACTTTGGCGTGCGCCACCAGCGCGCTTTCGATTTCTGCCGTGCCCATGCGGTGCCCGGATACGTTGATAACATCATCGATGCGGCCGGTGATCCAGTAATAGTCATCGGCATCGCGGCGGCAGCCGTCGCCGGTGAAATACAGGCCTTTGAACGTGCTGAAATAGGTCTGGAAAAAGCGTTCGTGATCGCCCCACACGGTGCGCATCTGGCCCGGCCATGAATCGGTGACGACAAGGCAGCCGTCGGTTGCGCCTTCCAGAAACACACCGTCGTTGTCGACCAGTGCAGGTTTCACGCCAAAGAATGGGCGCGATGCAGAGCCGGGCTTGAGCGGTGTCGCACCGGGCAGCGGGGTAATCATCGCAGCACCGGTTTCGGTTTGCCACCATGTGTCCACGATGGGGCAGCGGCTGTCGCCCACAACCTTGTGATACCACTCCCACGCTTCGGGGTTGATCGGCTCGCCCACGCTGCCCAGCAGGCGCAGCGAAGCGCGGCTCGTCTTCTTCACCCATTCATCGCCTTCGCGCATCAATGCTCGCAGGGCGGTGGGGGCGCCATAGAAGATTTCGACCTTGAACTTGTCGACCACCTGCCAGAACCGGCTTGCATCGGGGAAGTTGGGCACGCCTTCGAACATCACCGTGGTGCCGCCGTTCATCAGCGGCCCATAGACGACATAGGAATGGCCCGTGACCCAACCGATATCGGCTGCGCACCAGTAGATCTGGCCGGGCCGATAATCGAACACGTACTCGTGCGTCATCGACGCCCAGACCGAATAACCGCCGGTGGTGTGCAGCACGCCCTTG
This sequence comes from Novosphingobium sp. SL115, assembly GCF_026672515.1. GTDB lineage: Bacteria > Pseudomonadota > Alphaproteobacteria > Sphingomonadales > Sphingomonadaceae > Novosphingobium. The sequence goes on along the minus strand of NZ_JAPPRG010000002.1, from coordinate 3,052,383 downwards.
GGCTTGCCGGTGGAGCCGGAGGTATAGAGGATGAAAAGCGGATCTTCCGCGCCCATTTCCTCAGGCGTGCAGGTTGCGCTCTGTTCGGCCACGGCGCTGGCCCAGTCCACGTCGCGGCCTTCTACAAAGCCCACCTCTGCGCCGGTGCGGCGCAACATGATGACGGTGTCCACATCGGGGCACTGCTTCAGCGCTTCGTCGACATTGGCCTTCAGCGGCACTTTCTTGCCACCACGCAGGCCTTCGTCTGCGGTCAGCACGACGCGGCTGTCGCAGTCGGTGATGCGGCCGCCCAGCGCGTCGGGGCTGAACCCTGCAAAAACGATGGAATGGATCGCGCCGATCCGCGCGCAAGCCAGCATGGCAACGGCGGCTTCGGGCACCATCGGCAGGTAGATGGTCACCCGCTCACCCTTTTTGACGCCCTTGGCCTTCAGCAGGTTGGCAAAGCGGCAGACATCGGCGTGCAACTGGCGATAGGTGATTTCACGGTGTGCGTCGGTGGGGCTGTCCGGCTCCCACAGGATCGCAATGTCATCCCCGTGTGTGTCCAGGTGCCGGTCAAGGCAGTTGGCCGAAAGGTTCAGCGTGCCGTCTTCAAACCAGCGAATGCCGAAATCGGCTTCATGAAACGAGGTGTTCTTGACCTTGGTGAAAGGCTTGATCCAGTCGAGCCGCTTGCCATGTTTGGCCCAGAAGCTTTCCGGATCGTCCACCGACTGGCGATACATTTCCAGATAACCGGCTTCATCAACCAGCGCGTTTGCGGCCCATTGCGCCGGGACCGGATAAACTGCCTCGCCCATGTCAGGCTCTCCTTTTCAGATTCTGCTCTTGTCCGCCTTGTTACCGCAAGGATTTGCGGCGGCGCTTCTAGACAATGGTCGTAGATATAAGACCATCCTCTCTCTGGTTGCCAAGCCCGGTGTGCGGAAAACTCGCCGCAGGATGTCTCGAAATGCAGACACCGGGAGAGGGAAAATGTCGAACAACCGATGGCGGTGGCCTGCGCTGTTGCTTGCAGCTACCGCGCTGACTTTACCGGGGGTGGCCCATGCGGCAGCGCCGACGCAGCGAGAAGCCGAACTTGAAGCGCGCTTGATACGGCTTGAAGCCCAGATGGATGCGTTGAAATCGGATCTTGCGCAGGCCAGAGCGGACAAAACCTCGTCCGACAACGCCCAGTCAGCGCAGGCCGTTCAGGTTGCGCGAGCCGCCGAAGCAAAGGCCGATACTGCAGTCGCCAAAGCGGCAGCGCTTGAGTCAAGGCCTCAACCGGATGGCTTCAAGGTGGGGGCTACCACGTTCAAGATGGGTGGTTTCGTCAAGGTCGTTGGCAGTGTCACCCGCTTTGGCAACGGTGAGTTGGCGGGCGGATCGTTGGGCAAGGAGTTCTTCCTGCCGCAGCAAATCCCGGTCGGTGGCGCGGCCAGCACCGATGTCATCGGCCATGCCCGTCAGACCCGGCTGTTCTTTGCCACCAGCACGCCGCTGGCGGGACGCGAACTGAAAAGCCATGTCGAATTCGACTTTGCGCTTGCCGCCGCGCCCCTTGGCGCGCAGCGCGCGACCAATGCCTATACGCCCACGTTCCGGCGCGGCTTCATCAGTTATGGCAATCTGCTGATCGGGCAGGAATGGACTACGTTCCAGAACGCCGGACACTTGCCTGAAACCACTGATTTCGTCGGGCCGATGGATGGCTCTGTCTTCGTGCGGCAAATGATGGTGCAGTATCGTCAGCCTTTGGGCGGTGGACTGGACCTCTATCTGGCGGCTGAAAACCCGCAGTCCGAAACGATCACCTCCACCTCTGCCGCCATGGTCGATAACGATCAGGACCGCATGCCCGATCTGATTGCCAAGCTGGCCTTCAAGGACAAGACAAAGGAACTGCACATCGCAGGCCTGGCTCGTTCGGTTTCGGTGCATAGCGCAGGTGCTGGCGACAGCGCCTTTGGCTGGGCCGCGACGGTTGGTGGCAAGATTCAGTTCGGACCTGATCTCCGCCACGATATCCGCTTTATGGGTGCAGTGGGCCGGGGCGCGGGCCGTTATTTCACGGTCGGTTATGCACCTGATGCCATTTACGATCGCACCATCGCTGACCGGCTCTATCTGGTCGACAATGTGGCGGCATGGGCGTCGGTCAAGCTGGGCTGGACCGCGCAACTGCGTTCAACTTTCATGGTGGGCTACCAGCACGCCGATTATCCCGATAGCATCGCCACCCCCGGCCTTGCCAATGCCGAGGCGTGGAGCGTTGCAGGCAACCTTTTCTGGTCGCCGGTGCGCAATCTCGATTTCGGCATCGAATACCGCCATGCCGTGCGCGAAGTTGCCAGCGGCCTGATCGGCAAGATGGATCGTTTTGAAATGGCCGCAAAATACACATTCTAAGGGAGAGGGCCGATGGCAACTGTTGAAGACGCCTTGCCACAACATCACAAGGCAACCCACAACGAAAAACTGATTATCACCGCGTCGTCGCTTGGCACGGTGTTCGAATGGTATGACTTCTACCTCTACGGTCTGCTCACCGCGATCATTGCGGCCAAGTTCCTTACCGGGCTGAACGAAACCACAGCATTCATCATGGCGCTGCTGGTTTTCGCATCGGGTTTCATCGTGCGTCCGTTCGGCGCGCTGGTGTTCGGTGCCATCGGCGATATCGTTGGGCGGCGTTACACTTTCATCGTCACCCTGCTGGTCATGGGGCTTTCGACCTTCCTCGTCGGCTGCCTGCCCACCTATGAAACTGTCGGCGTCGCTGCACCGATCATGCTGGTGATCCTGCGCATGTTCCAGGGCCTTGCCCTTGGCGGCGAATATGGCGGCGCGGCGACATATGTTGCCGAACACGCCCCCAACGACAAGCGCGGCCTTTACACAAGCTGGATTCAGATTACCGCCACGGCCGGTCTTGCCATGGCCCTGCTGATCGTCATCCTCGTGCGCTCGCCCGTCACCGGTGTTGGCGAAGCCGCGTTCAAGGATTGGGGCTGGCGCATTCCCTACCTGCTGTCGGGCCTGTTCCTGATGATCGGGCTGTGGCTGCGCCTCAAGCTGCATGAATCGCCCGTTTTCCAGAAAATGAAGGACGAAGGCAGTTCATCCAAGCGCCCGCTGGCCGAAGCTTTTGGCGAATGGGGCAATCTCAAGATCGTGCTGATCGCATTTTTCGGCGCTATCGCAGGGCAGGCTGTGGTCTGGTATACGGGCCAGCTCTACGCGATGTATTTCCTTGAAAAGATGCTCAAGGTTGATGGTCTTACCGCCAATACGCTCATCATTATCGCGCTGGCCTGTGCCACGCCGTTCTTCCTGTTCTTTGGGTGGCTGTCGGACAAGATCGGCCGCAAGAAGATCATCCTTGCCGGTTGCGCGCTGGCCTCGCTCAGCATGTTCCCCGCATTCAAGGCGCTGACCGAAGCGGCAAACCCCGCACTGGCTCACGCGCAAGCCAATGCGCCGGTGGCGGTCCATGCCAATCCGGCGGAATGTTCGTCGCAGTTCGATCCGGTCGGCGGCAACAAGTTCGACACCACAAGCTGCGATATCGTGAAGAACGCGCTGGCCAAGGCAGCCGTGAATTACGAAAACGTCGAAGCCCCGGCAGGTACCATCGCGTCGATCAGCGTTGGCGGGAAAACCATCGTCGCGCCTGATCCAGCAAAGCTTTCAGGCGATGAAAAGAAGGCCGCCATTGCCGCCTTTACCGTGCAGGTTGCCGGCAAGGCCGCTGCTGATGGCAAGCCCGCGGTCGTGGGCGAACTCGAAAAGGTCGGCTATCCGCCCAAGGCTGATCCTGACCAGATCAACAAGCCGATGGTCGTGGCGATCCTGTTCTACCTCGTGCTGCTGGTGACGATGGTTTACGGCCCGATCGCGGCCATGCTGGTCGAACTGTTCCCCAGCCGCATCCGCTATACCTCGATGAGCCTGCCCTACCACATCGGCAACGGCTGGCTGGGCGGGCTGCTGCCGGCCATCGGCTTTGCCATGGTTGCGGCCAACGGCGATATCTATCACGGCTTCTGGTATCCGGTGATCGTTGCCGCTGCCACTTGTGTGATCGGTATCTTCGTGCTGCCTGAAACCTACAAGCGTAGCATCGACTGACGGCGGATGGGCGGCTCCGGTTGTGCCTGGGCCGCCTGTTGCCGTTCGCCGGGCGACGTTGACCCGGCTTGAACATCAGCCAGACGTGGGGCAGGGCAGCGGCCATGCCCCACTTCGACAGTTATCACGCTCACGTTTATTTTGACCCGCATCAGGCAGAGCAGGCCTCTGCGCTGTGTGGCGCGATGAAGGACGCGCTGGGCATTGCCATGGGCCGCGTTCATGCAAAGCCGGTCGGCCCGCATCCACGTGGATCATGCCAGATGACGGTGCCCGCCGCACGCATTGGCGAAGCGCTGGAATGGATCATGGCGCATCGCGGTAATTTCACCGTGTTCGCTCACGGAAACAGCGGCGATGATCTGGCCGATCACACTGCTCATGTCATGTGGCTAGGCCCTTCCGAAACGCTCGATCTTTCGCAATTCCGTCGGGATTGAGCCAAATCTGTGATTCAGCAACACTTTGTCATGTCCGCGCCAGCCTGCCGCAAACCAATGCCATCAGTCAGGCTGGGAACCTTGACTTGGCAGTCTTTGCTAACGCGCCTATCGTGCTTGCAGGATGCCGCAACTGACTTGGGATAACATGCAATCACCCTCGATCGTGCTGGTTGAAGACGATGGCCCGCTGCGGACTTTGACCGCCCGTGCATTGCGTGAAAACGGCTATGCCGTGCGCACTGCTGCCACTGGCGCGGAAATGTGGGTCGCGCTGGAAAACGAGCCGGCCGATCTGGTCGTGCTCGACATCATGCTGCCCGGCACCAGTGGCATCGAACTGTTCCGCCGCCTGCGCAAGCAAAGCGAGGTGCCCATCATCTTCGTGTCCGCGCGCGGCAGCGAAGAAGACCGCGTGTTGGGGCTTGAACTGGGCGCGGATGATTATCTGGCCAAACCGTTCAGCACCCGCGAACTGGTTGCCCGCATCGGTGCGGTACTCCGTCGCGGCGGCGGTGGCGGAACCGACAGCGCGGGCGATAACGCCGGACGTAGCGGCGATGTCCGGTTTGATGGGTGGAGTGTTTCGATGGCGCGCCGCGAACTGCATTCGCCCACCGGCGCGATGGTCGATCTGACCGGCGCGGAGTTTGATCTTCTTGCTACCTTCATCAGTCAGCCCCAGCGTGTGCTGGGCCGCGAACGCCTGATCGAACTGTCGCGCACCCGGCTGGGGGATAGCTCTGATCGCAGTGTCGACGTGCTGGTCAGCCGATTGCGCCGCAAGCTTTCGGGCGAAGGTGGCAGCGCACCGATCGTTACCGTGCGGGGTGTGGGCTACATGTTCAAGGCCGAGGTTCAGCGCGCTTGAAGTTCGGCCGCAGGTTTGGACTGCCGGAACGGCTGCTGGCGATCCTTCTGCTGGTCGCCGGGGTGGATTTCGCCGCCAATACCCTGCTGTTCGACCGTGCCAGCCGCTTCGCCCTGCGCGAAGATGATGCCGCGCGCGTTGCCGAACACCTTGTTATTGCCAGCCGCGCCATCGAACGTACGCCGGTTGAAGAGCGCGCCCGTGTTGCCAAAGATCTCAGCACACCGCGCTTTTCGATGCAGTGGCATGCAAAGCGGCCCAAACACGGCGGGTCGGTGGCGCTCACGGCCATGCGCGACCAGATTCTCGATGTGGCTGACGATCTCGACCACGCCGATCTTCAACTGCACCTCAAACCGCTGGGCGCGTCGGGCAATGTCGTTGGCACGATGATGCTGGGGGACCGTTCGACATTGCGGTTCCAGACATATGCCAGCGAAGCGTGGACGTTGAACGCCGGTCGCGTGGCGACGCTGCTTTTGCCGACTTTGGTGCTGGTCGTGCTGGCCTGGGTGCTGTTCAGCGCCACTTTGGCGCCGCTCAGGACACTGGTGCGCGCCAGCCGCAAAGTGGGTGCAGGCCCACCCGAACCCATTGCCGAGGCGGGGACCGGCGAAGTGCGCGAACTGATCGGCGCATTCAACCAGATGCAGCAGCGCATTCACCAGTCGATGGCGGACCGCACCCAATCCATGCTTGCCATCGGCCATGATCTGCGCACCCCTCTGGCGCGCATGCAGTTGCGGCTCGAACACGCGCCCATCGACGATGAAATGCGCCGCGAAATGGATGATGATCTGGGCGAAATGCGGCGGATGCTGGAATCGCTACAGGCCTTTGTGGAAAGCGGCGGATCGCGGCTGGTGGCAGAGCGAGTGGACGTGGCGGTCATGGCCGAAACCCTTGTTGATACCGCTTCTGACCATGGGGGCGATGCGACGTATCACGGTGCGGAAAGCCTTGAAATCATGGTTCGCCCGGTTTCGCTGCGGCGCGCGCTATCCAACCTGATCGAAAACGCGCTGCATTATGCGGGTAATGTCCGTGTCACCGTGCGGCGCGATGGTGATGTGGCTGAAATCGTGGTGGATGATGACGGCCCCGGTATTCCGCCCGACCGCATCGACGATGTTCTTCAGCCCTTTGTGCGGCTGGACGCAGCCCGGTCGCGCGATACGCCGGGCATGGGGCTTGGGCTGGCCATCGTCAGCCGTGCGATCAAGCTGGAAAAAGGCACGCTGGATTTGCGCAACCGTGAAGATGGCGGTCTGCGCGTGACGGTTCGCATTCCCTGCGCGACCACCTGATGGACGGAAACAATTCGTTACAGTCCTGTGCAAAGCAGGAAAAGCGGCTTCCCTAGATAGGATCACACAATCGCGGCAGCCTTGCCGCGATCAACCAATCCGATCAGGAAAAGGGTGGCTCTCGTGAACGAACTTATCGGCCGCGTCTTCAGCTTCGAAAAGACCGTGTTCCCGGACAGCCGTGAGCTGTTTGGCAAGCTTTCCACCGAAGGGCAGTCGCCCAAGGCCCTGATGATCTCGTGCGCCGATTCGCGCATCGTGCCCGAACAGATCATGCAGGCAGAACCTGGTGAACTGTTTGTCTGCCGCAATGCTGGTAACATGGTGCCTTCCTACGCCACGATGAATGGCGGCGTTTCGTCCACCGTGGAATATGCGGTCGTGGCGCTGGGTGTGCGCGATATCATCGTGTGCGGCCATTCCGATTGCGGTGCGATGAAGGCACTGGCAGCTCCCGAAGAACCGAAGGGCATGCCCAACGTGGTCGCATGGCTGCGTCATGGCGCTGCGGCTGAACACGTCGTGTCGAGCTGCTCGCCCCATCTTGACGGTAACGAGCGCGTACGGGCCGTCAGCCTCCAGAACATCATCGCCCAGATCGCGCATCTGCGGACCCATCCGTCGGTTGCTGCCGCTATTGCGCGCGGTGAAATGGCGCTGCACGGCTGGTTCGTGGATATCAGCGCCGGCTTGGTGCTGGGCCTTGATGGCGACACTGGCCAGTTTGTGCCGATGCGCGAAGACCGTGCGCTTCCTGTTGCTCTGCCCGCCGCGCAGCGCGCGGCAACCGAACCCGCATTCGCCGAGGCTGCAGAATGAGCAAACCTGCCATTAGTGCGCAGGCAGAAGCCGAAGGGACTGGTCCCTTCGGCTTTCTGATGCGTGATTTCACCGCGTCGATCGTGGTGTTCCTTGTTGCCATGCCGTTGTGCATGGGCATCGCCATCGCCTCTGGCGTCCCTGCCGAAAAGGGCCTCGTCACCGGGATCATCGGTGGCATTGTCGTTGGTATGCTTGCGGGTTCACCCCTGCAGGTCAGCGGTCCGGCTGCCGGTCTTGCTGTTATCGTGTTCGAATTCGTGCGCGATAATGGCCTTGCCGCGCTTGGCCCGGTGCTGTTGCTGGCAGGCGTTCTCCAGATTGTTGCTGGTGCGGCCAGGCTGGGCGGCGTGTTCCGCGCCATTTCGCCTGCTGTCGTTCACGGCATGCTGGCAGGTATCGGCGCACTGATCGTCATCGGCCAGTTCCACATCCTGTTTGACGCCAAGCCGATGTCGAGCGGGGTCGAGAACCTTGCCATGATGCCCGCCCGCGTGCTGGGCCTGTCCCCGTTCAATCTTCAGTCCACTGAAATGGCATTGATGCTAGGCCTGCTGACCATTGGCACGATGCTGATTTGGGAAAAGGTCAAGCCGTCCAGCCTTTCGCTGCTTCCGGGCGCGTTGCTGGGCGTGCTGGCGGCTACGCTGGTGGCATGGGGTGCCGGGCTGGACGTTGCTCGCATCACCGTGCCTGATTCCATTGCTGCGGCCTTTGCACTTCCTGCTGACGGTTTCCTTTCGCCGCTGACCCAAGGCTCGATGATCGTTTCGGCCATCGCCATTGCCTTTATCGCCAGTGCTGAAACGCTGCTTTCGGCAGCAGCGGTCGACCGTATGCACGATGGCGTTCGCACCGATTACAACAAGGAATTGCGCGCGCAGGGCGTGGGCAACCTGCTGTGCGGCGTGTTCAACGCTTTGCCGATGACCGGCGTGATCGTGCGCAGTTCGGCAAACGTGCAGGCTGGTGCCAAGACCCGCTGGTCTGCCGTCATGCACGGCGTATGGATCCTGGCGTTTGTTGCACTGCTTCCGGGCCTGCTCCGCGAAGTGCCGATGGCGGCGCTGGGTGGCGTGCTGGTGGTCACCGGCTGGAAACTGGTCAGCCTCAAGCATGTCAGCCATCTGTTCCGCGTTCACGGTATTCTGCCGGCGCTGATCTGGACAGCAACTTTCGTGCTGGTGGTAACCACCGACCTGCTCACCGGCGTTCTTGTCGGTATTGCCCTGTCGGCTGTCGAACTGCTTCCGCACGTTCGCAACCTGAAGTTCAAGGTCGGTGAAAATTCGGTTGGCGAATCGACCCGGCTCGAACTGGAAGGTGCCGCTACGTTCATCGGTCTGGCTCGCCTGACCAATGCGCTGGAACAGGTGCCGCCAAGCCGTTCGGTGCATGTGGACCTCGACCGGGTGCATGTGATCGATCACACCACTGCCGAAATGCTGACCGAATGGCTTTCGCGTCGTCGCCTGCGCGGAGATGATGTCAAGGTCACCGGACCTGCGCCCATTCTCAAGTCGCTCGCTTTCGCGGGCTGACCCCCACCGGACCACCCCGTTCCGGTTCCTGTTGCCGGGCAGCCCATCATCCGGCTGCCCGGCATTTTTTTTGCGTTGCACAATCGACCAAGCCGAGTTAATAACCGAACTCCGCTTTGACAGCACTCCACAGAGAAGTTGCTGCACGGCGGACGCAGGTGGAACGTGATAAATCCTATCAGGGAGCGTTCCATATGAAGATCCGTCTGGCCGCAGCCGTGGCACTTGCCGCAGTGGCAACTCCTGCTTTCGCTCAGGACGAAGAAACCGGCCCGATCACCGTTTCCGGCAGCGCAGCACTTGTTTCCGACTACCGTTTCCGCGGCGTGTCGATGTCCGACAAGGAAATGGCTGTGCAGGCTGGCGCCACCATCAGCCACGAAAGCGGCCTTTATGTCGGCACTTGGGGTTCCAATCTTGCTGGCTGGGGTACGTTCCTCGGCTCAAACATGGAACTCGACATCTATGGCGGCTACAAGTTCCCCGTGGGTGATGCCTCGGTCGATGTCGGCCTGACTTGGTACATGTATCCGGGCGGCCTCGACAAGACCGACTTCGCTGAACCCTATATCAAGCTGTCCGCGCCAGTCGGCCCTGCAAGCGTTCTGGTCGGTGCAGCTTATGCGCCGAAGCAGGAAGCGCTTGGTCAGTGGTACAATTCTGGCGCCTCGGCTGTTTCGGGCGTCTATGACAACCCCGGTGCCAAGGCTGACAACCTCTATCTGTGGACCGACGTTTCGGCAGCGATCCCCGATACCGCGCTGACGCTGAAGGCACACCTTGGTTACACCAATGGCGGTAACGAAGGCCTTGGCCCTCAGGGCACGTCGGTTTCGCCGACCGGTGAATACATCGACTGGATGCTTGGCGCAGACTACGCTCTCGGCCCGGTCACGCTTGGCGTCAGCTATGTCGATACCGACCTGAGCGCCGCCGACTTCAACTATCTGACGCCGAACTTCTCGTCGACCAAGGATGGTTCCTCGATCGCTGGTTCGCGCGTGGTTGTCTCGGCGACCGTCGCGTTCTGATCTGATTTCCTCAGCAGGAAGCAACACCCCTCTTCTCCTTTGGGAGGAGAGGGTTTTTGTTTGCAGCTTTACAACTGTTTACACCAATCACGCCGGTTTGACTGCTTCCCCGGCAGTGCTGACATTGCCGATATGTCAGCCTTCAACTACGCCGCCCTGCACAAGGATTTGCAGGGATGGGCGGGATGAGCGCAAGTGCAACGCCAGATAGTGCCGGGTTTCGGCGCAATGTTTTTCTCGATGGTGAACATCCGGATGTAATTGCCGCTGATGTGTTGGGCAGGCCACGGCCGACAGGCCGTATTGTTGCGGTTGCCAATGAAAAGGGCGGCGTCGGTAAATCCACTCTTGCCTTTCACTTGTGCGTCGCGCTGGCCGATGCTGGGCTAAAAGTTGCCGCTATCGATCTTGATCGCCGCCAGCAAACCCTGTCGCAGGCCATGCAAAACCGCGAGGCCAGCGCACGTCGGCTTGAAGCAGAGCTGCCGGCCATGCGGCACATGCTGGTACAGGTGCACAGTGGCGCAATGCTCTGTCAGGAACTGTGCCGCATCGGGCAGCACGCAGATGTGCTGGTGATCGATGTACCGGGCTATGACAGTCCGATTGCCCGCCGGGCGATCGCATTGGCCGATACCTTGCTGACCCCTGTGAATGGCGCGTTTCTGGACCTCACCTTGCTGGGGCGCTTTGATCCGGTATCGCTGGCGCTTGTGGGTGACGGTTGCTTTGCCGTAGCCGTGCGTGAACTGCGGCAGGCGCGTTTGCGACGGGGTGCAAAGGATACAGACTGGCTGGTGGTGCCCAATCGCATCGGACGCAATTCCGGGGCTGACGGTCGCAAGGTCAAGGCTACTCTGGCCGCGCTGGCAGGGCGCGGCGGATTTCGGCTGGGGCGCGACATTGCTGAACGTGCTGCATTTCGCGATCTTTTCTTTCTTGGGCTGACGCATCTTGATATCCGGTGCATATCGCAGCTCGGCCAGGCCAACGCTCAGGCCATCAAGGAAATTCAAACGCTCGTCGCGGATATTTCGCCGGGCGTGCAGGCTTTGGCAACAGAGCCGCAACCGGAGACACCGCTTGACCTATCCCCGTGTCGACATTCCGTGCCTTAAGGCTGAACGCGCGGGCAGGCGGGCGTTGCTTGCGGCGCAACTTGCCCTTGGCATTGCCCTGTCCGGTTGCGCAGGCCCGATTGAAACATATACGGGTCTTGCGGGAAGTGGTCTTGCAGGTGGCGGCAACCTGTCCGCCGTCCCGCTGGTAGTGTCCACTCCACATGAAAAACCCGGTGCGGTCTCGCAGCAGGCGCGTGACGTTGTGGTCGAGGAACTGGTGGCGCAAGGCTATACTGTGGCAGATCGCGGTGGCCCGACGCTTCTGGTCACCATTGCTGAACGGCCTGCCACAACGGCAACGCGCGCGCCGCAGGGCGATGTACTTTCCGGCGACAAGCACGGACGGCTGTTTCAAAGCTGCGCTGACCGCACGCACCGCCTTACACTGGTGCTAGTCGGCGTGGATGGCGAAGTGTCGCGGGCCTCGGCTGAAGAGCGTCATTGCAAGGGCACGCTGGCCCAAAGCCTGAAGCCGTTGGCACACCATGCGGTTGCCACGCTTGCCGGAAAGCAGGCCGCCGGTGTGACTGTGCGGTCAGGCCGCGATTGATCGCTTCTGTGGCCTAATCCAGCGGCGACAGCGGCAGCGAGATGGTAAATTCGGGGCCGTAACCATCGTGCCAGACATATCCTGCCATGCCATCGTGGCGCTGGGCCGTGGTCTGGACAAAGGCCAGCCCAAGCCCCAGACTGGCACCCAAGCTCGCTGTGCCATCACCGCTGCGCCCGGCCGCATAAAGTGCAAAGGGGTTGTTTTCGCGTTCCGGGGGCATGGCAGGGCCGGGGCCGCTGACGCGCAATATCGCCTGCTCGGCTAACACTTCCACACAAAAGGACACGCGAGCGGCTTCCGGGGCGAATTTCACGGCGTTCTCCAGCAGATTGATCGTCGCCCGGACCAACATGCTGCGATCTCCGTCGACCCAGATTTCTCCCTCTGCCGATTGATCGTCGAAGGTAATGCGGCGCGCAACGGCGCGGGGCCACACCACGTCTGCGGCTTCACGGGCCACGTCGCACAGGTCCACCGGCTCCATGTCTATCGTCCGCCGCCGCGCGCGTGCAAGCTGGACGAAATCATCGGCCAGCATCAGCCCGTGCCTTGCAAGTGACTGGATCTGCCGCACGGTATCATCTGCCAATATCAAAGGTTCGGCGGTCGATGATGTGCGCGAACGGGCCATCTGGCGACTTTCCAGCATGGCCACGATGGCCGCGTTGGGAGAACGAATATCGTGCGAAAGGAATTGAAGCGCCTCGTCCCGTTCGTCGGCCGCGCGTTGCAGTTCTGTGATGTCGGGGAACGACACAATGCCAAAGCCATCGCCAAGGTCTGATCGAGCAATCATATATGACCGTCCCGCCGTATCGCGCATGATCGGGTGGTCGCCGCCGGTATGGCTGGACAGCCGGGCACACAGCGCATCAATCGGCAGTCCGGTCACATCGTCGCCGAACAGTCGCTGGGCGGCGCGATTGCCCAGCGTGACCTGTCCTTCGCTGCCCGTCACGCAGATTGCATCGGGAAAATGTTCTACCACTCCGCTGATGAATGCGCGCAGGCCCTGCAACTGTGCGATAACGTCGTCCAGCCGACGGGCTTCGCTGGCGATGGCATCCCCTCCCTGGCCGGTGTGCGGCGCGGGAAAGCGGATGCCCGGTTCCGCCGACAGTGCGGTGGTGCGCGTTGCGATAAACCGGCTCATCACTGTAAGTCGTCGCCATCCCCACAGCACATGCACCAGCAGAATGGTGGCAATTGCCGTCGACGGGGCAAACCATGAGTGGAAAAATGTCAGTAATATCAGGCTTTTCGCAAGCACTGCGATAACCAATGTCAGTGCCAGCATCGCATTTGCCGCAGGCGGCAGGCGCAGGAAACCTACCAGTAGCAGCGCCAGCGGAAGCAGCGCAAATGCAGTCGCGGCAAGCGGGGAAGGGGTGGAAATGGCCACGCCAGCCAGTTGCGTGTTCAAAATGTTGGCCTGAATTTCCACGCCGGGCATTAATCCGCCCGCCGTTGCAGGAACGGCATGAACATCGCCGATGCCAGGCGCAGTTGCCCCCACCAGCAGCAACTTGTCCCGGATCAGCGCGGGTGGCACCTCGCCCGCGGCAAGGCTGGCGAACGATATTTTCCGAAACGCGCCCAATCCGGCAAAATTGATAAGGAAGGGACCGGCGGCCGTAATCTGCGGGGCGGCCTGTTGCAGGATCAGCGATGACCAGCGCGGTGCCAGCGGGCCTTGCGTTTCCGGCTCTTCGCTGCGGCGGATCAGTCCGTCAGAGTCGGGGGCCAGTTCGACAATGCCGATGGCGGTCGCTGCTTGCGCAATCGGTGCGATCGGGCGCTGCAATCCGGTTGGTCGTCCCAGACTGTCGCGGTCCACCAGAGCAGGAAGTATCACCGGGCTGGCGGCGCGCATGGCTGCGGCCAGCGCCACATCGTCTGCCGACGGTTCCAGAAAGAGCACGTCATATCCGGTGGCTGCGGGGCTATATCGCGCCAAAGCCTGCAACAATCTGGTGTGCATTTCGCGCGGCCATGGCCAACGGCCCAGCTGTTGCAGGCTGGCGTCGTCGATCTCGACAATCAGAATGCGCTCATCTGCCTGTGGCGCGCCCAGCGGCGCAGCGGCATCAAGAATGCGGTTGTCGATTGCCGCCAGCCAAGCGCCGCTGGTGGCAAACCATGCCATCAGGCAGGCGGCCATGCCGACCAGTGCCCATTCAGCGAAAAGCCGCTGCCGGACCAATCACTGCTCCGGCGCGGAAACGGTGAATTTTTCGAACGGCAACCAGTTCTCGGTCACTTCGTCACCAGATTGCTGACGCACGCCCACGCGCCAGAAATAGACGCCCGGATCCAGCCGCTGCAACGCGATACCCTGTTCGGCAAGAGCGGCTTCATCCACCAGCGGCACGCTGTCCTTGTCATTGCGCATGATCTGGAAGTGATAAAGTCGACGTCCTTCGCCATCGCCGCCCCAGTTGAAGCGCATGGTGTCGGCATCCATCGCGGCGGAAGCGGAAAGCCCGGTCAGCACCCGGCGCATCGCGAAGGTCTGTGACAGGCCTTCAAGGCTCGACGCAGCCACTGCGCTGACCCTGACAAACAGGCTGCCATTGGGAATGTTGTCAAAGGCAAAAAGAGTTGTTGCGGCGCGCTGATCCGCAATCACATCGGTAAAGCTGGCGTCGGTGGCAATTGACACGCGATATTCGCGTGCCTGCGGCATAGCTGCCAGTTCCAGCCGCACTTGCGGATCAACCTGCACTTTGCCCGGCGCGATCAGATCGGGCGCGGCCAGCAGGGCTTCCTTGTCCAGCCGACCATCCGGACTGACGCGCGCACCATAGCCGGTGGTCAGGTCTTCGGCGGCGGCACCGGCGCTGCCAGCGGCGACTTTACCTTCCAGAACTTCGGTCAGGGATGCGTCATCGGGATAGCCCACACGGAACTGCGTGCCGCGCACGGCGGTAATGGCACGGGGGGTGCGGATGCGGAAGCGGCTGTTGGGATTTGGCCCCAGTGGCGCGGCGCGGGTTTCCACCTTGCCGGCTTCCACTACCAGATCGTAATCGACGCTGCCGGTCAGAATGATGCGGCGCAAATGATCGATCCGCAGCCGTGTCCGGGTGGGCAACGATGTTTTCGATCCATTGGGCAGGGTCAGCGTTACAAACCCGTCCTCGCCTGTTTCCACTATACTGCCCTGCGGCAAATTCATGCCGATTGCAGGTGCCAATGCGCGTGCGCCAGTGGTCATGCGCACTGTGCCGCGCAAGGCGCTGACTTGCGCGGTCAGCGGCTCGGTCTTCAGCAACCGTGTGGGAATGCGCAGCACTGTGCCAACCGGAATGATGCGTGCATCAGCCACCCGGTTCAACTTCTGCACCACGCGATAATCTGCCGGGCGGATCAGGAATGCCTTACCGATCCCGAACAGATGTTCGCCCCGCCTGATGGTGTAAAGGATGTCATCCCCGGATGATGCGCCGGCACGCGCAGCGGCATCGGCCGATGCCGCCAGACTTGCCAATGTGGGAAGCGGCGTCAGAAAAAGGGCCAGCGCCCATGTCCGCAACCCGAAACTGCCCATCAACAAGACTCCAGCCGATAACCGTAATTGAATACCGTTTGCAGGCGATAGCCGTTGTCCGAGCGCAGTTGAAGCTTTGATCGGATGCGCGACACATGCATGTCCAGCGTGCGAGTGGTCAGTTCTGCGACCGATTTCCAGATCGATTCCATCAGATACCGGCGCGACAGTGGTTTATGCAGATTGCTGAAGAACATATGCGCCAGTGCAAATTCCTTTGCCGTCAGCGCGATGGGTTCGTTGTGAAGGCTGACACTTTCGGTCTGTCGGTCAAACACATAGGGGCCGAAATTGTCGAACCTGTCCGTCGCCGGACGAGCGCGGACGCGGCGCAGCACGGCAGCAACCCGTGCCGAAATCACCACAGGTGATTCAGGTTTCACGATGAAATCATCTGCTCCGGCCAGCAGGGCCATGGCCACATCGTCCTTGTCCGACCGACTGGTCAGCATGATGACTGGCGGGCAAGGATCAATATGACGCTGCGCCCATTCCAGAATTTCCAGCCCGTTCATGTCAGGCACGTTCCAGTCCAGCACCAGCAGATCAAAAGTTTCGCGGCCCAGCACGCTGATAAGGTCGCGCCCACGGCGGAACGTGTCGCAATGAAATTCGTCGGCTTTGAGCACGCCTGATACGAATTCGAGCATCGCCTCTTCGTCATCTACGATCCCGATTCTCATCAGATGCTCCTGGCCGACCTGTCGGTTGAAAATCGCAGATCATTTCGCGATCTGCTGAAGATGCTGCGTATTGCGGGATTTCCCTAGAGCAGAACGCGAGCCGGGTAACCGGCATAAGGCGGCGTTTACATCTCTTTACAACCATTTGCGCCGTGTTTCGACTAAGGATGTGCCCGCTTGGTCGGGACGGGGGTCGGACGGTCATATTATGCAATGGAATACGCAAAACTACGTGGGCGCATGGGAAATGCACCGGGAACTGTCTCTTGCCGGAATGGTTTTGCAAAAATGATGACGGGTTCGAAAGAAATTGAGCGTCGTTTACCTCAGTCGAGGTCTTCGATTTTCAGGGGTATCGTGATCGGTTTCGCCGGAGCAATCGTGCTGTGGGTCGCGATATATTACTGCTTGAGCGAATTTTTCAATTTGAACTAGCAGGTATTGACGTTTCGGACTGGGTGTTGGGTGCTACATTTTTGCTGTCGGGGTCTTGCGCACAGCCAGAGCCGCCAGCCCGCATCTATTTGCTCGCCCACGTCGATCCTGCCGGACAAGAGATACCCGGTCGGCATCCGAGGTTCGGCCTGCCGGGATTAAAAGCCCTCGGGTCGAGAATGGCCGGGACACCCGACCCCATCTGGGTGTTCCGGCCATTCAAACTTTACATCACATCATATCGCGCTGACGAAATGGCCCTGCCCGGAAATGCCGAGCAGGGCCATGCGTGTTGAAACATGGCCCACGCCCGCACAACCTGTTCACAAATAAATGAATTTTTGGCCGAACCGATGTGTGCGACACAGTTTGAACCTGCGCCATCTGCCACCGCGAGTGGCGTGGCTGGCTGGGGCGGCAGGATTCGAACCTGCGAATGCCGGTACCAAAAACCGGTGCCTTACCACTTGGCGACGCCCCATCAGGAGCGGCGCTTATAGCGTGGGAATTGCGGATGAAAAGGGGTGACCTGAACAACACCTAAAGCGACATGAATGTCCTTCAACTGCCGCAAGGCCACCCCGCGCGTGCGTCAGAAGCCCTTTACGATACCCTGAAGCGCTTCGGGCGGCAGCGCGTCGAAATCGCTGGCGTCGTGGCGTTCGGAAATGCCCTTGCTGGAATTTACCAACCGGCCGCGCAGCACACCCGGACGCGAATCGATTTCGCCCACCCAGCGGCCGACGTGTTCATATTCGTGCATCGACAGAAACGTCGCTGCCTCGCCATAGGCTTCGCCGCGATAGAGGTTGCCGAACCAGGTGTAGGTGGCGATGTCCGCGATGGTGTAATCATCGCCGGCAAGGAAGCGCGTCTTGGCAAGCTGGCGGTTGGCCACGTCGAACAGGCGCTTGGTTTCCATGGCATAGCGGTCGATCGCATATTCGATCTTGAACGGGGCGTAGTTGTAGAAGTGCCCGAAGCCGCCGCCGATGAACGGCGCGCTGCCAACCTGCCAGAACAACCACGACAGGCATTCCGCCCGCGCCGCGCCCGATGTGGGCAGGAGCACACCGAACTTTTCGGCCAAGTGCATCAGGATGGCGCCCGATTCGAACACGCGGAATGGTTCGTCGCCCGACCTGTCGACCATGGCGGGGATTTTCGAATTGGGGTTGATGTCGACGAACCCGCTGGTGAACTGGTCACCTTCGAAAATCTTGATGAGCCATGCGTCGTATTCGGCATCGGAAAAGCCAAGCTGGAGCAGCTCTTCCAGCATGATCGTGGCCTTCTGGCCATTGGGCGTGCCCAGCGAATAGATTTGGAAGGGATGTTTGCCCACCGGCAGTTCGCGTTCGCTGGTCGGCCCGGCGATGGGGCGGTTCACGCTGGCGAAGGCACCCCCATTGGCCTTGTCCCACTGCCATACCTTGGGGGGAACGTATTCTTGCGACATGGGATGCTCCTTCACGAACAATTGTTAGTGTTGCATACTATATTGGAGCGCCCGTCGCGGAACCGCAAGGGGGGCTGGCTCGTTCGCCGCACCATGGATAGCAAACCCGTCCAATTGGTCCACGTTGACGATAGCCTGCCCGGCGTGACCCGGCGGCGATATGGCAAAGGCTGGGCCTATTTCGATGCGGCAGGCGTGCGTATTGCGGACCGCGACGAGATTACCCGGTTGAACGCCATCGCCCTGCCGCCGGCCTATGTCGACGCATGGTTCTGCCCGGCACCCAATGGCCATATTCTGGCCACCGGGATCGATGCGAAGGGGCGCAAGCAATATCGCTATCACCCCGATTTTCGGGCCGCGCGTGAAGGCGAGAAGTTTGACCGTTGCGCGGCCTTTGGCCGATTGCTGCCATTGGCCCGTGCGCGGGTGGAGGATGAACTGGCCCGGCGCGCATTGAGCCGGGAGCGTTGCATTGCCAGCGTGGTGCGGCTGCTGGACACCGGCGGTATTCGCGTGGGCAACGAAGCCTATGCCCGCAGCAACAACAGCTTTGGCGCGACCACGCTGCGGATGCGCCATGTTGCGGTCAAAGGGCAGGTGCTGCGCCTGCGGTTTCGTGCAAAATCGGGCAAGCAGCGCGAAATGCGGATGACCGACCGCAGCCTGGTGCGGTTTGTCCGCAAGATGCAGGATCTGCCCGGCCAGCACCTGTTCCAGTATCTGAACGACGATGGCCAAGCCTGCCCAGTGGGATCGGCGGACGTGAACCAGTGGCTGTGCGAAGTGATGGGCGAACACTTTACCGCCAAGCATTTTCGCACATGGCACGCGAGCGTCATGGCGCTGCAGTTTCTGGCCGAGGGCGAGGGCCGGATGCCGTTGAAGGAATTGCTGGTCGATGTGGCCGAGCGACTGGGCAATACGCCCGCGATTGCCCGCAAAAGCTATGTCCATCCCGCTGTCATGGCGCTGGTGGAACAGCAGGAGGAATGGCGCAAGGCGCTGCGCCTGCCGCGCGCGAAGCGGTGGCTATCGCGCTATGAGCGGGCGTTGATCGAATTGCTGCAGGAAGGACCGGCGGCGGCGGAATTGCTGGCGGGGTAGTGGGGCAGTCAGCCCAAACGTTCCAGCGTGGGCACCAGGTCGTCGAAGTGGTCGATTACCGCATCCGCGCCCAGATCGTCCGCCGGAAGATCGTTGAAACCAAAGCGGACGGCGACCACCGGCATTGCGGCGGCCTTGGCCGCGCCTACGTCGAACGTGGTGTCGCCTACGAAAGCCGCGCGGGTGCCGCCGCAGCGGCGGACCATTTCGTGCAGCATGTCAGGGCGAGGCTTGGCGGTGCCGGGGCCAAGCGTGTCGCCGCCGATGATGCAGGCAAAGCGGTGGGCGATGCCCAGTTCTTCGAACAGGCGGACAGCGAGGCTTTCCTTCTTGTTCGTCGCCACGGCCAGTTTCACGCCGTGCGCGTCCAGCGCATCGAGCATGGCTTCGCCACCGGGGAAGAACGCGGTGTGGTGGGCGATATTCTGCGCATAGAACGCCACCAGTTCAGCCTGCAATCCGTCGAACGCGGCTTCATCCACGCCGCCGGATTCGGTAAGGGCGGAGCGCAGCATTTGCGCCGCGCCGCCGCCGATATGGCGCGCCACGTCATCCAGTAGCACCGGGGGGCGATTTGCCAGCGACAGTGCGTGGTTCAAGGCCACGCACAGATCGCCGGAGGTATCCAGCAGGGTGCCATCTAGATCGAATCCGACCACATCGTAAGGAAAATTTGCCATCGTGGCGGCAACTGCCTGCGCGTTCTGGAAAGCGCAAGATTTGTCTGGCAAGGATGCTGGCATGACTGAAAACACTTCGCTCGCCATCATCGTTCTCGCCGCCGGAAAAGGCACCCGCATGAAGAGCGACCTGCATAAGGTGCTCCACCCCATCGCCGGGCGTCCCATGCTGATGCACCTGATGGCGAGCGCGGCGGAACTGACCCCGGCGCGACAGGTGGTGGTGGCAGGCCACGGGCGCGACCAGTTGGAAAAGGCGCTGGGCGATGCAGCCACGATTGCGGTGCAAGACCCGCAGTTGGGCACGGCCCATGCGGTTCAACAGGCGGAAGCAGCGCTGGCGGGTTTCGATGGCGATGTGTTGATCCTGTATGGCGATGTGCCATTTGTTCGGGCCAGCACCATGCAGGCGATGATCGCGCGGCTGCACGAAGCGGACAATCCCGCCGCCGTGGTGCTGGGCTTTGCGCCCGAAGACATGCTGCAATATGGCCGGGTGATTGCCGAAGCGGGCCGCATCGTGAAGATGGTGGAATTCAAGGACGCCACCGATGATGAACGCGCCTGCCGCGTGTGCAATTCCGGGCTGATGGCGGTGCGCAGCGCCGATCTGTTCGGCCTGCTGGCGCGGGTGGGCAATGATAATGCGCAAGGCGAATATTACCTGCCCGATGTGGTGAACATTGCCATTGCCGATGGCCGCACATGCGCGGTGGTGGTGACCGACGATGCCGATGAAGTGGCGGGCATCAACAGCCGCGCCGAACTGGCCCAGGCCGAAGGCCGCTGGCAGCAGCGCCGCCGCGCGCAGGCCATGGCCGATGGCGCAACGCTGATCGCGCCGGAAACCGTGTGGTTTGCATGGGATACCGTGCTGGGCCGTGACGTGCTGGTGGAACCCAACGTGTTCTTTGGCCCCGGTGTGACCGTGGCCGACCACGTGACGATCCACGCCTTCAGCCATCTGGAAGGCGCGACTCTGGCCGATGGCGTGCAGATTGGCCCCTATGCCCGCCTGCGCCCCGGCGCGCGGCTGGAAGAAAAGGTCAAGATCGGCAACTTTGTGGAAGTGAAGAACGCCGTGATGCACAAGGGCGCCAAGGCCAACCACCTGACCTATCTGGGCGATGCAGACGTGGGGGCGGGCGCGAACATTGGCGCGGGCACCATCACCTGCAATTACGACGGATATTTCAAGCACAAGACCGTGATCGGCGAACGCGCCTTCATCGGATCGAACAGCGCCCTGATTGCGCCGGTAAAGATCGGCGCGGACGCGATTGTTGCGGCAGGCAGCGCAGTGTCACGCGATGTTGGCGATGGCGAACTGCGCATGGTGCGCGCAGAACAACTGGTGAAGCCGGGCTGGGCGGACCGGTTCCATGATGCGATGAAGAAGAAGAAGGCGGAGAAGCGGGGCTGAGCGATCAGCCTTTCTGTTTTTTCTTCAAATCCGCGATATATTGAAGTTCAGATTTTGCGCCTGCGTTGTCGGGCAGAAGTTTGAGTGACTTGCGCAGATTTTTCTCAGCCTTGTCGAGCTGGCCCATTTCTATTTCGTTGAAGGCCATGCCGCGCAGTGCGCGTGCCTGGTTGAACTTTTTCATGCCCTTGTCGGTGCTAAATTCGCCAAGACCAAATGCTTCTTGGAAAAGCTCGTGCGACTTTTCCCATTGCTTCATGGCTTTGTGCCACTCGGCATATTCGTTCAGGTAGTGGGCGTTAAACGGGGCGGCTTCGTGCGCGCGGCGCAGGAAGGCTTCGGCCTCGTCCATTCGCTTAAGATCGATCAGTGCAAAGCCCTTTAGGAACAGCGCGGCGCAGAAATCCGGGCCTACGATCGATGCGGCGCGTCGTTCCTTTTCAGGAACTTTTTCCATGGCGGCAGTCTGCATTGCGGACAGAAAGATTGCCCCTGTCAGGTCGTCAGCACATTGGACTGTCTGGTCCTTCTGCATATCTTCAAGCGTAGCGATCACCGGATCGACCAGAGGAATGACCGCTTCTGGATTGCCAGCCTTGAGTGCATTTACGGCATTGTCGGTGGCGGCGCGCGCGGCTTCCTCGGTTATTGGTTCGGCACGGGCAAGACTGATAGATGCAAATGAGGCCGCTATTGCTGCGATAAAAGCTGCGCCGCGCATCATCTTTTCCCCGTTCATCAATCGTCAATTGCCCGCCCGCATATGTCCGTGACCATCTTTGCGGTGTCAAACGCAATTATCTCCACCCCTCTTGACGATATCGCGATATGATATCAATATATCAGCATGACTCGCATTCTTGCCGATCTGCCTGAAGTCGATATCGAATGGCTGGATGCGCTTGCGGCGGAGCAGGGGAAGTCGCGGGCGGCGGTGCTGCGTGAAGCGGTGGCGCAGTTTCGAGCGCAGGCGCCTGTGCCGGGTGGGCAGGACTGGATCGCGCGCGGGGCGGGGTACTGGAAAAATCGGGCCGATGTGAACGATGGCGTAGCGTGGCAGCGCGCCCTTCGCGGTGAGCGATAGCGCGCCGTGTCCGATCCGTTTTTCGACACCAATATCCTGATCGACTGGTTGCAGGACCGTCCGCAGGCGGTTGCCGAGCTTTCGCGCTATCGCCGCCACCGGATCAGCCGCGTGGTGTGGACCGAAGTGCTTTCGGGCGAGCCGCTGGAAACCCGCGAACATGTCAGAAATTTAATCGCGCCGTTCGATGTTGTAGAGATTGATGGGCGTATAGCCAGCGTCGCCGCCGATCTGCGGCATCGCAATGGCATGACGCTTATGGATGCGCTGGTGCTGGCGACGGCGCAGATCAGCGGTAGTATTCTGATTACACGAAATACCAAGGATTTCCCTGCTAACCTGCCGGGAATCCGGGTGCCCTATACCCTTTAGAGAAAGTGCTTATCGTCCATGTGCGGAATCATCGGAATCGTCGGCAAGGAACCTGTGGCGGACCGGCTGGTCGATGGCCTGCGGCGGATGGAATATCGCGGATATGACAGCGCGGGCGTGTGCATGGTGGATGGCGGGCAGCTTGTGCGCCGCCGGGCCGAGGGCAAGCTGAACAATCTGGTGGTCGAACTGGCGCGCAATCCTGCTGCCGGGCTGATCGGCATTGCGCACACCCGCTGGGCCACGCACGGCGCGCCCACCACCAGCAATGCCCACCCGCACGCCACCGGCGAAGTGGCGCTGGTGCACAACGGGATTATCGAGAATTTCAAGCCGCTGCGCGAAGCCCTGATCGCGCGGGGACGCAAGTTTGAAAGCGAGACGGATACCGAAGTCGTCGCGCACCTTGTGTCGGAACAGGTTGAGGCGGGGCTTTCGCCGCAGGACGCGGTAAAGGCGGTGCTGCCGCAATTGCGCGGGGCTTTTGCGCTGGCCATCGCGTTCCGCCAGCATGACGACATGCTGATCGGCGCGCGGCTGGGATCGCCGCTGGTGGTGGGCTATGGCGATGGCGAAACCTATCTGGGGTCTGACGCGCTGGCGCTGGCCCCGCTGACCCAGCGCATCACGTATCTGGAAGAAGGCGACTGGGTGGTCATCACCCGCGAAGGCGCGCAGATTTTCGACGTTGACGACAATGCGGTGACGCGCCCGGTGGTGGCATCTGGCGCGACGGCGGCGGCCATCGAAAAGGGCAATTACCGCCACTTCATGCAGAAGGAAATCTTCGAACAGCCGGTGGTGGTGGCGCAGACGCTGCGCAGTTACTTGCGCCGGGTGGAACAGACTGTAGCGCTGCCGCAGATCGACTTTGATCTGGCCAGCATCAACCGCGTGACCATCGTGGCCTGCGGCACCAGCTTCTATGCCGGGATGGTCGCCAAGTACTGGTTCGAACAGTTCGCGCGCCTGCCGGTGGACATCGATGTGGCGTCCGAGTTCCGTTACCGCGATCCGGTGCTGGAGCCGGGCGGGCTGGCGCTGTTCATTTCGCAGAGCGGTGAAACAGCAGACACGCTGGCCGCGCTGCGCCATTGCAAGGCGGCGGGGCAGACCATTGCGGTGGTGGTGAACGTGCCGACCAGTTCGATGGCGCGCGAGGCGGATCTGTTGTTGCCAACGCACGCCGGGCCGGAAATTGGCGTGGCGTCGACCAAGGCGTTTACCTGCCAGCTTGCCGTGCTGGCCGCACTGGCGGCGCATCTGGCGGTGAAGCGCGGACGGCTGAACCGGGCGGAAGAAGCGGCGATTGTAGAGCAACTGGTGGAAACACCCGCCGCGCTCAACGCCGCGCTGAGCCATGACGAGGAAATCGCAGGGATGGCGCACCTTATCGCGCCTGCGCGCGACGTGCTGTATCTGGGCCGTGGGCCGGACTATCCGCTGGCGCTGGAAGGCGCGCTGAAATTGAAGGAAATCAGCTATATCCACGCCGAAGGTTATGCCAGCGGGGAAATGAAGCACGGGCCAATTGCGCTGATCGATGAAGCGGTGCCGGTGATCGTACTGGCGCCATCAGGGCCGCTGTTTGAAAAGACCGTTTCGAACATGCAGGAGGTGCGCGCGCGGGGCGGCAAGGTGGTGCTGATTTCCGATGCCGAGGGCATTGCGGAGGCGGGCGAGGGCTGCCTTGCCACTATCGAAATGCCCAAGGTCCACCCGCTGATCGCGCCGCTGGTCTATGCCGTGCCCGTGCAGTTGCTGGCCTATCACGTCGCCGTGGCCAAGGGCACTGACGTTGACCAGCCGCGCAATCTGGCCAAATCGGTGACGGTGGAGTGAGCGCGGGCTGACGGCGATGCGGATAGCGCTTTACGAACCGGAGATTGCCGGAAACGTCGGATCGGTGCTGCGACTGGGCGCGTGTTTCGGGGTGGGGGTCGATCTGATCGAGCCGCTGGGCTTTGCGTGGGATGACCGCCGCGTGCGCCGCGCGGCGATGGATTACATCGACCACGTTGCCATCACCCGCCACGCCAGCTTCGATGCGTTCAGAGCGTCTGCGGGCGAAAGCCGGCTGGTGCTGTTCACCACCAAGGCCGACCAGTCGGTTTACGACTTTACGTTCCGGCCTGATGATGTGCTGCTGTTCGGCAAGGAAAGCGCAGGCGTGCCTGCCGCCGTGGCCGATGCGTGCGACGCGCGGTTGCGCATCCCAATCCGGCCACAGGTCCGCTCGCTTAACCTCGCCATTTCCACCGCGCTCGCACTGGGCGAAGCGATGCGGCAGACCGAAAGCCTGCCGGGCGGATAATGCTGTTTATGGGAAAGTGGTCGGGGAGATAGGATTCGAACCTACGACCCTCTGGTCCCAAACCAGATGCGCTACCAGGCTGCGCTACTCCCCGACTGCGGATGCCCCTAGTCGCTGATGCGCGCGGGGGCAAGCATGTTTGTTGGTCTATCACCAGCAATTGCGCGCCAGCTTTGAGCGGGGATGTAAAGCGCGTGACCTGCCCCCCGCTGGTCGCGAGGCTGGCATTTATCTGCCTGGCGGAGAGTGTCGGCGCATAATCGGTCATCTGCCAATTCATCAAGAAGCTGTAAATTGCGCTATATCTTATATAAATAAAATACGATTTAATTAATAGTATGGACAATTTAACGCAAGAGGTGTTGCGACGCACTTGCACAAGCTGGTGTGGCCGCTATCTGCTTGAGAACAATGAAACATACCGACCTTTCCGAGCTGAAAGAGAGCGCTCGCCTGATGGCGGGGCGGATGCGCATGCTTAGCCATCCTGAGCGGCTGCTGATGCTGTGCCGGATGGATGAAGGTGAGGTTTCCGTAACGGAATTGGTGGAATTGACCGGTCTTTCCCAATCCGCCGTCTCGCAACATCTGGCCCGTTTGCGTGATGAAGGCGTGGTCGACACGCGCGTTGCGGCACAGATTCGCTTTTACAGTCTGAAGGACGAAATCGTCCGCGCGATCATCCACGCCCTGTGCGAAATCTGCGACGCGCAGGTGAAGGGCTGATTTTGGCCTGAAGCGCCATTCCAATCCCGCAATTGTGAATTGAGTGAATTCCCCCACAGATGCCCCCTTGCGGGCCATATCCAAATTAGAGTATTCGTTCTTATACTGTGGTGATCCGGCATGGTCAGCCACACGGGGAGAATGAAGGCGATGCAGGATAGGCCGATGACGGGCTGGAACCGTCGTGATTTCATGGGCGCGGCTGCGTTGCTGGCACTGGCGCTGGGCGTGCCGGCCGCGGCGGTGAGCCTTACCCACCTTGACGCGGCTGATGCGCCGACAGAGCGGCAGCGCCTGCTGATGCAGCAGGTAAGCCAGCGCGTCCTGCCGCGCACCGGCACGCCGGGCGCGGGCGAAGTTGGTGCAGGTGATTTTGCCATTCTGGCGCTGGCCCACGGTCTTGACGGGTCGCGCAAGGCTTTGAGCGAACCTGCTGCTTATGACCGTTTTCTGCGTAACGATGGTTCGCTGCGCCATGTGGACTGGCTTGAGCGGGAGCTGGATGGCCGTGCGGGCGGTGACTTTCTGGCCGTCGGACCTGACCGTCAGGCTGCATTGCTGACTGCGCTTGATGCGCAAGCCTATGCCGGGCGGGGCGAACATCCGTGGAAGACGGTCAAGGGGCTGATCCTGACCGGCTATTACACCAGCGAAACAGGTGCCACGCAGGAACTGCAATATGAACATGTGCCGGGGCGGTTCGATCCCGATCTGCCGCTGACCCCCGGATATCGCGCGTGGTCCAGCGACTGGACCGCAGTGGACTTTGGCTGAAGAACGGAAATGACGGACATGCAATTCGACGCAATCGTGGTCGGCTCCGGGATCACCGGCGGCTGGGCAGCCAAGGAGTTGACGCAGGCGGGCCTAAAGGTGCTGATGATCGAGCGCGGGCGCGAAATCGTCCACGGCGAATATCCGACCGAGATGAAGACGCCGTGGGAAATGCCGTTTCGCGGAGCGGGCGATGCCGCGCTGTTTGCCCGCGAATATCAGGTGCAGGCGCAGAACCGACAGTTCAACGAGTTTACGCAGGCGAATTTCGTCAACGATGCGGAAAACCCCTATAGCACCGCACCGGGGACCGCATTTTCGTGGCTGCGATCTTATCAACTGGGCGGGCGTTCGCTGACTTGGGGGCGGCAGTCCTATCGCTGGTCGGACTATGATTTTGGCGCCAACAAACGCGACGGGCACGGCACCGACTGGCCGATCCGTTATGCCGACATTGCCCCGTGGTATGACAAGGTTGAGGAATTCATCGGCGTTTCGGGCGCGATGGAAGGCTTGCCGCAGCTTCCCGATGGCAAGTTCCAGCCACCGATGGCGCTGAACGCGGTGGAACGCCACGTCAAGCAGGTGGTGGCGGACAAGTTTGGCCGCTGCATGACGGTGGGCCGTGTTGCCAACATGACCGAAGCCAAGCCTGACGAAGGCCGCGCTGCCTGTCAGAACCGGTCGATCTGTGCGCGTGGCTGTTCTTATGGCGCGTATTTTTCCACACAATCCAGCACGCTTCCGGCGGCGGCGGCCACCGGTAACCTGACCGTGGTGACCGACGCGATTGTCGAACATGTCGATTATGACCCTGCGACAAAGCGGGTTACGGGTGTGCGTTATGTCAACACCAAGGATGGCACGCGCGGGGCCGCGACCGCGCGCATGGTGTTCCTGAATGCAGGCGCGTTCAATTCAGTGCATCTGCTGCTCAATTCGCGGTCTGAAGCGATGCCCAAGGGCCTTGGCAATTCCAGCGGAGTTCTGGGAACGCAGATCATGGATCATGCCAGCACGCTGTCGACCATTGCGCTGTTCCCCGAATTTGGCGGGCGCACCAGCTTTGGCAACCGGCCAACCGGTGTGGTGATCGCGCGTTATCGCAACATGGATGCCATGGACGGGGCCGGGCATACGCGCGGATTTTCGTACCAGGGTGGTGCGCTGCAAAGCAACTGGGGTGCGGGCAAGCGCGAGGCGGGCGTGGGCGCAGACTTCAAGAACAAGCTGCGCAGTCCCGGTATGTGGCGCATGGTGCTGGTTGCCTTTGCCGACAGCGTGCCGCGCGATACCAACCGGCTGACGCTGGATGGCGTAAAGACCGACAGATTTGGCATTCCGCAGCTTCACATCGACTTTGCCCATGGCAAGGAAGAGCAAGCTGCACTGGCGCAGGCCAAGGCCGATGCCGCCGAAATGATGACGGCGGCAGGCGGCAAGGTCATCATGGGATCTGACCAGCCCGGCACGGGCGGCATGGCCATTCACGAAATGGGCGGCGCGCGGATGGGGTATGATCCCAAAAATTCGGTCCTGAACAAGTGGAGCCAGTCGCATGATGTGGCCAACCTGTTTGTCACGGACGGCGCGCAGATGGCATCGTCAGCCTGCCAGAACCCGTCGCTGACTTATATGGCGCTGACGGCGCGGGCCTGTGATGCGGCGGTGGAAATGCTGCGCGAAGGCGCGATCTAGGCCCATGGCGCAGACCATTGCCGGCATGACCGAGAGGCAGAAAAGCCTCGCCTTTTTCACGCTTATTACTGCGCTGGTGCTTGAGATTGTCGATGTGACGATCATCAACACCGCGCTGCCAGCTATGCAGGCGGATTTTGCCGCGCGCGGATATGATCTGGGTGGCAGTGCGGCCCAGTGGATTGCGGCGGGCTATTCGCTGGCGTTCGGTCTGCTGCTGGTGCTGGGCGGGCGACTGGGCGATATCTTTGGCGGGCGGGCGATGTTCCTGTGCGGCGTGGCGGGGTTCACGCTGGCATCGGTGCTGTGCGGCGTAGCTGCTGATCCTGCGCTGCTGATTGCGGCGCGGGTCGCGCAGGGCGCCGCGGGCGCGATCATGGCGCCGCAGGTCATGGCGGTAATCCAGATCCTGTATGATCCGGTGGAGCGGATCGGGCGGCTGGCGTGGTTTGGCGTGATCGGCGGGCTGGCGGGCATTGCCGGGCCAATCCTTGGAGGACTGCTGATTGCGGCGGATATTGCCGGCTTGGGCTGGCGCGCGGTGTTCCTGATTAATCTGCCCATCGGGCTTGCCGCGCTGGTGGCGGGCTGGCGTTTCCTGCCGCGTGAAGTGACGCACAAGGGCGGGCGCATCGATGTGATCGGCACGCTGGCGTTTGGGGCCGCGCTGGCCGCCATGCTGGTGCCGCTGGTGCGGGGTGAACATGCCGGGCTTGATCGTGGCAGTCTGCTGCTACTTTGCGCATCGCCATTGCTGCTGTGGGCCGCGTGGAAGGGCCTTACCCGCAGGGCGCGGGCGGGCAAGCCGGTAATCTTCGATCCCGAACTCATGGCTGATCCGCTGTTTCGTACAGGCGCGCTGATCGGACTGATCTTTTCGGCGGCGAACACGGGCTTTCTGTTCGTCTTTGCCCATGCGTTGCAATCACGGCTGGGCTATTCGCCCCTGCAGACCGGACTGGTGCATATCCCGTTCAGCGCGGGCGTTATGCTGGGCATGGGCTTTGTCGGACGACGCTATCTGGCGCGGGCGGGCAAGTGGATGCTGGTGTGCTCTTCGGCACTGCTGGTATTTGCCTATGGCGGCGCGCTGGCGTGGATCGTCGCGGGAGGACCAGGGCTGGTCTTGCTGATGCCGGCCCTGCTGGCGTCGGGCGTGGGCATGGGCACGCTGTCCGGCCCGGTATCGCCAGTGGCACTGGCGCGAGTGGACCGTCGCCACGCAGGCGCGGCCAGCGGCATCTTGAAGACCGTGCTGCAAATGGGCAGCGCCTTTGGCATTGCGCTGGTTGGCAGCGCTTATTTCGCGCTGGGAGCCAGCGGCGTGCTGGCAGCCATTGGCGTTATCCTGCTGCTGTTGGCGGGGTGCTTCGTGCTTGCGCTCAGCCTGCCGGAACGGATTTTTGACCAGCGGAATTGACTCGCCAAGCTGGGCAAACGCGATATCGTGTGCCTTCCATATGCGCACTGCCGGTAACAGGCAGGCGCGGGAGACAAGGATGCACGCGATGGATGATCTGCCCACGGCGCAGTTCCACACGATGAGCGATGGCACGCAGGAAGACTGGGATGCCATCATGACCCATATGGTGCCCCATGCCCGCAGCGGGGGCGCGAGAGTGCTGGAACATCTGCGGCTGCTCGAAGGGGATTGCGGCGGCTTTGCGGTTGATCGGCTGACCCATTGCCTGCAAACCGCGACCCGCGCGCATCGTGATGGCCGGGCGGAAGATTATGTGGTGATGGCTTTGCTGCACGACATTGGCGATGTGCTGGGCGCCTATAACCACCCGGATATTGCGGCAGCCATCCTCAAGCCTTTCGTTTCGGAAGAACTGCACTGGATCGTGCAGCATCATGGCATTTTTCAGGGCTACAACTTCTTCCACTTCCTTGGCCTTGACCGCAATATGCGCGACCAGTTTGCCGCCCACGAACATGCCGCCGCCACGCAGGAATTCATCGACAAGTATGATTGCCCGGCGTTCGATCCAGCTTACGACACGTTGCCGCTGTCGTTCTTTGAACCGATGGTGATGCGCCTGTTCGAAAAGCCGCGAAGTAGCATTTATAAAAAGGCGCTGGCCGAGGCTTGAAGCTGCGCGTGGTGAAATTGCCATCCCGACATACACTGTCACGATTGGGAGGCTTGGCTCTGGCTTAATTGCATGATTAACTCTGCCAAATTGCTTGGGAGAGCGAAGCATGGCCGAAACAGCCTATAAGCCCACTACGGCAGAACGCACCGCGCACCTGTTCACGTTTGATGGTTTCCTGCGTTTCTGGGCGGAAGATCGACCGGATATGGTCGCGCTGGATGGGCCGGACCGGCTTTTGACTTACGCAGGGCTGGAAGAAGCCACGGCGCGCGTCGCCACCGGTCTTGCCGCGATGGGGTTGGGCAAGGGGGACCGGATCGCGTGGTTCGGCAAGAACGCGACGCTGTATTTCACCCTGTTCTTTGCGGCCGCACGGCTGGGCGTGGTGATGGTGCCCATCGGCTGGCGGCTGGCCCCGGCTGAGGCAAAGTGGATTGCCCAGGACGCCGAGGCGCGGGCGATGTTCCTTGGCGAAGGGTTTGAAGACCTTGCTGCCAGCTTTGCCGAAATTCCGACGGTTGAGCGCTGTTTTACGCAAAGTGAGGCGTGGGGCTGGATTGACGGCACGGCGCCTGCGCCGTTCGAAGCCGCCGGGCCGGACGATGCGGTGCTGCAACTCTATACATCGGGCACCACCGGGAATCCCAAGGGCGCAGTGCTGTCCAACCGCAACCTGTTTGGCCTGCGCAAACAATCGCTGGGCAGCGATCAGCCCTATGCCGCGATGACCGATGATGAGGCGATCCTTGTTGCCATGCCCTGTGCGCACATTGGCGGCACTGGCCTTGGGGTTATGGCGATCGGTGCGGGATTGCCCGGCATCGTGCTGGCGGAATTTGAGCCGCGTGCGGTGTTTGATGCCGTAGAGCAGAAGGGCGTCACCCGTTTCTTCATCGTGCCCGCCGCGCTCCAGATGCTGCTGAACCATCCCGATTGCGCGCAGGTGGATTTCAGCCGGTTGAAATATATCATCTATGGCGCATCGCCCATTCCGCTGGTCCTGCTGCGCGAATGTATCGCCATGTTTTCAGCCGATTTCATTCAGGCATATGGCATGACCGAGACGACCGGCACGATCTGTATGTTGCCGCCTGAAGACCATGACGTGAATGGCAATCAGCGGATGCGGTCTGCCGGAAAGCCGCTGCCCGGGGTGGAAGTGCGCGTAATCGATGAAAATGGCAAAGCGCTGGGGCCAAACGAGATTGGCGAGATTCAGACCCGGTCATCCAACAACATGCTGGGCTATTGGAAACTGCCAGAAGCGACGGCAAAGACATTGAGCAATGATGGCTGGATTGCCACGGGCGACGCCGGTTATCTGGACGATGACGGCTATGTCTATATGCATGACCGCATCAAGGACATGATTATCTCCGGCGGCGAAAACGTCTATCCGGCGCAGGTCGAAAGCGCGATTTATGGCCATCCCGATGTGCTGGAAGTGGCGGTGATCGGCGTGCCGGATGAGCGCTGGGGCGAAGCGGTGAAGGCCGTTTGCGTGCCCAAGCCCGGACACACCGTTGATCCGCAATCGGTTATTGAATGGACGCGCGAACGGCTGGCCGGGTTCAAGGTGCCCAAATCTGTCGACGTGATTGAAGCGCTGCCCCGCAATCCTTCGGGCAAGATTTTGCGGCGGTCCTTGCGCGAACCCTATTGGCAGGGGCTGGAACGGCAGGTGAACTGACCGGCTTCAGTTATCCGGCGTCAGTTATACTGAACCGTCACGGTCAAAGCGCCGCTGAATGTGCCGATGCCGGTGGTCTGGGTTAGCGGTACGGTGCCGCCGACCTTCACCTGTACGGTTCCTGCTGCGCCTGCGCTGCCGTTCAACACCTGCGATCCGCTGCCGGTGGCGGTGGTGGTTGCCACTACGGTTCCGGCTGGCCCGTTTAGCGATACGGTGGATGGCACCGATACCGTCACCGCCTGCCCACCTTCGCCGGTCACGGTAAAGGCGGCTGCGCTGGGCGCGGGGGTGGAAAAGCGGCGGACATTGGTGCCGGTGCTGCTGGCCGAACCTGATGGGCTTACCGTGATGCTGCCCGATCCGCTGCTGGGCCGCGTCACGCTGCCAAATTGCAGATCCTGCGTCTTGGCAATGGCGATGGGGCGCAGCACTTTGGCGATGATGTCGCCTACCTGAGAACTCGACCCTGAGCCGCTGGGCCGCGACGCGGTGATAAGATAGGAACTGACCGCAGATCCGGTTGACCGTGAAGATTCATTGCCCAGCACCGGCATATCGAAACCAAGCAGGAACGTGCGTGAGGAATTGCGTGGAATCGGGCTGAGGTTAATGACCACATAGCTGCCTGCGCTATAGGCCGATGTGATGGTAGCAGTACCGTTGGCAACGCTGACCGAAGGGATGTAGTCCAGCCGTCCACTGGGCGTTCCGGCGTGGGCCAGTGTGACAGAGACGGCAGTGGTCGCGCACAGGACCGAATTGCTGCAACCGATCGTCACCACGGCATTGGCGGAGGTGCTGGATAGCCGCACTGCGCTGCCCGATTGCAGGGTGACTGCCCCGGATGATGCGTTGGACCGGAAGGTCGACGTGCCGGATGCGGCGGACACGACATCGCCCAGATTGGCGTCGCTGATTGAT
This sequence comes from Novosphingobium sp. SL115, assembly GCF_026672515.1. GTDB lineage: Bacteria > Pseudomonadota > Alphaproteobacteria > Sphingomonadales > Sphingomonadaceae > Novosphingobium. Next base: position 3,019,560 of record NZ_JAPPRG010000002.1, on the reverse strand, counting down.
TGCACGGAGTAGTTTTGGGCCATGGCGCTGCTGCCGGGAATCAGCGCAGCAGCCACTACGGCCAGCGCTATTGAAAATGCGCGCCTGTTCATCTTGCCACCACCTGCACCGGTTCGTTGAACGCCACTTCACCGGTGGCGTCAATCGTGCGGCCATCGGCGGCAACGGTGACGAAGACCGGTGCCATCATCCGCATACCCAGCCGCGCCGCCTGATCGGCATCGATTTCCAGCGCGTAGCGGCCCGGCTTGACTTGATCGAACACGGCGGTCCCATCAAATTCGGTTACGCCTTCGGCCACCGCGCCTTTGGGCGAGACCAGCCGCAGTTTTACTGCCGAAAGGCCACGCAACGCGCCATCGCGGCGACGGAAATTGATCCGGGCGACCAGTTCTGACGTGGGCACCAGCGGATAATCAATGGTCGCCACCCGTCCTGCACGCGCGGCGAACACGATGTTCTGTGGCGGCGGCGTGACGAACACGGTGTCGGCATTGGAAATGTCGGTGCGCAGCGCGGCCATGCTGCCATCGCCCAGCCCTGTTACGAAGGCGTGGCCTTGGGCATCGGTCACCGCTTTCAGCCCGCCGCCTTCTACCGTTACGCCGGGCACGGCCTCTTCGCCAGTATCGCGGCGGCCATTGGCATTAGCATCGATAAAGGCCAGCAGGGCGGCACTGGCACCATTGGCGGGGCCGGGCGGGGTCATGCGATAGCGGCCTTGCAAAGGATCGCGGGCAAGGCCGAAGTTCAGTTGCAGGCCCACCCGCCAGCGGCCTTGCCCGGTGGACCAGTCACCGCCAAGCGTGGCCGATGCAAAGGGCAGGCGCGCGGTTACCCCAGCCTGCAGGGCGACATCGCGGTTGGAAAAGGTGCGGGTTGCGCCAAAGCGCAGGCTGTAGCGATCACCAATGGCGCGGTCTGCGGCAAGGCCCAGCGTTTCCAGCGCGAAGCCAGGCTTCATCCGGTAATCGGCGGTGGCGCGCAATTGCCACTTGTAATCCACCAGCCGCATCGCGCTGATATTGCCGTTGATGCGGGTATCGGAATATCCCGGTGCAGAGCGGTGGCTGTAATCCGCGCCGAAGGCCACCAGCGTTCCGCCAAGGCTGGCTGTGGTGCGTGCGCGGGCCGAAATGCTCTTGCCGCCGTCGATGTATTCCGCACGGTCGATCCGGCCTGAAAGCGGCAGGCCCACCGATCCCGGCAGCGGCACGGCCAGATCGAACACCAGTTCGCTGTAACGGCGCAGTGGGCGCGCGGCGTCGAAGCTGGTGTTCGCTTCGTCCGCAAAGCCGCCGCCATATTCGACATGGCGGCCCAGAAAGCTGATCCCGCCCAGCCGTCCGGCCAGTCCCACCGACAGCGCCTTGCCCGCGCGAAAGTCGCTAGCCATGTCGGTCTGCACTGAAATGCCCAGCAGTGACGTGCGTGCGCCCACGGTGCCAATGGTATGGTCTGTGCCCCCGCTGTCGGTAAAGCGGGACAGGCTGCCTGCAATGGTCATGCTTTCGCTGATGCCGTGGGCCAGCCCCAGCACGGCGCGCAACTTGCCACGTCCGCGCATGAACCCTGCCACGCTGGTATCCGACAGGTCGATCACCGCGCGATCCTGCGCCACCACGCCAAGGTCCAGCGTGGTTTTGCCTGCGGCCAGTTGCCCGCCGCCCACGTTAATCATGCGGGTGCGTTCAATCCGTTCGCCGCGCGGGCCATAAAGCACGATGCGGATGGCGTTGCGCCCGCGCACCAGCGGGATGTCGTTGAACTCATAGCGGCCTTGCGTGCCTGATCCCCGCTGGCCCGACCGCAGGATGTCGTTGATGTAAAGTTCGGCATCGTATCCCACCGGCAATTCGCCGCGCAGGTTGATGCGTTGAAACACGCTGGCTTCGTCGATCCGCGCCGAAGAAAAGACCAGTCCTGCGCCGTTCATGCTGCGCGCGCCGATAACGCTTGGCGGGGTAAAGACATCGCCCACAGATGCCATCGTGCCACCCAGTGAACCCAGCAGATGGCCATCTTCCGACCGGCGAGTGAAGGCCAATCGTGCGGATGAAGGCTTCGCGCGGTCATCGGTGGCCAGCCAGCCGGAAAAGCCGGTTTGCAGCAGATCGCCCGCAACCCGCGCTTCCATGCGCGTAATCGCGCGGCCATCGGTGCTGTCATAGCCAAGCTCTGACGTGAAATCGAACGCCGGTTCACCCAGCCAGCGATAGGGGGTGGCCACGCGCAGGGCATCTTCGGCCTGATCCGGCCCGCGCGAAAGCCCGGCAATGCGGGCCAGTCGTTCACGTTGAATCTGCACCGGCAGCTTTTCGGTCGCTTCCAGATGGAGTGCCATTTCATCGGCCACGGCGGTAATGCGTAGCGGCAGCAATTTGGCGATCAGCGATGCCCGCAGGAAAATGTCGGTTTCGGTGACGATGGTGTCGGGCGGAACCAGCGCCACAACCTTGCCGCCCAGCAGCGCCTGCCCGGATTTCAGGTCGATGGTGAGCGGGCGCTGGCTTTCGCCGATCCGGCCCGACGCCACGCCATTGCCGACGTCGATATCCAGCGGCAGTTCCAGCAGGCGGCTGAGTTCGCCCAGTGGCAGCATGGGATCTGCTGCGTCGCCATAGGCGGTCAGCGCTTCGCTGATTGTCGCGCCATCCAGTTGCACTGACAGTAGCAGCAATTGGTCGGCATAGTCTTCCTGCGCGCCGAAACGGATCGGCACGTCTGCGGCTTTTGCAGACGCAGCAGAACCCTCTGGCGCCACGCTGGTAGCAGCGCCGGCCAGGGCCAGGATTGCGGCGGCATCAAGCATGTCAGGGGGCGGTGAACGCCCCGCTTGCAATGGGTTCGGCCTTCTTCGCATCATCCGCGATGAAGGTTGCGGTCACGCTTTCGCCGCGCTTCAGCGGGCGCAGCAGCGGCACCGTGGCGGTGCGTTCGGCAATTTCGGGGTAGATGGCAAGGCCACGCACCAGCCCGACGATCTCCTTGCCCGAACGCACTTCGATATTGCCGTAAAGCGATGTCTGCCCGGTGCGGCGCAGCGGCACCGAAAGGCCGGGGCCATCGGGCGTGGTCACTTGCGTAATGGCGCCGATGGACCCGGCGGCATCAGTGGTTCCCCCGCGCACGATCAAGGGGATGGAAATGCCGAAGATCGACTGAATGCGCAGCACCAGTTCACCCTTGTCCGCCGACGCGGCCTGTTCGGCCGTCAGGCCAAGGTCTGCCGATGGCACAGTGGTCACGGTCAGGTGGGTGCGATATTCGGCCGTGGTGTTGGGATCGGCCAATGTGGCGCGCACGCGGATGGTCTTGCCCTGTCCCGGCGGCAGCGTCAGCCGGCTGGGCGCGGCCAGCACGAACGGTTTGGCCGACAGCACTCTTGCACCAACCGCCTCGGCAGCAGCGCCGTGTTCGGCAAGGCGGGCCAGCGGTACGATTTCGCCCGACGGCAGCATGGCGTTGTCAACCAGCGCGATATCGACGGTGACCGGGGTGTTGCCCTGATTGAACACGAACACCGCCTCGGTGCGCTTGGCGCGATCAAAGATCACGCGGCGCGGGGTCAGGTTGATGTTGGCAGCGGCGGTCGTCACCGGAGCGGATGCGTTTGGTGCATCGCCTTTGGGCGCGGCAATCGGCAGCGAAACCGGCTGTGCGATGGCAGGCGCCGCCAGCATCAGCGGCAGCAGCGAAACCAGAGCCTTGAATGCGTGCTTCATGGCAGAAAACCTTATAATGCGCGCGTTCAGTTGAACTGCGCCAGAAACAGGATCGAACCTCCGCCCGGCAGCACACCGGACGAGAACCTGTCAGCCTGATGTCTGGTGCCAGGTTGCACCTTCACCGGGGAAAGCAGATCGATGCGATAGACGCCGCTGGCCATGATGATGACCCCACCCAGCGATTTCGTCGGGCCGTTCCTGCGCCGCGACAGCAGCAGCGAGGCGGAGTCCCAGCCGTCGCCGTTCAGGAAGACGGCGGAAACCGCATCGTTGATGACATCGAAGGCAAAGCCTGCGCCGACCGGTTCCACCACCACAAGCGAGGTGAGCGCGTCGGCGCGTGCGGACACGCTTTCCGATGCCTCAACCTCGCTTGCAATGGCAGCGGGTGCCGAGCCAAGGCTGACAAAGCCCAGCGCACAGGCGGCAAGCCATGTGCGGACAGGTGCGCATTTCGTCATGCCCTGAATTCCCCCTCCCGGCATTCCCTCTCCCGAACCGGCAGCTTACCGGTGCGATCGCTTATTGATAAGCGACTGTCACGGTAAACGAACCGGTGTACGCGCCCGAAGCCTGGGCAGAGGGCAGATCAAAGCCACCGCCCACGTTCAGCGTCTTGCTGCCAGAACCGGCCAGAGCGCCGCTGAGCGTTTCGGTGGAGCCGAAATCGGGTGCCAGAGTCACTTCGATGGTATCGCCATTGCCCGACAGGGTCATGGACGAAGGCATCGATATGCCGATGGCCTGACCGCCTTCGCCGTCAACCGTGAACACGGCGCGGCTGGTAGTGATGCCGCTGAGTGCGACAGCGCCGCTGCCTGCGACAACCGTGTTGCTGTTGTTGGCAATCGACACCGTGCCATCGCCGGTGCGCGGCTTGACGATACGGCCAAAGGCAAGGCCGCTGGTGTTGGTGATGGTCAACGGGCGAACGATCGTGACCGACCCGGCAGCGGTGGCGCTGCTGGAGTTGGCCGCTTGGGCAAAGGCAGAGCCTGAACCCAGCAGGCCGGCGGCGATTACCGCACTGGCAAGCAACTTCTTCATTGTGTTCTTCCCTATCCAAGTCCCCGGAAGTGAACCGGAGAGTCCCGAACCGGAAAACAGGGTTTGCCTGCTTTCCGTTTTGCCGACGTCCCATGTCGACAGGGGAAATCCTAAGTAGACGCCGCTAAATAATGGTTAATTTTACCTGTTGTCAGCAGTCTGCAGGCAGGCGTGGTCTGAAATTGGCTTGGGACGTATTCGTTCTGATAAATCAGTATAATTTGGCGGCCTTATAAATCATCCCGCCATCGTTTAGGTAAATTTAATGCGCCATTTCGGGCTGTAGCGGCTGGTTGCGTTAACCACGGCATGCGGGCTGCAGGGCGCGTCCATGCGCCCACAGCGAAGTAGGTGTGCAAGTTGAAGCCGGCTTGAATACATGCCGTGCGATAGGCCACAGGGTGAGGGTGGGAAGGGCTGGGCGCGACAGCCGGGGTTGTAAAACCTTGCCTGAAATCAGGCGCGCAGAGGTAAGCGAGATAGAGGCATGGAGCCGACACCCGCAGGGGCGGGCGTCGGCTCCAACGGCAAATCAGCCGTTGAGCTTGTCCTTGACAGCCTTTGCGGCCGAGAAGGTCAGCTTGTTCGAAGCTGCGATTTGGATGGTCGCGCCGGTCGAAGGGTTACGGCCTTCACGAGCCGGGGTGTTCTTGACCTTGAACTTGCCAAAGCCGTTGAGCGAAACTTCATCGCCCTGGGCGGCAGCTTCGGTGATGGCGGCAAACACGCTGTCGACGGCCTTGCGGGCATCGGCCTTGGAAAGGCCGTGGTTCGCTGCGACGATGTCTGCGAGGTCGCTGTTGTTCATGGGTATGTTGTCCTCAGCTTGGATAGGGAGCGCACGGCTAACGCAACGCGAACCGCGAAAGCCATGGGCGAAACCCGACTTTCCACTGAAATCCGCGCATTGGGAGAGATTTTACCTCGGATTCGGGGTTGCTTGGGTGCGAATCGCGATGAAGCGCGCATTCTACGCGCAGTTGTATCTTTGTGTCGCAGACCTGTTTGTTGCCTATCAAGGAACGTGCGCAGTTGCAGCAATCTGCTAGACACGCACCCCGATAGCGTCCCGAAGCGGCATCTAGCCGTCGAATCGCCATGGTTCGATCCTGCCTGCTTCTGGACATGATTTGGTGCGAGAATTCCGTGAGCCATACTGTGTCGATCCCGAATGCCCCCCGCCGTGACGTCGTGAGCTTCTCCTTGCTGCCCAAACTCCCTGCCTTCGCGCTGGTCTGCGCTGGAGCGCTTGCGCTTGGTGCGTGCGGTTCCGCTGAAGGGCAGAAGGCAAAGCCGACCCCGACGGTGGGCATCATGGTTGCCCGCACCGAAGCGGTGGAGTTGACCACTGAACTTTCGGGCCGCACCGAAGCTTATGAGATTGCCGAAGTGCGCCCGCAGGTGGCCGGTATCGTCATGTCCCGGCTGTTTCAGGAAGGGTCGTTCGTGCGTGCGGGGCAGCCGCTTTACCAGATCGATTCCCGCATCTATGCCGCGTCGCAGGCGCAGGCATCGGCTTCGCTGGCATCGGCCCAGGCCACGGTTGAGGCGAACCGGCTGAAAGCTGAACGCTATCGCCTGCTGGCCGAACAGGGCGGCGTCAGCAAGCAGGACGCCGCTGACGCACTGGCAACCTACAACCAGTCGCGCGCTGCCGTGGCGCAGGCGCGTGCTTCGCTGGCGTCTGCTCAGGTCAATCTGGGTTTCACCCGCGTTACATCGCCCATCAGCGGGCGCATCGGTATTTCGATGGTGACCAAGGGCGCGCTGGTCACCGCCAGCCAGACCACGGCGATGGCCAAGGTCCAGCGACTCGATCCGATGTATGTGAACATCAAGCAGTCGGGGGCTGATTTCGTCGCATTGAAACGCGCCATCGAAACTGGCCAGCTTGTGGCCGGGGCTGCGCCGGTCAAGGTCGTGCTGCCCGATGGCAGCGAATACCCCGTGGCCGGAAAGCTCAATCCTGCAGATATCGATGTCGATCCCGAAACTGGAACGATCACCGTTCGCGCGGTAGTGCCCAATCCCAAGGGCGATCTGTTGCCGGGCCTGTTCGTGCGCGCGATTGTGGGACAGGGCACGGTGCCCAACGGCATTCTGGTGCCGCAGGCCGCCGTCAGCCGCGATCCGCGCGGGCGGGCCAGCGTGCTGGTGGCCAATGCCAGCGATACGCTGGAAAAGCGCGATATCACCGCCGATACGCCGGTGGGGCAGAACTGGCTGGTGACCAGCGGGTTGAAGGCGGGCGACCGGGTGGTGGTCGATGGCCTTATCAACGCGCGCGAAGGCCAGAAGGCCAAGATCGTGCCAGCAGGCAGCAAACCACAGGATGATACCAAAGCCGGGGCCAAAGCCGGGGCGGGGAAGTAACCGCCCATGATTTCGCGCTTTTTTGCCTATCGCCCGATCTTTGCCTGGGTTCTGGCCATTGTCATCATGGCGGCAGGCCTGTTCGCCGTCACCACCATGGGGGTGGAACAATACCCCGACATCGCCCCGCCTACGGTTTCGGTCAGCGCGACCTATGGCGGTGCGGATGCCGCGACGGTTGAAAACTCTGTCACGCAGATTCTCGAACAGCAGTTGAAGGGCCTTGACGGCCTGCTCTACTTCAATTCGAATTCCAGCAATGGCTCGTCCAGCATCACGGTCACCTTTGACAAGGGCACCGATCCCGATACTGCGCAAGTGCAGGTGCAGAACGCAATTTCGCGCGCGATCAACCGGCTGCCAACCGTGGTTCAGCAGCAGGGCGTCAGCGTCAACAAATCGCAGTCCGACATGCTCATGGTCGTGTCGATCTATGACAAGACTGGCCGCACCAACAATGCCGATATTTCCGATTATCTGACAACGCATTTTCAAGACCCGCTATCCCGCGTCGAAGGCGTGGGCAGCGCCAACGTGTTCGGCTCGTCCTACGCCATGCGTATCTGGCTTGATCCGCTGCGGCTGGCGGCGGTGCAGCTTATGCCGTCGGATATCACGTCTGCCTTGCAGGCCCAGAACACGCAGGTTGCGGCGGGGGAACTTGGCGCAAACCCATCGCCAGATGGGCAACGGTTGAACGCCACGGTTACCGCGCGGTCGCGCCTTGAAACGCCGGAGCAGTTCCAGAACGTCGTGGTGAAAACCAACGTCGATGGTTCGGTGGTCAAGCTGAAAGACGTGGCCCGCGTGGAAATGGGCGAGGAAAACTACGGCGCTCTCAGCCGTTTCAACGGCAATCCCGCGACCGGTCTATCCATCAACCTTGCGTCCGGCGCCAATGCCATGAAAACGGCCGAACTGGTCAAGGCCAAGGTCGAGGAACTGTCCAAGGATTTGCCGGCGGGCTATGCCATCGCCTATCCGCGTGACAGCAGCACTTTCGTCAAACTGTCGATCGAAGAAGTGGTCTGGTCGCTGTTCGAAGCGATTGTGCTGGTCGTCATCGTGATGTTCGTGTTCCTGCAGAACTGGCGTGCCACACTGATCCCGGCCATTGCCGTGCCGGTGGTGCTGCTGGGCACCTTTGGCGTGCTGTCGCTGTTCGGCTATACGGTCAATACGCTGACCATGTTCGGCATGGTGTTGGCCATCGGCCTACTGGTGGATGACGCCATCGTCGTTGTCGAAAACGTCGAGCGGGTGATGCACGAGGAAGGGCTTGGCCCGCTGGAAGCCACCGTCAAGTCGATGGAGGAAATCACCTCTGCGCTGATCGGCATTACGCTGGTGCTGACTGCCGTGTTCGTGCCGATGGCGTTCTTTGGCGGATCGACCGGCGCGATTTATCGGCAGTTCTCAGTTACCATCGTTTCAGCCATGACGCTTTCGGTGCTGGTCGCGCTGGTGTTCACCCCTGCGCTTTGCGCCACGCTGCTGAAGCCTGTGGCCGACCATGAAAAGCCAAAGGGTGTGTTCTTCCGCAAGTTCAACAGCGGCTATGGCAATCTTGAAGGTCGCTATCGTGGCCGGCTGGCCAAGGTTGTCGGACGGCCGACGCCGTGGATGCTGGTGTTCGGCGCAATCACGGTGGCCATGGTGCTGCTCTATGTGCGCCTGCCCACGAGTTTCCTGCCTGCCGAAGATCAGGGCAACCTCTCGCTCAACTATCAGCTTCCGGTCGGCTCCACATCCGAGCAGACCCGCGCTGTTGCGATGGAGATGTCGCGCTACATACTCGAAACCGAAAAGGACAATGTGCAGGCGGTTTTCGTTGTTATGGGCCGTGGCCAGTCGGGTTCGGCGCAGAACGCAGGGCAGGGCTTCATGCTGCTGAAGGACTGGTCCGAACGCAAGGGTGCAGACCGCACCGCTGCTGCCATTGCTGAACGATTGAACGCCCATTTCCGCAAATCGCGCGATGCCCAGATGTTTGTGCTCAACCCGCCCCCCATTCGCGGGCTTGGCAGTTCAGCCGGTTTCGAAATGTGGCTTCAGGATGCCGGCGGCGCGGGCAACACCGCGCTTACCGCCGCGCGTCAGACGCTGACGCAGCTCGCGGGCGAAGAACCTCGCCTTTCGCAAGTGCGCCTATCCGGCCTTGAAGATACGCCGCAGCTGAAAGTCGACATGGACGACGACGCGCTGACCGCGTTCCAGATCACGCCTGCCAACGCGAACTCTACCCTGTCGATCGCGTGGGGCGGGCTTTACGTGAACGACTTTGTCGACCGGGGCCGCGTCAAGCGCGTATATGTGCAGGGGGATGCGCCCTATCGCAACGAGCCGGCTGATCTTGGCCAGTGGTTTGTGCGTAGCAGTAATGGCGAAATGGCCCCTTTCTCTGCTTTCGCGGCTTCGCACTGGACCCAAGGACCGGTGCGGCTGGATCGCTTCAACGGCATCGCCGCGCAGCAGTTGCAGGGGGCGGGTGCGGAGGGAGTCAGTTCTGGTGACGCAATGAAGTTGATGGAAGAGGCTGCAGCCAAGCTTGACGGCAATTATTCCGTGGCGTGGAGTGGCCTGTCCTTTCAGGAGCGCGCGTCATCAAGCCAGTCGACGCTGCTCTACGCCGCCTCGATCTTCTTCATCTTCCTGTGTCTTGCCGCGCTGTATGAAAGCTGGTCGGTGCCGGTGGCGGTGTTGCTGGTGATCCCGTTGGGCATTATCGGTGCGGTTCTGGCGGTGACCTTGCGCGGCTATGACAACGACATCTATTTCCAGGTCGCATTGCTTACCACCATCGGCCTTTCGGCCAAGAACGCGATCCTGATCGTGGAGTTTGCCGAAGCCGCCATGGCCAAGGGCGAAACTGCCGTCGCCGCGGCGCTGGAAGGTGCGCGTCTGCGCCTGCGTCCGATCATCATGACCAGCGTGGCTTTCATTGCAGGCGTCGTGCCGCTGGTGATTGCCGATGGGGCAGGGGCTAATGGTCGTCGCGCCATCGGCACCGGGGTCATGGGTGGGATGCTTTCCGCCACACTGCTGGCCATCTTCCTCGTGCCGTTGTTCTTCGTGCTGGTGAAAGGCTTGTTCAACCGCAAGGGCAAAGCGCCTGATGCCCACCAGCAGGGAGAACCGGCATGAAGGCTCAATTGATGCTGCTGCCTGCGCTGGCGCTATCGGCCTGTAACATGGCGCCCAAATATGTGCGTCCAGACGCTCCGGTGCCGCCTAGTCTGCCACAGGGTGCGGCCTATCCTTTGCTGGCGGACACGGACAGCGCAGCGGACAAGCTAGGCTGGCGCGAATTCTTTACCGACCCGCGCCTGCAACAGGTCATCGCCCGCGCGCTGACCGACAACCGCGATTTGCGCGTGGCGCTGGCCAATGTCGAGCGCGCAAGGGCGCTTTACCGGGTGGACCGGGCCGCGCTTGTCCCTGCCATCGGGGCCAGCGGGTCGGCTTCGGAAACGCGCGCTTCGGCTGGACGAGTGACCGACAGCTTTTCTGCGCAGGCAGGCGTCAGCGCCTATGAGATTGACCTGTTCGGGCGGCTGCGCAACCAGAGCGCGTCTTCGTTCCAAAGCTATCTGTCCACCGATGAAGGCCGCAAATCCACGCAGATTGCACTTGTCGCCGAAGTTGCCAGTGCATGGCTGACCTATGCCGCCACGTCCGATGCGCTGCGTATTGCCGAAGAAACGCTGGCCTCGCGCCAGCAGACGCTGAGCGTAAACGTGCGGCGCGAAGCCAACGGGATCGGCACCAAACTGGACGTTGCCACTGCCACAACGGCACTCAACAGCGCACAGGCGGCGGTTGCGGACTACAAGACCAGTCTTGCGCAGGCGCGCAATGCGCTCGACCTTCTGGTCGGCGGTGCGGTGGCTGATGATCTTCTGCCCTCGACGCTGGGTGATGGTGGCCAGATGCGCAGCGCTTTGCCGGTGGGCCTGTCCTCTGCTGTCCTGCTACGCCGGCCTGACGTGCTGGCAGCAGAACATGACCTGCGCGCCGCCTATGCCGACATTGGCGTTGCCCGCGCGGCGTTCTTCCCCACCATCTCGCTTACCGGGTTGCTGGGCTTTGCCAGCGGGAGCCTGTCGTCGCTGTTCGATAGCGGATCGTTCCAGAAGACCGGCAGCGCGGGGTTGAGTCAGACGATCTTTGATGCAGGGGCCACTGCCAACAATCTGAACGCGGCCAAGGCGGCGCGCGAAGCCGCTCTCGCCACCTATGAAAAGGCCATCCAGACCGCATTCCGCGAAGTGGCCGATGCGCTGGCCCGGCGCGGTACCATCGATACCAGCATCGCTGCGCAAGTGTCGCTGGAAGCGAACGCTGCCACCGCCCTGCGCCTGTCGCAATCGCGCTATGACGCAGGCATTGCCAACTATCTTGAGCCGCTGGATGCGCAGCGCACACTCTACACCGCGCGCCAGTCGCTGGTTTCGGCACGGCTGACCAAGGCGGCGAATATGGTCGAGCTTTACCGCGCCTTGGGCGGAGGCTTGCTGGAAACTTCGGCGGACTAAGCAAGCCTCGCGCCGGACTTGATCCGGGGTGCAATCAATAACTGCGCGGCAGGCCCAGCACATGTTCGGCCAGAAACGACAGGATCAGGTTCGTGCTGATCGGCGCCACCTGATATAATCGCGTTTCGCGCAGCTTGCGCTCCACGTCGTATTCCTCGGCAAAGCCGAAGCCGCCGTGGGTCTGCACGCAGGCATTGCCCGCTTCCCATGATGCATCGGCGGCCAGCATCTTGGCCATGTTGGCCTCGGCCCCCATTGGTAGCCCGGCTTCATACATCCGCGCCGCTTCGCGCACCATCAGTTCGGCGGCCCGCATATTAGCGTACGCTTTGGCGATGGGAAATGCGACGCCCTGATTGGCTCCAATTGCTCTGCCAAACACCTGCCGCGCCTTGGCATAATCGACCGACTGCTTGGTGAACCACTTGGCATCACCCACGCATTCTGCCGCAATCAGCACGCGCTCGGCATTCATACCCGACAGGATATAACGGAAGCCCTTGCCTTCTTCGCCCAGCAGATTGGCGGCGGGGATGCGCATATTGTCGAAGAAAACTTCTGTCGTCGCGTGGTTCATCATCGTGCGGATGGGGCGGATGGTCAGCGATTTGCCCACCACGTCGCGCATGTCCACGATGAATACCGAAAGCCCGTCGGTCTTCTTGGCCACTTCGTCCTTGGGTGTGGTACGGGCCAGCAGCAGCATCAGGTCAGAATGTTCAGCGCGGCTGGTCCAGATCTTCTGCCCGTTGACCACATATTCGTCACCCTCTCGACGCGCGAAGGTGCGAAGCGAAGTGGTATCGGTTCCGCTGGTCGGTTCGGTCACGCCAAAGGCCTGCAACCGCAATTTCCCGCTGGCGATCGCGGGCAAATAGGCGCGCTTCTGTTCTTCCGATCCGTGGCGCAGGATCGTGCCCATGGTGTACATCTGCGCGTGGCAGGCTCCGCCATTGCCGCCTTCGGCCTGCACCGTTTCAAGGATGGCCGCCGCCGCGCCAAGTCCCAGCCCGGACCCGCCGTATTCTTCGGGGATCAGTACTGAAAGATACCCTGCCTGCGTCAGCGCATCGACAAACGCAGTGGGATATTCGCGGGCTTGGTCCAGCTTGCGCCAGTATTCGCCGGGAAATTGCGCGCACAGCTTGCGCACGCCTTCGCGGATTTCGCCATGGTCGTCGGCATCGTGCGGGCTAAGGATCATCACGCCCTCTCGAACATGGCCGCAATGCCCTGTCCACCGCCAATACACATCGTTTCAAGCCCATGGCGCCCGTCGCGCCGCACCAATTCGCGTGTCAGGTTGGCCAGAATGCGCCCGCCGGTCGCGCCGATGGGGTGGCCCAGCGATATGCCCGATCCGTTGACATTCAGCATATCGTGGCGGCTGTCATCGTCGCTCCAGCCCCAGCCTTTCAGCACGGCCAGAACTTGCGGCGCGAAGGCTTCGTTCAGTTCGACAAGATCGATCTTGTCCCACGTCAGCCCGGTGCGTGCGAACAGCCGCTCCACTGCTGGCACCGGCCCAATACCCATGCGCGCAGGATCGCACCCCGCCGCTGCCCACGAATGGAACCATGCAATCGGTTCAAGCCCCAGTTCGGCCAGCTTGTCCTCTGCTACCAGCAAACATGCTGCTGCCGCATCGTTCTGCTGGCTGGCATTGCCCGCCGTAACGACGGCTCCCGGCATTTTGGTTTCCAGCGCCTTCAAGGCGCCCAATGTCTCCATCGTGGCATCGGGGCGATAGCCTTCGTCATGGTCGAACAGCTTCGGTTCACCCTTGCGCTGTGGCACCGGCACGGCCACCAGTTCGTCGGCAAACAGACCATTTGCCCACGCCGCCGTCGCGCGTTGATGGCTGCGCACGGCATAGGCGTCGGCAGCCTCGCGCGTGATGCCGTAATCCTTCGCCAGATTTTCCGCCGTCTCGATCATGCCGCTGATGACGCCAAACCGCTCCACCGGCTGGCTCATCAGCCGCCCCCGGCTCAACCGGTCGTGTAGTGTCATGTTGCCCATGCGCACGCCCCGGCGCAGGTCGGTGGTGTAATGTTCGACGTTGGACATCGATTCCACCCCGCCTGCCACCACCACATCGGCAGCGCCGGTCTGGATCATCATTGCGCCGTTGACCACGGCTTGCAGGCCCGATCCGCAGCGCCGGTCTACCTGATAGCCCGGCACTTCCAGCGGTAGCCCCGCCGCCAGCCATGCCCAGTGTCCGATAGCGGGCGCCTCGCCGTTGCCATAGCCTTGGGCAAAGACCACATCGTCCACCCGCTCAGGATCGATCCCGCTGCGCTCCACCAGCGCTTTCAGGATCACCGCGCCCAACTGGCCCGCCGTCATCGACGACAGCGCGCCGCCAAATTTGCCCACGGCGGTTCGCAGCGGGGATACGATGGCAACGCGGCGAAGGGTTTGGGTCATTGGGCCACTCCTGCAATTCCTGTGTCGATCAGGCGGGCGATCTCGCCCGATGAAAGCCCCAGCTTTTCGGCCAGAACCTGTTCGGTGTGTTGTCCGTTCAGCGGGGCAGGGGCGGCAGGCGCACGCTCCATCTGCGGGATCGTGGCAAATGCGCCCGCCGCCGGATAGGCAAAGCCGCTGGGGTTGCTGTCGCACTGCGCGAACATCGGATTGGCGGTGAACAACCGGTCATCCTCCATCGCCTGCGGCAATGTCTTGTAGGGGCCATGCGTCACACCTTGCGCGTCCAGTCGCTCGGCCAGTTCGGCATGGGACAGTGGCGCAATTGCCGCCTCCATAACCGCAAAAATAGCATCGCGGTGGGCGTAACGCATCCCGTCATTTTCGGCGAAGCACACGCTTTCGCGCGTCTCTATCCCGGCAATCGCCGCGCCAATGTCCAGCGCCCTTAGCAGTCCCTGCCACTGCCGTTCGTTGATCGCCACGATCATCACCCGCACGCCATCTGCGGTCACGAAATCACGCCCCACGGTGCCATAGACGGCATTGCCAAGACGCGGGCGATCATGCCCGGAATACAGAACTTCGGCCACGCGCCCCAGATTGGCGACGGTGCCTATGGCAATATCGGTCAGTGGCAGGCGCACTTCTCCGCCCAGACCGGTGGCCGTGCGCCGCTGCACAGCCGCCAACAGCGCGAATGCGCCATAGGCCCCGGTGATGAAATCCCACGCAGGCAGCGAATGGTTCACCGGTTCGTCGCCATGGCCGGTCAACGCGGGATAGCCGACCACCGCATTGGCCGTGTAGTCCAGCGCAATCGCCCCGTCCGGCCAGCCCATCACCCGCACCGAAATCATGTCGGGCCGTCCCTGTGCCAGCTTGTCGTGCGCAAGGAATCCCTTCGCCGGAAGGTTGGTGGCCAGTGTGCCGACCTGTTGGCACAGCCGCACCAGCAGTTCGCGCCCTTCCGGTTTGGTCAGGTCCAATGCCACGCTGCGCTTCGCCCGGTTCAGGTTTTCCCAGCTGAAGCTGTCGCCCCGTTCGTTCACCGGCCAGCGGCGGAAATCCTGCCCCCCGCCGATCTGGTCCACGCGGATCACGTCTGCACCAAATTGTGCGCAATACAGGCCGATGGTGGGGGATGCCACGAACGAGGAAACCTCGACCAGCGAAAGGCCGTTCAAAAGCTGGTACATGGATTACCAGACCGTTCCTTCGCTCGCGAATTCGCGCAGCATATGTTTGGCGATCTGCAACTGCATGATCTGGCTGGTGCCTTCATAGATGCGCAGGATGCGGGCATCGCGGAAGAAGCGCTCTGCCGGGTATTCGGCCAGATATCCCGCCCCGCCAAACACCTGCACACAGCGGTCGACCACGCGCCCGCAGGCTTCGGATGCGAACAGCTTGGCCGCTGCCGCCTTGCGCTGGATATTCTCGCCCCGGTCTGCGCGGGCGCAGGCATCGGCGATCATGCATTCGGCGGCATAGAGTTCGGCTTCGCTGTCAGCCAGCATTGCCTGGATCAGCTGGAAGTTGGCAATCGCCTCACCAAAGGCTTTGCGTTCGGTGGCATAGCGGATGGCCGTGTCAAGCGCGCGCCGCCCCATGCCGACACCCATGCCTGCCACAGAAAGCCTTCCATTATCAAGGCTTTGCATGGCGATCTGAAAGCCGCGCCCTTCCTCTCCGCCGACCAGCGCCGATCCGGGGATATGCACATCTTCCATGATGACATCGGCGATGTGTGCGCCCGATTGGCCCATCTTCTTGTCGGGTTTGCCGATGGTGATACCCTGCGTGGTCATGTCGACGATAAAGGCCGAAACATGGGCGTTGCGGGGCAGCGCTTCTTTCGACGTGCGCGCCATGATGAGGCCGATTTTTGCAGATGGGCTGTTGGTGATGTAGCGCTTGGTGCCGCTGAGCCTGTAACCGTTGCCGTCACTCACCGCCGTTGTCTGCATCGCTGCGCTGTCCGATCCCGACCCCGGTTCGGTCAGGCCGAAACAGGCGATCTCGCCACTGGCGATGCGTGGCAGCCATTCGGCTTTCTGCTCCGCCGTGCCGAAATTCTTGATCGCGCTGCCGGTCATGCCGATGTTGATCGAAATGGTGGAGCGATAAGCAGGCGAGGCATAGCTCATCTGCTTTACGGTCTCGATATATTGGCTGATGTTCATGCCCGCGCCGCCGAACTCTTCGGGAATAGTAATCCCGAACAGCCCCATTTCGCGCATCTCGGACAGGATATCGTCCGGGATGCGGTCGTGTGCGATGACGTCTTCCTCTGCCGGAATCAGCCGTTCGCGCACATAGCGACGCAGTTGTTCGATGAACTGGTCGAAGATCTCGGCGTCCATGCCGGGGTTCAGGGTGCTCATCTTGGTGATTCCTCAGACCGGATCGTATGGGAAGACATGGGCGGAAACTTCGTCCCCGCGCGCAAAGGCGGGGCGGAATGCCGGGATCAGTTCGTCGGCAATGGCCGCAGGCGTCCAACCTTCCACCTTGACCATCGAGCGCACCGGGCGCGGCTTGTTGAACAGCAGGATTTCATTCTTGCGCACGGCAAAGACTTGATTGGTGACGTCTTTTGAAAGGTCTGACGCCAAATACGCGACCAGCGGTGCGATCTTGTCCGCGCTCATCGTCTGCATCCGCTCCACCCGCTGCTTTTGTTCGGGTGTTTCTGCCGGGATCGAAGCTGTCATCCGGCTCCACGCGAACGGGGCTATACAGTTTGACCGCACGCCCCAGCGGGCCATGTCCAGCGCGATTGACTGCGACAGCGCCACCAGCCCCAGCTTGGCAGAGGAATAGTTGGCCTGCCCGACATTGCCGATCAGCCCGCTGGTGGATGTAAAGTGAATGAAACTGCCCGACGCCTGTTCGCGGAAATAGGGCGTCGCTGCCTTTGACACGTTGAACGCGCCGGTCAGGTTCACGTCGATCACGCTGGTCCAGTCTTCGTAGGACATCTTGTGCCAGATCGTGTCGCGCAAAATTCCGGCATTGTTTACCACCGCATCGATCCGCCCGAAGCGCTGCACCGCGTCTTCCACGATTGTCGCCGCGCCCGCCGGATCGGCCACGCTGGCAAGATTGGCCCAGGCCTTGCCGCCCGCCGCCACGATATCGTTCACCGTAGTTTGCGCTGGGCCTGCATCCCCACCATCGCCGCCCTGCGCAACGCCGGGATCGTTGACCACAACCGATGCACCTTCACGCGCGCACAGCAGGGCAATTTCGCGACCGATGCCGCGCCCTGCGCCGGTGACGACCACCACTTTGCCTTGCAGCACCTCAGCCATCCGAATCTCCACACTGCTCTATTTGCCCCATGGTTAAGCGCTCGATTAATTCATTTCAACCGGCACGATTTGCGATCGGTCCAACCCAGTACGCCAAAGTGGCTATGCGGCTCTTCACAATGCGCCGAATTTGTGGTCTTGCGCCTCTTATCAATCAGCGCATGATTGAACCGGAGCATGCAAAGCGATGCGTTTCAAAGGCCTCGATCTCAATCTTCTCGTCGTGTTCGATGCACTGATGGAAACTCACAGCGTTACTCGCGCGGCAGAACGCATCGGGTTGACACAGCCCGCCACCAGCGCTGCGCTGCGCCGTCTGCGCGAATTTTTCGGTGATCCCATAGTCGTCGCCGTGGGCAAACGGATGCACCCCACGCCCTTTGCCGAAGCGCTGCATCCGCAGATGCAGCAGGCGCTGCGCGGAGTGGAACGCGCCATCGCCACGCCGAGCACGTTTGATCCGGCCACATCCACCCGACGTTTTCGCATCATCGGTTCGGATTACATCATGGTCGCGGTGCTGGTGCCGCTGATCGAACGCTTTGCCTGCACCGCGCCGGGCGTGCGGCTGGAAATCATTCAGCCCAACGAACACAGCGTTGCCGAACTGGAAGCTGGCAGGGCCGACCTACTGGTCACGCCCGAACCGTTCCTTGCTTCATGGCATCCCAGCGAAGTCCTGTTCGAAGAAGAACAGGTCGTTGTCGGCTGGGCGCAAAATCCCATATTCGCGCGCGGTCTGACCGAAAATGATTTCTATGCAGCGGGCCATGTGACGGTGGCTTTCGGTGCGGATCGCACCCCTGCCTTTGCCGATTCCACACTGTCGCGCATGGGACGCGAACGGCTGGTCGAAGTGACCGTCGGCAGCTTTGCCTCTGCCCCGTGGTTCATTGAAGGCACCCCACGGCTTGCCGTGCTGCATGAACGGTTTGTTCGTCAGATCGCGCGCCGCTTCAACCTTGCCTGGGCACCGCTGCCTTTTGACTTCCCCAAGATGCAGGAGATGATGCAGTTTCACCAATCGCGCACCGGCGATGTCGGGCTGGACTGGTTGCGACAGCAGATGCGCGAAGTGGCAGCAGAGGTGGCTTAAAGACTGCTTCGCCGTCCAATGCGGTGCATCGCATTTAATGTGACGTCCGGCGTGACCGCTTGATCGTGCCGGAAAAGCTCAGCACTGCATCTTCGCCGCAAAAGATCGTGCCGCGTGCAAACACCAGACTGCCGCCTGCGCGCACACATTCCCCACGCGCGGTCAGCATCTGTCCGGCCTGGGCCCCGCTGACGAATTCACAGTTCATCGTTACGGTCACACCGCTGATCTCATCGCCATTCGATGCGGCCACCATGAACAGCGAAAAGTCGGCAAATGTCATCAACGATCCGCCATGGACAATGCCGTGGCCGTTCAGGTTCTTTTGTTCAGGGATGAACCCGGTCACGATGCCGTGTTCGTCGCGCTTAACAAAGAACGGGCCGGTGGCATCCTCGAACGGATCGTGGCCTGACCACTTCCACCACCCAGCCCAAGGGCCGTCGGCCTCGCGAATGAAATTGCCTTTGATCGGTGCGTCGTCGTTGCTGCTCATGCCGCCGGGCATAACCACAGCGGCAAAGCCCTGTCGATAGCGGCTTATGCGGCGGCGACGCGCACGCTGTCCAGCATCCGGTTGGCCAGCGCCTTGCCCGATAGCCACGCATTTTCCACGCGCGGACCCAGCAACCAGTCGCCGCACACTCCGATGCGCGATTTCTCACCCCACAGCGCCCCCAGATCGCTGCCAGTAGACATGGCGTAGCGCCAGCGGTGGGCCGATGCCGCGACCGGTTCAGGCAGGGTAAGATTCAGTGCTGAGCCAAGCCCTGCCAGCAGCGTTGCCGCAACATCGCCTGCATCATCCTCGATGTGGTCTGCAGACCATTGCGGCCCTGCTTGAACCACCCACGTTTCCGTCGCTGTGCGTCCGGGTTTGGCCGCATTGCGCGCGGCCCAGTTCACGCATCCGGCATGGCGCACGGTGTCCTGATCGGTCGGCAACGGCGCTGCAAAGGCATACATGCCGGTCCAGCACGGTTGCGACCGTGCCGCCAGCGCGGTGGAGGCCAGCGCAAGATCGTGCAGTGCCACGATGGCGGCGGCCTGTTCCGGGGGAATTGCTACTACCACCGCGTCGAATGGCCCGGCCTCTATCCTTTGCGCGACATTGTTATCGCCGGTCAGCCACCATGCGCCGTCGCGGCGCACCAGCCCGCGAACGTGCCAGCCAAACGCTACGTCATGCGGGTCGGCCATCTCGCGGATTACGGTGTTCATCGCGGGCACACCCACCCACGCGCCGGTTCCCGCTGGGGGCCATGGCGCGGCCACGCCGCTGGCCGACCAGCGCGCCACTTGCGCCATGAAAGCGGGGTCGCGCACAGTAAAGTATTGCGCGCCGTGATCGAACTGCACCTCGCCCAGCGGCGTCGTCATCCGTCGTGTGGACATGCGCCCGCCGGGGCCACGCCCCTTGTCGAACAGTGAAACCTTGTGGCCTCCGCTGATCAGCCGATCAGCGCAAGAAAGGCCTGCCATCCCGGCGCCGACAATCGCAACATTCATCTGCACTGGCATCTGCATGATTGTGGCGCGCTCAACCACGGCCCATCAGTGCCAGCACTTCCTTCCGGCTGCTGGCATCGTTCAGAAAGCATCCCAACATCCGGCTGGTCACCATGCCCACGCCATGGGTCTTCACCCCGCGCCCAGTCATGCAGCCGTGCTGCGCCTCTATCACCACCGCCACGCCGTGGGGTTGCAGATGGTCCTGAATGCACTGCGCCACTTGCGCGGTCAGCCGCTCCTGTACCTGCAAACGCCGCGCATAGCCGTGCAGTACCCGCGCCAGTTTGGATATGCCGACAACCCGATCCTTGGGCAGATAGGCGATCGACGCGGTGCCGATGATCGGCGCCATGTGGTGTTCGCAGTGGCTCTGGAACGGAATATCGCGCAACAGGACCACTTCGTCGTACCCGCCCACTTCGTCGAACGTGCGCGAAAGGTGCAGGCCGGGATCTTCGGCATAGCCACCGCAATATTCGCGCCAGGCCCGCGCTACCCGGCGCGGCGTATCGATCAGGCCCTCGCGCTCAGGTTCGTCGCCTGACCAACGGATCAGCGTGCGGATTGCTTCCTCTACGTCGGCTGGCACCATGATCTTGCCATCTTCGCCGATCACGTCGGCCATGCCTGATGCTGCGGCAAGGGAAGGGGAAAAGACATTCATCAGCGCGGCTCCAGCCCGGAAAGTTGCGGCATATTGCCCCGATGCTCTTCGCCACATGCGCAAACAACACGGACCAAAGGGCACGCATTTGAACTGCGCCCAAACGTGCATATATATGGGCTATGTCCATAGCCGAGATGATCGCCTCCAGTCCGACCGCCGCTGTTATCAGCAATCCGCGTTTGCCGGATAACCCCATCATTGCCTGCAATGATGCGTTCATCGAACTCACCGGTTACGCGCGCGAAGAGATCATCGGCCGCAATTGCCGTTTCCTGCGCGGGTCAGCAACCGAGGACGATCGCGCCACCACCTTGCGCGAAGGGATTTTCCGCAAGCAGCCGGTGATGGTCGAAATCCTGAATTACAAGAAGGACGGCAGCCCCTTCCGTAATGCGGTCATGGTGGCGCCCATTTTCGATGCGGCGGGGGAAGTGGAATACTTCCTCGGATCGCAGGTCGAAATTGCTGAAGATCAGGCGCAGGCCAACGATGCGCGTCGCAATCACGCCGCCCAGCGGGTTGAAAACCTCAGCCGTCGCCAAAAAGAAATTCTGGTGTTGATGGCGGCGGGCAAGCTGAACAAGCAGATCGCTTATGAACTTGGACTCAGCGAGCGCACCGTAAAGATGCACCGCTCTGCCGTGCTGAAAGGGCTGGACGTCAAAACCAGCGCTGATGCCATCCGCGTGGCGATAGAAGCGGGATTCTGAAGCTTCTTTTCAGGCCGCTTCAGGCAGGATGATCCGACCCGGTGGCGCCAGTCGCAACGCATCGGCCATTTCGATCACGTCGGCCACGGCACGCGCCTCGTCGGGCGTCAGTCCTTCAAACCCTGGCAGAAATGCCCGGCAGGTTTGCAAAAGGTTGGAGGGCGAACGCTCCAGCTCTGACCGATACTGATCGAGCGTGCGGCAACCGTCGATTTCGCTCCATGCCATGCCGGTCGGGGCAGGGCGTTCATGATAAGCCCACAGCGCCTGAATGGCGCGCTCCACCGCAATTCTGGCCTGTTCGACCACAGCATCGCCCGATGCTCTGGCTTTCAGCCGCTGACGATAGCGGCGCTGACGTTCTGCATTGCTAAGTGGCATGGCGATTTGTTTACGCTCTTCCGGCCTTGTGCGACATTCCGTTACGTTACCTATGTCTTACATATGATTACCGTTATAAATCCAGCGCTGATGGCGCCAGTTTGATCGCAAATTGATTCCGATCAAGGTCAATATTGTATGTGTTGCATATGAATATCCCGGTCCGGGCTGCCCATATGGTCGCTTGCCCGGTTGGGAGATGCAGACATGAACCCACATCCGGTCCCTGATGCGGCCGTGCAGACAGCGCAGGCGCTGCGGCGTTCGATTCCGCTGTTCGATGGTGGCCTTGCCACCCGCGGCTTCGAACTTAACGCCATGTGCTTTTCCTTCAACGATAAGGTCAACCGCGACGCATTCGTTGCCGATGAAGACGCTTATTGCGCGCGCTTCAACCTGACCGCCGATCAGCGCAAGGCCGTGGCCGACCGGGATGTTCTGGCCATGCTCGATGCGGGCGGCAACGTCTATTACCTTGCCAAGCTGGCCGGAATATTCGGCCTTGGCGTGCAGGATCTGGGCGCGCTGCAAACCGGTCTGTCGGTTAATGAATTCAAGGCCATGCTGGTCAAATGGGCCGATAAGATTCCGCATAAGGAGAATGCATGATGGCCCAGATCATCGGCGGCTATTTCACGAGCCATGTCCCCGGCATCGGCGGCGCAATCATGCGCGGCGATCAGGAAACGCCTTATTGGAAGCCGTTCTTCGACGGCTATCCGCCCATCCGCCACTGGCTGGCAGAGGCCAAACCCGATGTCGCGGTGGTCTTCTCCAATGACCACGGGTTGAACTTTTTCCTCGACAAAATGCCTACTTTCGCAGTGGGCGCTGCCCCTTTCTATGACAACGCCGACGAAGGCTGGGGCCTGCCGGTCTACAAAAGCTTTACCGGCCATCCAGACCTGTCATGGCATGTAATTGATAGCTTGGTGCGCGATGAATTTGACATCACCACCTGCCAGAAGATGCTCGTGGATCATGCGGTGTCGATCCCGTTCGAACTGGTTTATCCCGATGCGCCGATATGGCCGGTCAAGCTGATCCCGATTTCTATCAACACTGTGCAATATCCGTTGCCCAGCCCCAAACGCTGCCTTGCGCTGGGCCGGGCAGTGCATCGTGCGCTGCAATCGTGGGAAGGGGCAGAACGCATCCTGATCTGCGGCACCGGCGGCCTTTCGCACCAGCTTGACGGTCCGCGCGCCGGGTTCATGAACCCTGAATACGATCAGTTCTGCCTTGATAACCTTGCCGCCAATCCCGATGCGCTCACCGGACCGACGGCGGAGGAAGTGGCCGAACTTGCAGGCACGCAAGGCGTCGAAATCCTCAACTGGATTGCCGCGCGCGGTGCGATGGGTGATGTGCCGCTGACCGAAATCAGCCGCAACTACCACATCCCCATCAGCAACACTGCCGCCGCCAGCCTGCTATTGGAACCGTCCTGATCCAAACTTCCCCAGCCTCTCCCGTCTGTGGGAGAGGCTGGGGAAGTCTTGTTCAGACGTTACCCATCCTGGTCATTCACCGCCAGCAGAGCCAGTTCGGTGCGGTTGTCAATGGACAGTTTCTGATAGATCGCGTGGAGGTAAACCTTCACCGTGCCTTCGCCGATGTTCAGTTCCGTGCCGATGTCGCGATTGCGCATTCCGCGTGCCACCAGCGCGGCAATCTTGCGTTCGCGCGGGTTCAGGCGGGCTAGCGGGCCTTGCGCATCGGGGCGCAGGGACAGGTCCAGCGCGCGCTGCAGGAATGCCGGTGCGATTGCTTTCTCGCCACTGCTGACCTTTTCCAGAACCTCGATCAGTTCTTCTTCTGCACCGTCTTTTGATACGATGCCTTCCACACCCGCACGCATCACGGCCAGCAACTGGCGGTCGCTGATTTCTGCAGTCAGTAGCGCCACCGGGCGCGTGTCGCCCCGCTGGCGCAGCGCTTCCAGTGCCTGCACGCCGTTCATGCCGGGCATGTTGATGTCCAGCAGTACTATCGCCGGGTCATGGGTGCGGATTGCATCCAGCGTTTCCTCGCCGCTGGCGGTTGCGGCTACCACCGAAAAACGGCTGCCGCGCAGCACTGCTTCCACACCGGCGCGGATAAAGCCGTGATCGTCGGCAACAAGAACGGTCGTCATTCAAAATCTCCGGATCGAAGGGCTATTCGCAGGTCGGTGCCGGCGTCGCTGGTATGGATATGCATCGTTCCCCCCAGTGCGTCCACGCGCTCAGCTATGGATCGGGGGCGCGGTGCGTGGGATATTGCGGGAAACCCGGTGCCGTCATCGTGGATGCCCAGTTGCAACTGACCATCTGCGGCAGCGAGTGAAACGGTGACGCGGCGGCATTTGCCATGGCGCACCGCATTGGCCACACCTTCGCGCACCAACTGACGGATTTCGTGTGAAAGCGTCACGGAAACCGGCAGTGGCCCGTCGGGCAGCAGAAGCCGCGTTTCAATGTGCCAGTGCGCGCCCGCTTCGGCCATCAGGTCTTGCAGTTCATCGGCAATTTCGGTGTGGCGGTCCGTGTCTTTGCCTTTTCGCAAATTGTCGATCAGTTGCCGCAACTGGCCCTGTTCACGGCGCAGCGCGCTTTTGATCGCGTCAATTTCAGGTTCGGGATCGTTGCCTTCACGGCTCCAGCGACGCAGCGCCTCCAGCCGGAACAGTGTGCCGGCAAGGAACTGTGCAACACTGTCATGCAGATCGCGGGCAAGCGCGTGCCTTACACCGGCTTCGGCTGCGTTGCGGGCCAGCACGGCCATTTCCTCACGGTCGAGCGCGTTACCGATCTGTCTGGCCAGTGATCCGGCTACCGGCAAGCTGTCGGTGCTGGGCATCTTCATGTCCCATACGAGCAGTTGCCCGCTACCGATGGCGCTTTCCACCGGAGCTATCACGCCCTCGTCCACGCCCAGAAATGCGGCCAACCCCGACGGCGCGACCCCTTTAGCGGCCACGATTTCGTCGTTGAGCAGGAACAGCGCACGGGCTTTGTCCTGCTGAAACAGGCGGATCGGCTGCTGTCTGGTCAGGTCGCCTGCATATTTTGCCGGTCCGCGCAGGACGGTTGCCGTGCCATTCGCGTTGGACTGCCACAATTCAACCCAAGGTTCTTCGCTGGGGGCAATAGCCAGCGCCACTTTGCCTGCGCCCAGCATTGATGAAACCTGTTGCAGCAACCAGCCAATCAGGCGAGCGCGCCGCTCGCTTATTTTTTCGGTTCCCAGCAGTGCGGGCGGTTCGGCAAGCAGCAGCGGGCGGCCACCGCCGCGCGAAACGCTCAACCATATCAGGATTCCGGACAGCAGCAGCATGTAGAAAATCCGGCGGACCAGCCGGAAAGGGGTAATTTCAAGTTGGGCATAATGCAGCACTGCCGCCAGCGCGAGATTGGCGGCCAGTAACAGCAATGCGGTTATAACCGTGGCCTTCCAGTTCCAGCGTACCATTGCTGAAATTAGCAGGAATGCCGCCAGCGCCAGAAACGGGCTTTGGAATTCGGAAAACGGACTTTCGGTAAGGTATATCGCGGTCACGAACATGGCGATGTCCACGCCTTGCGCGATGGGGGCCAGGCGATAGTCGAACCACCAGCTTTTTGCTGCCACCACGATCAAAGCGGTGGCCCAGAACAAATATATTGCGATCAACAGGTTGGTCACGTGTGTTTCGCGCATCGAAACAGCCGGGTCGATCCACAGCGCAAACAGAAAGGCCACGGCCAGCACGCCGCGACCGACCGCGATGATCCTGCTTGTCTGGCCTGTTAACCTTTTCACCCCGTCACTCCGAATCGGTCATGGGCCATCGTGCGCGAATCAATTGCGCGAATCACTGCCTGTCACTGTGTGTCAGGGACGTAAAATGGGCACGAAACAACCGAACCTGTGCAAATTTGGTATGAGATACCTTAGATCGCCTCACCAAAGCCGCATTGGAAAAGGTGGCGAATTGATGCAAGTTAACGACTTGACTGTTAACTCTGATATACGGGTTGGCAGCGTCCGGGGTGCAAGAAATAAATGATGGTTGAAACGGATCTGATTGCCAATCCGCTGCTGGAGCTGACGGCCAAGCAACGCGAAGTCCTTGACCTTCTTATCCAGCATAAGACGTCAAAGGAAATATCGCGCGATCTTGGCATATCGCCGCACACGGTCGACCAGCGCATCATGCTGGCGCGAGGCAAGCTTAACGTGGCGTCGCGCAGCGAAGTGGCACAGGCCTACAGGCGGCTGCTGGAGATATACGAACAACCCGTATATGAACTTTCCCATGTAGGATTTCCGCCACTTCCCGGTGCAGAACGGCATCGGGAAATCGTGGATGCCTCCCCTGCCGAGACAGGCTTTGAACCGCCGGTGCAACCTGCACCCGGGATCAACGGGACGGAATTTGTCGCTTCGCTTGGCGGAGTGGACGGGGGCAGCTACCACCACGTTCTCCCGGAGATATTCGACGGGCCGAATGGCACCTTGATGCGGTTGGGGTATATGGCCGCAATCACGGTGTTCCTGATCCTGATCGTGCTGGGGGGGTTGAGCATGTTTGCGCAACTATCCACTATGCTGGATCGCTGATCGGGGTTTGACGCCAACTGGCGGTTGGCACGGCGGACATCTCCTTTCGTCAAATCGGACGGTGGGCGCGGGGGCGTCTCTGTCCTTGAAGAAGGGGCCTGCTGCGGCAACGCGGCAGGAGGGAGCAAAGATGAACACCACCAACAACATCGCCAGCATCGCAGCAACCATGACCGGCAATCACGAAATCCGCATCACTCGTGACCTGCACGAAGCCGAAGCTGCCATCGACGAAGCGCTGATCCGTCAGGCAACGCTGTTGGCCACCATGGTTCGTGCCCGCCGCGAAACCAGCGTTGGTCCGTTCACCGGACAGGAAGCGCTGCTGCGCCTTGCCGCCAGCCAGAAGGCCATGCTGGATGCCAGCGGCGAAATGGCCCGCGTCCATGGCAAGCTGATCGACGTTGGCCGCGAAATGGGTTCGATCCTGGTTGACGATTGCCCGCCCACCGGCCGCGCCGAACCTGCCGCACCACTCACTGTCGTCCGCGCGGCCTGACCGGCTGCATCATCTCAAGCGTGAATCCGTTTCTGTGACTGGTGCCAACACATGATGATGATCTGGGCGTTACGTATTGCGATCGCTGCGGTTCTGATCTTTGCTTTCCGCAAGGGTGGCGAACCGGAACGCATGATCGCCTTCGTAATCGCCACAGCCGCCGGGCTTGACGGCCTTAACCATGCTCTTTTCGGTGATCCTGCATTTTTCGCGGTGAATCCGGGGCATCTCGTGATCGATACCTGGGCAATGATCGCCATGGTGTGGGTTGCGCTGAGGGCCAATCGTGGCTGGCCGTTGTGGGCCAGTTCGGCACAGATCATTATCCTGCTTGGTCACTTTGCCAAGATCGTGGACCTCTCGCTTGTGCGCTACGGCTACTTTGCCATGACTCAGCTCCCGACCAACATTCAGGTCGTCGCGTTGTTCCTTGGCACCGCTGCGCACGTCCGCCGGGAGGAAAGGATCGGCCGCTACCATTCGTGGCGCCTGGCCTGAAGCCACCGATCCAGCGCAAGGCTGGCTCAAGACTACCGGACTGACCGGCCGGATTTGTCTTCACCGACAGTTCCGAGGCTGCCGCAGCATGGGCAAGGGAAATGCCCTCCAGACGTCCGCAGGTATCATCACGGAAACCGGATCGCCTGTTTTCCGGGGAGCTAATCACATGACCGTCCGTTCCATGCGCGCCACTACGCTGAACGCCACCTCGTCCACTGCATGTCGCCGGGTTGAAACTCGCCTTGTCGATGCCGCCGGCGAACCCGGTCTGGCTGCGACGCTCGCCCGCCACACCGCGCTTGCCCGTGAAGTCTATGCCGAACGGCGGCGACGGCACAAATTCCTGCCAGCAGATCTGTTTGGTGAACCAACGTGGGACATCCTGCTCGACCTTTACATCGCCGCTCGCGAAGACCGCCGCGTGCCCACCACCAGTGCCTGCATCGGTGCGCACGTTCCGCCAACCACGGCGCTGCGATGGCTGCGCATCCTTGAAGCGCGCGATTTGGTTGAACGCGAAGACGACGGCCGCGATGGCCGCCGCACGTTCGTCCGGCTTACCGCGCAGGGCCTTGCTGCGATGGATAAGAGCCTCGCCAGCCTCGACAAGAATTTCACTCGCATTTTCGACCGTTCTGCATTCGATGCCGAAGCATCCGTTGTCGGCTTGGCCTCTGCTTAAGACTTTCCGCTGCTTTGCCAGCGTTGTTCAAGTTTCCTGGGAAGGCCGGGCGGATTGCACCCCCCGCCCGGCCGACTCCCTCATCGGCAGACCGAGCCATAGTAGCGGCCTGCCAAGATCGCTTCAGGGCAGAACCCAGCGTACTGCGCCCGAATAATTGCCTGTGGAGGGCATGCCATCGCTGCCCAGCGCAGGAATGAAGCGCGCTCTTGCCGTCACTTTGGCGCATGTTGCCGTATCCAGATCGGCTGAACCGCTCGATCCAGTAACCTCACATCCGGCAACGCGGCCATCCACGCCAACCGTCACGCGGAATCGCGTCACGCCCTCGCGCTCTTCACGGATCGCGGCAGAGGGGTAATCGCGGTCAGACACCCATGATCCTGGCGCGGATCTGGGCGCTGCTGCGCGAACCGCAAATGTCGGGGAAGGGGAGGGGCGCGGTTGCACCAGCGGGCCAGTATCAGCCGGCGCGATTGGCGGTACAATCACTTCGCGGATCGCCACCCCCGGATCAACCGGCGTCAGCGTGATTTCGCTGCGCGGAGCCACCAGTTTTGTTTCCGGTGTCCGCGTATCGCGCGGGATTTCTGGCGGGATTACTTCAGGCGGTGCAATCGGGGTGATCTTCACCTCTGGCTGCCATTGTTGCGCAACCAGTGTATTACGCACGATATTCACCACGCCGCCGGCAAATCCCGATGCAATCGCCCAGACCGCCACGCCATGCAGCAATCCCACTGCAGCCAGCGCCTGCACCTGCTTTTTGCCCGTGTTTTCGACCACGTAAGCCATAAGCAACACCTCTCCGTTTGCCGACGCCCCATCGAATGGCAGGCCGTCCCGGAAGAGGAAGCCCCGGATGCGAGGCTGTCGGTAACAACGGAAACTATCACCAGCGCAAAGTCCGCGCGACAAGAATCTCAATCAAAAAGATAGATATTGGTTCTGGCGATTCAGTTGGCAAACAACCTGAATACCAAACGGCGGGGCTTCCATTGAAACCCCGCCGCCTGCGTGCCGCTTTCTCCCATGACGCCTGGAGATAGCGGAAAGGATCAGGTTAGCGCCCCGTCCGGTCACCATCTTGGGTGCGGCCATCCTGCTTCTGGCGGTCATCGCCCTGCTGCTTCTGGCCACCGTCCTGCTGGTTCTGCTGGCCGCCTTGGTTGGCGCCGCCCTGTTGACCCTGCTGATTACGGTCGTTGTTGTTGTTCTGCATTGTCTCTCTCCACTTGTCGGCCTCAGGATAGGGCCATGTGGGAAGAACCGGCAGCTCTTCGACTCGTTCCTTCAACTCACGGATTTCAAAAGACATTCCATCGCATTCTTGGTCAGCTTTTTAGCGGACGGTTTCCCGCGCTTCGGCAATGGTTCTGGGGTTTCTGAAGCGCGTTTGTCCGTCCGTTCAGTTCAGCGTTGTGCTGCGGCCGGTTTGCTTCGGTGGCCACTGGGGCCAAAATCGGCATATATTTCATCGTGTCCTGCGCGCTGCCAGGATTCCGTCGTTCACCCCCACCGCATCGATCGGCGGGGCATTGCACCAGCTTCGGTTGAACAAATGCGCCCTGCCGCATTGAATGTCGTGGCAGGCATCCCGGTGGAATGGGTCGCCGCGCTGGCCAGCCCGCCGCCCAGCGAATGCCCGACTAGCTTTACGCTTTTCACGCCATCCCGCCCGACAGAATCGACAGAAAAGCGTCCAATCGCCTTTGAACGCGATGGTGTAATGGCCACTGCCAGCGGTGAACACCGCAGCGCGGAACGCGCTGTCTGTCAGGCATCATCTGGCGGGCGGCGATGAAGCCGAATTTCTTGCACTTCTTGCCCAGTACTGTCTGAGCGAACTCTGCTGCAAAGGTCAGCAGCAACAAGCGGTAATCATCACGGCCACGAATGCCCACAATGCCTGCATGAATGTGCGACCGGCGCGCAAATCGCGATGCCTCGCCCACGGTGGCTTGCACCTCCAGGGCGGCTAGTGTTGCTTCGGGCAGGTTCAGCAACGTTTTAGCATCCTGAACGCTCTGTCCTGCGCTCTGGCACCTTGACCGGACTGGCGAATCCAACTAAGGGCGCGCAATTCCGCGATCCCGGTTTCCGATTTCGTGGCTGAGCTGAACATTGCCGGTGCGTGCGGTCGGGTCATTCCTGCCACATAATCCGTCAAAGTAACCCGGCGCTTTCGTCCGGGTGGAGCGTTTCGGTTCGCAATGCACTGGCAGCGGGGTTTTGGCCTTGCATTCGCGCATTTGCGGGTTCCGCATCCTTCACCTTGCCGATTGGGTCACAACCAAGGTGAAGAGTACTTCATGCCCACTATCAATCAGCTGGTCCGTAAGGGCCGCGAACCGCAGAAGGCCAAGTCCAAGGTCCCTGCGATGGAGCAGAACCCGCAGAAGCGCGGCGTTTGCACCCGCGTTTACACGACCACCCCGAAGAAGCCGAACTCGGCTCTCCGCAAGGTTGCCAAGATCCGCCTGACCAACAGCCGCGAAGTCATTTCGTACATTCCGGGTGAAGGCCACAACCTGCAGGAGCACTCGGTTGTGCTCATCCGCGGTGGCCGCGTTCGCGATCTTCCCGGCGTTCGTTACCACGTCCTGCGTGGCGTGCTCGATACGCAGGGCGTCAAGGATCGCAAGCAGTCCCGCTCGAAGTACGGCGCCAAGCGTCCGAAGTAACAGCCTCGTCAGGCCGGCATCCCCGCGCAGGCGGGGGTATCAGTCGGCTTTGATTAGCGCTGGTTAGGTTCTCTGCTGCACGAGGTTTCCGCCTAAACGGGAGCGCAGCGGGAAATTGGAAGGAATTCAAGATGTCACGTCGTCGTCGTCCGGAAAAGCGGGTCATCCTGCCCGATCCGAAGTTCGGGGATCAGGTCCTGTCGAAGTTCATGAACAACCTCATGCTCGATGGTAAGAAGTCAGTGGCTGAAAGCATCGTTTACGGTGCGCTCGAAACCATGCAGACCCGTGCCAAGGCTGACCCGGTTCAGCTCTTCCATGATGCGCTCAACAACGTGCGCCCGCAGATCGAAGTGCGTTCGCGCCGCGTCGGCGGTGCCACCTATCAGGTTCCGGTTGAAGTCCGCCCTGAACGTGCGCAGGCTCTGGCAATCCGTTGGCTCATCACGGCTGCGCGCAACCGCAGCGAAACCACGATGGCTGCGCGTCTGTCGGCAGAACTGCTCGACGCCGCCAACAACCGTGGCAACGCGGTGAAGAAGCGCGAAGACACCCACCGCATGGCCGACGCCAACCGCGCGTTCAGCCACTACCGCTGGTAAGGTTTGCGTTTGTCCTCCCGTCCTGAGCCTGGCGAAGGGCGGGTGGTCTTCAAACGGTCACATACGTAACCATATGGGCGGAGCCTATCCGGCTCCCCCATACTCCCAAGGAAACGCATCATGGCACGCAGCCATCCGCTCGAGCGCTACCGTAACTTCGGCATCATGGCGCACATCGACGCCGGCAAGACGACGACGACCGAGCGCATCCTTTACTACACCGGCAAGTCCTACAAGATCGGCGAAGTCCACGACGGCGCCGCCACCATGGACTGGATGGAGCAGGAACAGGAGCGCGGCATCACGATTACGTCGGCCGCCACGACCTGCTTCTGGAACGACCACCGCCTGAACATCATCGACACCCCCGGCCACGTCGACTTCACCATCGAAGTCGAACGCTCGCTGCGCGTGCTCGACGGTGCCGTGGCTGCGTTTGACGGCGTTGCCGGCGTTGAGCCGCAGTCGGAAACCGTGTGGCGTCAGGCTGACAAGTACAACGTCCCGCGCATGTGCTTCATCAACAAGCTCGACCGCACCGGTGCGAACTTCAAGTATTGCGTCCAGACGATCATCGACCGCCTCGGCGCAACCCCTGCCGTTCTCTATCTGCCCATTGGCGCAGAAAGCGACTTCAAGGGCCTGGTCGATCTGGTCGAACAGCGCGCGATCATCTGGAAGGATGAATCGCTGGGCGCGGAATTCTTCTACGAAGAAATCCCTGCCGACATGGCCGACGAAGCCTCGCTGTACCGCTCGCAGCTTATCGAACTTGCCGTCGAGCAGGACGATGAGGCGATGGAAGCCTACCTCGAAGGCAATGAGCCTGACGTCGCAACGCTCAAGGCGCTGATCCGCAAGGGCACGTTGGGCCAGGCTTTTGTGCCTGTGCTGTGTGGTTCGGCGTTCAAGAACAAGGGCGTTCAGGCCCTGCTCGACGCCGTGGTCGACTACCTGCCTTCGCCGCTCGACATCGAAGACGTTCAGGGTGTCAACCCCGACACCGACGAACCCGATACCCGCGCGACGTCTGACGAAGCGCCGTTCTCGGCACTGGCGTTCAAGATCATGAACGACCCGTTCGTCGGCTCCTTGACCTTCACCCGCATCTACTCAGGCACGCTCGTCAAGGGCAGCTACCTGAACTCGGTGAAGAACAAGAAGGAGAAGGTCGGCCGCATGCTGCTGATGCACTCCAACAACCGCGAAGACATCGAAACCGCCTATGCTGGCGATATCGTTGCGCTGGCCGGTCTGAAGGAAACGACCACAGGCGACACCCTGTGTTCGGAAAAGCAGCCGATCATCCTCGAACGCATGGAATTCCCCGAACCGGTTATCGAACTGTCGGTGGAGCCCAAGACCAAGGCCGACCAGGAAAAGATGGGCATCGCGCTCAACCGTCTCTCGGCCGAAGATCCTTCGTTCCGCGTTTCGACCGATCACGAATCGGGCCAGACGATCATCAAGGGCATGGGTGAACTTCACCTTGAAATCCTTGTCGATCGCATGAAGCGCGAATTCAAGGTCGAGGCCAACGTCGGTGCGCCGCAGGTGGCCTATCGCGAATACCTCGCCAAGCCGATCGATCTTGACCATACCCACAAGAAGCAGTCGGGCGGCACGGGCCAGTTCGGCCGCGTCAAGGTCAAGGTCACGCCGGGCGAACGTGGTTCGGGCTTCGTCTTCAAGGACGAAATCAAGGGCGGTAACATTCCGAAGGAATACATCCCCGCGATTGAAAAGGGCTTCCGTGAAACTGCGGCTACCGGTTCGCTGATCGGCTTCCCGATCATCGACTTCGAAGTCCTGCTCTATGACGGTGCCTATCACGACGTCGACTCGTCGGCTCTGGCTTTCGAAATCTGTGCTCGCGGCGCCATGCGCGAAGCGGCCCAGAAGTCGGGGATCAAGCTGCTCGAACCGATCATGAAGGTCGAAGTCATCACGCCGGACGAATATCTCGGCGACGTGATCGGCGACATCAACTCGCGTCGTGGCCAGATTCAGGGCACGGACAGCCGGGGCAACGCCCAGGCAGTTGTCGCGATGGTGCCGCTGGCGAACATGTTCGGCTACGTGAACCAGCTTCGTTCGTTCACGCAGGGTCGCGCAAACTACTCGATGTTCTTCGATCACTATGACGAGGTTCCGGCTAACGTCGCGACCGAGCTTAAGGCGAAGCTTGCATAAGAGCACGGATAGCATTAGGGGCGGCGCTCGATTCAGCGGGTGCCGTCTATTTCCCGCAGTATCTGCACACTTGAGAACAGAAGGTTTGAACAATGGCTAAGGCTAAGTTTGAGCGGAACAAGCCGCACTGCAACATCGGCACCATCGGTCACGTCGACCACGGCAAGACCACGCTGACCGCCGCAATCACCAAGGTCCTCGCCGAAACCGGCGGCGCGACGTTCACGGACTACGCGAACATCGACAAGGCTCCTGAAGAGCGCGAACGCGGCATCACCATCTCGACCGCACACGTCGAGTATGAAACCGCCAACCGTCACTATGCTCACGTCGACTGCCCCGGTCACGCTGACTATGTGAAGAACATGATCACCGGTGCTGCCCAGATGGACGGCGCGATCCTGGTTGTGAACGCTGCTGACGGCCCGATGCCGCAGACCCGCGAACACATCCTGCTCGCTCGCCAGGTCGGCGTGCCTGCACTGGTCGTGTACATGAACAAGGTCGACCAGGTTGACGACGAGGAAATCCTCGAACTCGTCGAACTGGAAGTTCGCGAACTGCTGTCGTCGTATGACTTCCCGGGCGATGACATTCCTATCGTCAAGGGTTCGGCTCTGGCCGCTCTTGAAGGCCGTGACGACGCAATCGGTCGCGATTCGATCAACGCCCTGATGGCTGCTGTTGACGACTACATCCCGCAGCCGCCGCGCCCGACCGACAAGCCCTTCCTGATGCCCGTCGAAGACGTGTTCTCGATTTCGGGTCGTGGTACGGTTGTGACCGGCCGTATCGAAACCGGCATCGTCAAGGTTGGTGAAGAAGTCGAAATCATCGGCCTCAAGGACACCGCCAAGACCACCGTTACCGGCGTTGAAATGTTCCGCAAGCTGCTCGATCAGGGTGAAGCTGGCGATAACGTCGGTGCGCTGATCCGTGGTATCAAGCGTGAAGAAGTTGAGCGTGGCCAGGTTCTCGCCAAGCCGGGTTCGGTTACGCCGCACACGGAATTCTCGGCAGAAGTCTATGTGCTGTCGAAGGATGAAGGTGGCCGTCACACGCCGTTCTTCGCCAACTACCGCCCGCAGTTCTACTTCCGCACCACTGACGTCACGGGTGAAGTTGTTCTTCCCGAAGGCACCGAAATGGTGATGCCGGGCGACAACCTGACTCTGTCGGTCAAGCTGATCGCTCCGATCGCGATGGATGAAGGTCTGCGCTTCGCAATTCGCGAAGGTGGCCGCACCGTCGGTTCGGGGGTTGTCAGCAAGATCACGAAGTAATATAGGCCGCGCATCGGCGGGGAGATTCGCTCTTCCCGCCGACCGGTTTTATACTTTTGATCGCTATTTGGCAGTCGGCCCGCTCTCCCCTGGCTTCATAAAAATGGGGCAGGGTAAGAGGGCAGGTCGACTGACTTTTTTGTTTCGCTCTTTCGCATCGGTAAACGGACATGGAAGCCCAGAACATCCGCATTCGCCTTAAGGCCTTCGATCATCGCGTTCTTGACCAGGCCACTGGAGAAATTGCGGACACCGCCCGCCGCACCGGCGCACTCATCCGGGGCCCCATTCCGCTCCCGACGCGCATCGAGAAGTTCACGGTGAACCGCGGGCCGCACGTTGACAAGAAGTCGCGTGAACAGTTCGAAGTTCGCACCTACAAGCGCCTGCTCGACATCGTGCAGCCCAATGCTGCCACTGTCGATGCGCTGATGAAGCTGGACCTCGCTGCCGGCGTTAACGTCGAAATCAAGCTCGCTTAAGCGGCGCTGATTTAACGACGCAAGTTTCGGATCATCTGATCCAAAATTCCTTCCGGTCCAAAAGCCGGTTTGGTGGATAAAAGTTTTCCGCCGCGACAAAGGGATACCTCCGGCGCCGTCCATCTGGACGCAGTCGGGAAAGCGTCCCCCGATCGCTTCCGTTTCCGCGGGAGCACTCAGCCCGGTCGGGGCATGCTTCATATACGGGCTGAACACGCCTGTCGGGATGGGCCCGGCAGGCCTCTGTGAGGAGTATGAATCATGCGCACCGGCGTGATTGCGAAGAAGGTGGGGATGACTCGCCTTTTCCAGGAAGATGGTCGGCACGTGCCGGTTACCGTCCTGTCGCTTGAAAATTGCCAGGTGGTTTCGGTTCGCACTGAAGACCGTGACGGTTACGTCGCGGTTCAGCTCGGTGCAGGTGAAGCCAAGCAAAAGAATGTTGCCAAGCCGCAGCGCGAACATTTTGCCAAGGCAGAAGTTCCGCTGAAGATGGAAGTCGCCGAGTTCCGCGTCGCTGACGATGCGCTGCTCGAAGTCGGCTCCACCATTGCTGCTTCGCACTTCGTTTCTGGTCAGTATGTCGACATTACCGGCAATACCCAGGGTAAGGGTTTCGCAGGCGCCATGAAGCGTTGGGGCTTCGGCGGTATGCGTGCAACCCATGGCGTTTCCATCTCGCACCGTGCACACGGTTCGACCGGTAACCGCCAGGACCCGGGCCGCGTCTTCAAGAACAAGAAGATGGCCGGTCACATGGGTGATCGCCAGCGTACCCAGCAGAACCTCGAAGTCGTCCGCACGGATGACGAGCGTGGGCTGATCTTTGTGAAGGGCTCGGTGCCCGGTTCGAAGAACGCCTGGCTGCTCGTGCGTGATGCCGTCAAGGTTTCGCGCCACGCTGAAGCGCCCTATCCCGCCGGCCTTAAGCAGGCCGCTAACAGCAATGACTCGGCAGCTGCCGACACCCCGGCGCAAGATGTCGCGGCTGTCGAAGCCACCGAAGGTCAGGAGGGCTAAGTCGTGAAGGTTCAGATCCTCAATCTCGACGGCTCTGTCGGCACGGGTGAAGTTGAGCTGTCGGAAGACGTGTTCGGCCTCGAACCGCGCGCAGACATCCTGCATCGCGTTGTCACTTGGCAGCTCGAAAACCGTCGTGGCACGGCCCGTAAGGCGCGTGAGCGTTCGGACGTTGCCCGCACCGGCAAGAAGTTCGGCAACCAGAAGGGCGGCGGTACGGCTCGTCATGGTGACCGTGCAGCCCCGATCTTCATCGGCGGCGGCAAGGCTCACGGGCCGCGCGTTCGCGATTTCAACCCTTCGCTGAACAAGAAGGTTCGCGCGCTCGGTCTGAAGATGGCGCTTTCTTCGAAGGCCAAGGCCGGTCTGGTGATCGTCGACACGCTCGACGTTGACGGCAAGACCAAGGCTCTGGTTGGCCAGCTCGCCAAGGCGAACTGGGGCAAGAAGGTGCTGGTGATCGACGGTGAAGCGGTGAACGACAACTTCGCTCGCGCTGCCCGCAACATCATCGGCGTCAACGTGCTCCCTGCCATCGGCGCCAATGTCTATGACATCCTGAAGCATGACACGCTGGTGCTGACGCGCTCTGCGGTCGAAAAGCTGGAGGCGCGCTTCAATGGCTAACGCAATCGACACGCGTCACTATGACGTGATCGTGGCTCCCCACATCACCGAAAAGGCGACGCTGCTCAGCGAGCATAACGCCGTGGTCTTCAAGGTTGCCGAAAAGGCAACCAAGCCGGAGATCAAGGCAGCGGTTGAAGCTCTGTTCAACGTCAAGGTCACCAAGGTGAACACCCTGACGCAGAAGGGCAAGACCAAGCGCTGGAAGGGCAAGCCCTACAAGCGCACCGACGTCAAGAAGGCTGTCGTGACCCTGGCCGAAGGCCAGTCGATCGACGTCACCAGCGGGATCTGAGGCTAGACCATGGCACTCAAGAGCTATAACCCGACCAGCCCCGCCCGCCGCGGCCTGGTCCTCGTCGACAAGTCGTCGCTTTGGAAGGGCAAGCCTGTCAAGGCTCTGACCGAAGGCAAGAGCAAGACCGGCGGCCGCAACAACAAGGGCCATGTGACTTCGCGCGGTATCGCGGGCGGTCACAAGCAGAAGTACCGCTATGTCGACTTCAAGCGTCGCAAGTGGGACATGCCCGCCACGGTTGAGCGTCTGGAATATGACCCCAACCGCACCGCGTTCATCGCGCTGGTAAAGTACGAGGACGGCGAACTCGCCTATATCCTCGCACCGCAGCGTCTCGCGGTTGGTGATCAGGTTATCGCCGGTGAAAAGACCGACGTGAAGCCGGGCAATGCTATGCTGCTGTCGCAGATGCCGGTCGGCACTATCATCCACAACGTGGAGATGAAGCCGGGCAAGGGCGGGCAGATCGCCCGTTCGGCAGGCACTTATGTCCAGCTCGTCGGTCGTGACCGCGGCATGGTCATCGTTCGCCTGAACTCTGGTGAACAGCGTTATCTGCGTGGCGATTGCATGGGCACCGTTGGCGCGGTTTCGAACCCCGACAACGCCAACCAGAACCTTGCGAAGGCCGGCCGTAATCGCTGGCTGGGCAAGCGTCCGCTGACGCGCGGTGTTGCAAAGAACCCGGTCGACCACCCGCACGGTGGTGGTGAAGGCCGCACTTCTGGTGGCCGTCATCCGGTTACGCCATGGGGCAAGCCGACCAAGGGCGCCCGCACCCGTCACAACAAGCAGACGGACAAGATGATCATCCGTTCGCGCCACGCGAAGAAGAAGAGGTAACACCCCATGGCACGTTCCGTCTGGAAGGGCCCCTTCGTCGACCTGCATCTCCTGAAGAAGGCGGAAGCCTCGCAGGATGCAGGGAGCCGCGCTGGTCCGATCAAGACTTGGTCGCGTCGTTCGACCATTATC
The DNA here is from genome assembly GCF_026672515.1 of Novosphingobium sp. SL115. Taxonomy (GTDB): domain Bacteria; phylum Pseudomonadota; class Alphaproteobacteria; order Sphingomonadales; family Sphingomonadaceae; genus Novosphingobium. The sequence goes on along the minus strand of NZ_JAPPRG010000002.1, from coordinate 2,981,331 downwards.
CCGCAGTTCGTTGGTCTGACGTTCAACGTCTACAACGGACACAAGTTCATCCCCGTTGCTGTCTCGGAAGAGATGGTCGGCCACAAGCTTGGTGAATTTGCGCCCACGCGCACCTTCCCCGGCCACGCCGCTGACAAGAAGGGCAAGCGCTGATGAGCAAGCCTAAAGCACCCCGTCGCGTTGGCGATAAGGAAGCGCTGTCGGTCGGCACGCAGATCCGTGGTTCGGCCCAGAAGCTGAACCTCGTCGCTGCCCTGATCCGTGGCAAGTCGGCTGAAGATGCCATGAACATCCTTTCCTTCTCGAAGAAGGGGATGGCGGTTGATGCGCGCAAGGTACTCGCTTCGGCGATTGCCAATGCGGAAAACAACCATAACCTCGACGTCGACGCGCTGTATGTGACCGAAGCTTCGGTCGGCAAGTCGATCACGATGAAGCGCTTCCACACCCGTGGTCGTGGCAAGTCGACGCGCATCCTGAAGCCGTTCTCGCGTCTTCGGATCGTTGTCCGCGAAATCTCTGAAGACGGGGAGGCCTGACATGGGTCACAAGTCGAACCCGATTGGTCTGCGTCTGCAGATCAACCGCACCTGGGACAGCCGTTGGTACGCCGAAGGCCGTAACTATGCGCAGATGCTCAAGGAAGACCTTGGCATCCGCAAGTTCATCGTCGAAAACCTGCCGCAGGCAGCAATTTCGAAGGTGGTGATCGAGCGTCCTGCCAAGCTGTGCCGCGTGTCGATTTATGCCGCCCGTCCGGGCGTCATCATCGGCAAGAAGGGCGCCGACATCGAAAAGCTTCGCTCGAAGCTTGCGACGATGACCGGCAGCGATGTGAAGCTGAACATCGTCGAAATCCGCAAGCCGGAAATCGATTCGAAGCTCGTCGCTCAGGGCGTTGCTGACCAGCTGGTCCGTCGCGTTGCCTTCCGTCGCGCCATGAAGCGTGCGGTTCAGTCGGCGCTGCGTCTTGGAGCCGAAGGCATCAAGATCACCTGCGGCGGCCGTCTCGGCGGCGCTGAAATCGCTCGTGTTGAATGGTATCGCGAAGGCCGCGTTCCGCTCCACACGCTGCGCGCCAACATCGATTATGCCGAAGCCGAGGCGCACACCGCCTATGGCGTGATCGGCATCAAGGTCTGGATCTTCAAGGGGGAAATCCTTGGTCACGACCCGATGGCGCAGGATCGTCTGATGATGGAAGCGCAGACTTCCGGCGTCCGTCCGGCGCGCTGAGGCAGAAGGTAGAGAAGCACCATGCTGCAACCGAAGAAAACCAAGTTCCGCAAGACCTTCAAGGGCCGTATCCACGGCCTGGCCAAGGGCGGCACGGACCTGAACTTCGGCTCCTACGGCCTCAAGGCCATGGAACCGGAGCGCGTTACCGCTCGCCAGATCGAAGCGGCCCGTCGTGCGATTACGCGCCACATCCGCCGTCAGGGCCGTCTGTGGATCCGCGTGTTCCCGGACGTGCCGGTTTCGAAGAAGCCTGCTGAAGTCCGTCAGGGCAAGGGCAAGGGTTCGATCGAATACTGGGCTGCCCGCGTTAAGCCGGGTCGCATCCTGTTCGAACTGGATGGCGTGCCTGGTCCGCTGGCGGCAGAGGCTTTCAGCCGCGCCGCGATGAAGCTGCCGATCAAGACGAAGGTCGTCGCCCGCCTGGGTGACACTTCGCACCTTGGCGGCGAGTAAGGAGGAAAGACGATGGCCAAGTTCGAAGACCTTCGCGTCAAGAGCGATGACCAGCTTTCTGCTGATCTCGCCGAACTGAAGCGCGAACAGTTCAACCTGCGTTTCCAGTCGGCGACGAACCAGCTTGAGCGCCCTGCGCGCATCAAGGAAGTTCGCCGCGACATCGCGCGCATCAAGACGCTGCAGACTGAGCGTTCTCAGTCGGCCCAGGCGTAAGGAAGCCAATATGCCCAAGCGTATCCTGGTCGGAACCATTGTTTCCGACAAGACCGACAAGACCGTGGTCGTGAAGGTCGAGCGCAAGGTGAAGCACCCGCTTTACGGGAAAATCATCCGCCGCTCGAAGAAGTATCACGCCCACGACGAGGCGAATGCCTTCAAGACCGGCGAGACCGTGCGCATCGAAGAGACTGCGCCGATCTCGAAACTGAAGACGTGGAAGGTCATCGACCGCGTCCAGGCCGGCAAGGGCACCGCGATTGAAGCGGACGTCTGATGAAGTTTGGGGTTGCTATGCGGCGTAAGTCGTGTAGCGGCCCTGGCTACTGTTTTGGAACTGCCGGACTGGTTCCGGCAAGCCAGTGAGAAGGAACCGGATCAATGATCCAGATGCAATCCAATCTCGACGTGGCAGACAACAGCGGCGCAAAGCGCGTCCAGTGCATCAAGGTACTGGGTGGCTCGAAGCGTCGTTTTGCCAGCGTCGGCGACATCATCGTGGTGTCGGTCAAGGAAGCGCAGCCGCGCGCCCGCGTCAAAAAGGGCGACGTGCATCGTGCTGTGATCGTGCGCACGAAGAAGGACGTCCGTCGCGCTGACGGTTCTGTCATCCGCTTCGACGGCAATGCTGCCGTGCTCGTCGGCAAGAACGAAGAGCCCATCGGCACCCGTATCTTCGGCCCCGTGGTTCGCGAACTGCGCGCCAAGGGCTTCATGAAGATCATCTCGCTCGCTCCGGAGGTGCTGTAATGGCTGCCGCGAAGATCAAGAAGGGTGATACTGTCGTCGTTCGTTCGGGCAAGGACAAGGGCCGCACCGGCACCGTGCTCCAGGTCCTGCCGAAGGATGACAAGGTGGTTGTCGGTGGCGTGAACATCGCTGCCCGTCACCGCAAGCCCAGCCAGCAGAACCCGCAGGGCGGTATCGACCGCTTTGAAGCTCCGCTGCACATCTCCAAGGTTTCGGTTGCTGACAAGGATGGCAAGCCCACCCGCGTCCGCTTTGAAACCAAGGACGGCAAGAAGGTCCGTGTGGCCGTGAAGTCCGGGGAGGCCATCGATGGCTGACAAATATGTTGCGCGCCTGAAGGGCAAGTACGACGCTGAAATCGCTCAGGCGATGCAGGCGAAGTTCGGCTACGGCAACGCGCTCGAAATCCCGCGCATCGAAAAGATCACGCTCAACATGGGTGTGGGCGAAGCGAGCCAAGACAAGAAGAAGGTGACCACGGCTGCTGCGGAGATGGAACTCATCGCCGGTCAGAAGCCCGTCATCACCAAAGCGAAGAAGTCGATCGCACAGTTCAAGCTGCGCGAAGGCATGCCGATCGGATGCAAGGTCACCCTGCGCCGCGAACGCATGTATGAATTCCTCGACCGCCTTATCACCATCGCAATGCCCCGCATCCGCGACTTTCGTGGTCTGAACCCGAAGTCGTTCGATGGTCGTGGCAACTACGCGATGGGTCTGAAAGAGCAGATTATCTTCCCAGAGATCAGCTACGATCAGATCGACAAGGTGCGTGGGATGGACATCATCGTCACCACCACCGCAAAGACCGACGAGGAAGCTCGCGAACTGCTTCGGCTGTTCGGTTTCCCGTTCCCGCAGGATGCTGCTGAACAGCAGCAGGCTGCCTGAGCCAGTTCAAGGAAAGAGCTTAAGTCCATGGCGAAACTGAGTTCGATCAATAAGAACGAGAAGCGCAAGAAGCTCGTTCAGAAGTTTGCGGCAAAGTATGCCGCGCTCAAGGCCACGGCTGATGACCAGTCGCTCGAAGAAACCGAGCGTCTGATCGCACGCCTCAAGATGGCTGAACTGCCGCGCAATGCGAACCCTACCCGCGTTCGCAACCGCTGCAACACCACCGGCCGCCCGCGTGGCTACTACCGCAAGTTCGGCCTGTGCCGAATCGAGCTGCGCGATCTCGCCAACAAGGGGCTTATCCCCGGCGTGACCAAGTCGAGCTGGTAAGGATCATCCAATGGCATTGACCGACCCCCTGGGTGATATGCTCACCCGCATCCGCAACGGCCAGCAGGCAAAGAAGGACTCTGTCCTCTCGCCTGCTTCCAAGCTGCGTGCGCACGTGCTCGAAGTCCTTCAGCGTGAAGGCTATATCCGCGGCTTTTCGGAAGACACCACCGGTGCTCATCCGCAGCTGCGCATCGAGCTGAAGTACTTTGAAGGCCAGCCCGCGATCAAGCACGTTGCTCGCGTGTCCAAGCCTGGCCGTCGCGTTTACTCCGGTTCCAAGGAACTGCCGGTAATCCGCAACGGCCTCGGCATCACCATCGTCTCGACGCCGCGTGGCGTGCTTTCGGATGCCGAAGCGCGCGCTGCCAACGTCGGTGGCGAAGTGCTGGCGGAGGTGTTCTGATGAGCCGCATCGGCAAAAAGCCGGTGACGATCCCAAGTGGCGTCACTGCGAACATCGCTGACGGCCAGCTGACCGTGAAAGGCCCCAAGGGCACGCTCACGCTCACGCTCCGTGATGAAATCAGCTACACGGTGGAAGCGGACAGCATCCTCGTGAAGCCGGCCAACGACACCAAGCAGGCTCGTGCCTTCTGGGGTATGCAGCGCACGCTGGTGTCGAACCTGGTGACGGGTGTGACCGAAGGTTACACCAAGGTTCTGGAAATCACCGGCGTTGGCTATCGTGCTACGGCTCAGGGTGCAAACCTGAAGCTGCAGCTCGGCTACAGCCACGACGTCGATTTCCCGGTGCCTGAAGGCATCGAGGTCAAGACCCCGGATAACACCACGGTCCAGATCACTGGCATCGACAAGCAGAAGGTCGGCCAGGTTGCCGCCGAAATCCGTCGCTGGCGCAAGCCCGAACCCTACAAGGGCAAGGGCATCAAGTACCGCGGCGAGTTTATCTTCCGTAAGGAAGGGAAGAAGAAGTAATGGCAAAGCTGTCTCTCTTCGAACGCCGCCGCCGTCGCGTCCGTACTGCGCTCAAGGCGCGTTCGGGCGGCCGTCCTCGTCTGTCGATCCATCGTTCGGGTCGTCACATCTACGCCCAGATCATCGACGATGCGCAGGGCCGTACGCTTGCTGCTGCCTCGACGCTGCTCAAGGGCGAGAAGTCGATCGGTGCGAATGTCGATGCCGCCGTCAAGGTTGGCACCGAGATCGCCGAAAAGGCCAAGGCTGCCGGCATCACTACCGTCGTGTTCGATCGCGGCGGATTCCTGTTCCATGGCCGCGTCAAGGCGCTGGCTGACGCTGCCCGCGAAGGCGGCCTGGAGTTCTGACGATGGCTGACGAAACCAACCTGGGAGGCGAAGTCGCCGTGGTCGCAGAAGCGACCGGTGGCGAGCCGCAGCGTGAAGGTCGTGGCCGTGGTCGTGGCCGTGGCGGCAACGATCGCGGTGGCGAACGCGGGGGCCGTGGCCGCCGTGACGATCGTCGCGGTCGTGGTAATGACGAGGAAGGTGGCGAGGAGCTGATTGAAAAGCTCGTTCACATCAACCGCGTTTCCAAGACCGTGAAGGGCGGCAAGCGCTTCGGCTTTGCCGCGCTGGTCGTGGTCGGCGACGGCAAGGGCCGTGCAGGCTTCGGCAAGGGCAAGGCTCGCGAAGTGCCTGAAGCGATCACCAAGGCTACTGCCGCTGCAAAGCGTGCAATGGTCCGCGTGCCGCTGAAGGAAGGCCGCACGCTGCATCATGACGGCAAGGGCCGTTTCGGTGCAGGCAAGGTCAACCTTCGTACGGCACCTGCCGGTACCGGCATCATCGCCGGTGGCCCGATGCGCGCCGTGTTCGAAAGCTTGGGCGTTGCTGACGTGGTGACCAAGTCGGTCGGCACTTCCAACCCTTACAACATGATCCGCGCCACCTTCGACGCGCTTGTCAGCCAGACTTCGCCGAAGTCGGTTGCACAGCGTCGTGGCAAGAAGGTTGCAGATCTGCTCGGTCGCGGCGGCGCCACTGCGGTGGAAGCTGAAGCTGCTGCCGAAGCCATCGCGGAGTAATCGGTTATGGCTACCATCAAGATCAAGCAGATCGGTTCGCCGATCCGTCGCCCGGAGCACCAGAAGAAGATTCTGGTCGGTCTGGGCCTGGGCAAAATGCACCGCGTTGTCGAGTTGGAAGACACGGCCGAAGTGCGTGGTGCCATTGCCAAGCTCCCGCACATGGTGGCGGTGGTCGACTGACCAATCGCCCCATTTGGGGAAAAGGGGACACCCCGGCCATGTGCCGGGGTTTTCCATTTGGAGCGATAAGCTCCTTTGGGGGTGACAACCGCGGGCCTTTGGCCTAAGGGCGCCGCTTCTCTTCAGCGCGACAAAAGCGAAAGCGAGTGCACGACATGAAACTCAATGAAATTTCCGACAACTATGGCGCCCGCAAGGGGCGTATGCGCGTTGGCCGTGGCATCGGCTCTGGCAAGGGCAAGACCGCTGGCCGTGGCCAGAAGGGTGCCAAGGCGCGTTCGGGCGTAAGCATCAACGGCTTTGAAGGCGGTCAGATGCCGCTTCACATGCGCATCCCGAAGCGCGGCTTCAACAACATCTTCGCCAAGGACTTCGCAGAAGTTAACCTCGGCATGATCCAGAAGATGATTGACGCTGGGAAGCTCGACCTTTCCGCTCCTGTCGATCACGTAGCGCTGAAGGCTGCTGGCCTTGCCCGTGGCGGCAAGGACGGCGTGCGCCTGCTGGGCAAGGGTGAATTCACTGCCAAGGTCGCCTTCAAGGTTGACGGCGTGAGCAAGGGCGCTCTTGAAGCGGTGCAGAAGGCTGGCGGTTCGGTCGAACTGCCCGAAGCACAGCCCAGCGAGCAGGAAAAGAAAGCCGCTCGCCGCGAGGCCAACAAGCAGGCCAAGTGATGCATTCCAGTCCCCGCCTGTAAATCGGGCGGGGATTTTGGCATTGCACGGGTTCGACTTTCGCGAGCCCGCACTATATGGGCTGGCTCGACAAGATGGAGACCGGTCAATGCGGCCGGTTTCACAGCAAGGCTTGAAACCCCAAAATGGCATCACGCGCCGATAACATCGCCAGCAACCTGAGCCTGGCCAACTTCTCCAAAGCAACCGAGCTGAAGAAGCGCATCTGGTTCACGGTTGGCGCGCTGATCGTCTTCCGTTTCCTCAGCTTCGTGCCGTTGCCGGGTGTGAACCCGCTTATCATGGAAACGCTCTACGATCAGACGCGGGGCGGCGTTCTTGATATTTTCAACGCTTTTTCCGGCGGCTCGCTTGAGCGTATGAGCCTGATCGCGCTGGGGGTGATGCCTTATATCACCGCCTCGATCGTGGTTCAGCTCGCGGCCTCACTTCATCCCACGCTGGCGGCGATGAAGAAGGAAGGTGAAAGCGGACGCAAAAAGCTCAACCAGTACACCCGCTATGGCGCGGTGCTGCTGACCGCCATTCAAGGCTGGGTGCTGGCGTCGGGGCTTGAAGCCTATGGCGCATCTAGCGGCCTGCAGGCAGTTGTGAATCCTGGCATGTTGTTCCGCATCGGTGCGGTCATTTCGCTGATCGGGGGCACCATGTTCCTGCTGTGGCTGGGTGAACAGATCACCTCGCGCGGGATTGGTAACGGCGTTTCGCTCATCATCATGGCGGGCATCGTTGCGCAGATGCCGACGTTCATCGGCAACCTCTTCGAAGGCGGCCGTACCGGTTCGATTTCGCCCTTCCTGATTGTCGGCATTGTTATCATGCTGATCGGTCTGGTGCTGGGCATCTGCTTCTTTGAGCGCGCGACGCGCCGCCTGCTGATCCAGTATCCCAAGCGGGCCACGCAACGCGGGATGATGGCGGCTGATCGCAGCCACCTTCCGTTGAAGATCAACACTGCCGGCGTCATTCCGCCGATTTTTGCCAGCTCGCTGCTGTTGCTGCCGCTGACGATTACGCAGTTCGCCGGAAACTCGATTTCGCCGGACACAACGATGGGGCAGGTGATCGTCTCGCTGAACCAGTATCTGGGCCACGGCAAGCCGCTGTACATGCTGTTCTATGCGCTGGGCATCATCTTCTTCTCGTTCTTCTACACTGCCGTGGTCTTCAATCCTGAGGAAACGGCGGAGAATCTCAAGAAGAATGGCGGGTTCATTCCCGGTATCCGTCCGGGCAAAAATACGGCCAGCTACCTCGACTATGTGCTGACTCGCATCACCGTGCTGGGTGCGGCATATATCACTGCGGTATGCGTCGTGCCGGAATTCATCATGGCGGAAACGGGCATGGGTACGCTGTTCTTCGGCGGCACCAGCCTGCTCATCGTGGTGAACGTGACGGTCGATACGATCACCCAGATTCAGTCGCACCTGCTGGCACACCAGTATGGCGACTTGATAAAGAAGGCTAAACTGAAGGGGCGCCTGCGCTAACGGGCGCGGTCGCAAGAGGGGACAAGATCTCGTGAACATCATCCTGTTGGGGCCTCCGGGCGCGGGCAAGGGGACGCAGGCACAACGTCTGGTCGAACGCCACGGCATGAAGCAGCTTTCCACCGGCGACATGCTGCGTGCAGCGGTAAAGGCGCAAACGCCTGTCGGGTTGAAGGCCAAGGCCGTGATGGAAGCTGGACAGCTTGTTTCGGACGAGATCGTCTCCGCCTTGATCGGTGACGAGCTGGATGCGCTGGCCGAGGGGCAGGGCGCGATCTTTGACGGCTATCCCCGCACTGCACCGCAGGCCGAATCGCTTGATGGCATTCTGGAAAGCCGCGGGCGCACGCTGGCGCATGTGATCGAGCTTGAAGTGAATGAGGATGCGTTGGTTGAACGCATCACCGGTCGTTACACCTGCGCGAGCTGCGGCAAGGGCTATCACGACACGTTCGAAAAGCCAGCAGTTGAAGGCACCTGCGACAAGTGCGGCGGTCAGGAATTCAAGCGCCGTCCTGACGATAATGAGGAAACGGTGCGCACGCGCATGGCGGAGTATCGCGCCAAGACCGCGCCGATCCTGCCGATCTATGAAGCGCGTGGTATTGTTTCGCGGGTGGATGGCATGGCCGACATGGATGAGGTGACGGCAGCCATTGAGGCAATCCTCGCCGCGCGCTAATTGGGTTCCTGATCCCGCCTTCCCGGCGTGGAAAAAGGAATGACGGCGATGCGGAACATTTCGATTTTTGCGGCGGCGGGGCTTTGCAGTCTCGCCGTCCCCGCATCTGCCGAAGTCATCCAGAAAAGCGATGCGGGCTTTATCAGCAGGGTTGCCGATGAAGTCGCGGCAAGCCCGGCCGATGCATGGAAGGCATTCACCAGCCCGGCGCTGTGGTGGAACAGCCAGCACACCTTTTCGGGCAATTCGGCCAATCTGACGATGGATGCCGTCGCCAACGGTTGCTTCTGTGAAAAGTTGCCTGCGCCCAAGGATGCACCACCCACGCAAAAGGCCGGTTCGGTCATGCATATGCGGGTGATCTATGCCGAACCTTATCGTGCGCTGCGGTTATCCGGTGGTCTTGGGCCGTTGCAGTCCGAGGCGATCAACGGAACCATGACAGTTACGTTCAAGCCGGTGGACGGCAGTGGCGGCAAACGCACTCGCATTCTGTGGGAATATGTCGTTGGCGGTTTCATGCGCTATAAGGCTGACACGATTTCGGGTGCGGTCGACAAAGTGCTGGCCGAACAGCTGGCCGGATTGACCAGATTGATAGGCCCATCGCCTGAAGCTGCACCCGTGGGAGAAATTGGCCCGGAAAAGGGCGCGTCTGAAAAGGCGGGGGACTCTCCTGAAAGTTCGGCGGCTGACGAATTGGACGGCTATACGCCGCAGCCGGGTAGCGATGATGCCGCCGCAGGCGAATCGGTAAAGGCTGCGCTCGACAAGATGTTCATCGGGAAGCAGGGGCGTTCAACACCCTGAGTCGTGATGATGACGATTGCGCTGATCGCGCTATCCCCGCGCGGAAAAGGCGCTAATCTGGAAACTATAAAGTCGCGAATCGGATGGTTCCGCAATCGTGATGAACGGGCCGCACTTGCCGGAATCACAAGCCACGCATGGCTTGGATCAGGGGGAGAGTATCGTGGCCGTTTCCGATCATGTCGATTTGCCGACTTTCATGGAAGGTGTGAAGAAGCGTAACCCCTATCAGCCTGAATTTGTTCAGGCTGTGCAGGAGGTCGCCGAAGATATCTTCGAATTTATCGAGGATAAGGAAGAATATCACGCACAGCAGATCCTGCGCCGCATTGCCGAACCTGATCGGGTGGTGTCGTTCCGCGTATGCTGGGAAGATGACAACGGCAACGTGCGGGTTCAGCGCGGGTGGCGGGTGCAGAACAACAACGCCATCGGCCCCTACAAGGGTGGCATCCGCTTTCATCCATCGGTGACCGAATCGGTGCTGAAGTTCCTCGCTTTTGAACAGACGTTCAAGAACGCGCTGACCGGCCTGCCGATGGGCGGCGGCAAGGGCGGATCGAACTTCAATCCCAAAGGCAAAAGCGTGCGTGAGATCATGCGCTTCTGCCAGTCGTTCATGACCGAACTTTACCGTCACATCGGCGCGGACATTGATGTTCCCGCCGGTGACATCGGTGTGGGCGGGCGTGAAATCGGCTTCATGTTCGGCCAGTACAAACGCATCACCAACAACTTCACCGGCGTATTGACAGGCAAGGGGCTGGAGTGGGGCGGCTCGCTGATCCGCACCGAGGCGACCGGATATGGCGCGGTCTATTTTCTGGCCAATATGCTGGCGACCAAGGGCGAAGATCTTGTCGGCAAGACGGCGGTCATTTCAGGTTCGGGCAATGTCGCCACCCATGCGGCGGAAAAGATCGTGCAACTGGGCGGCAAGGTGCTGACCCTTTCGGATTCGGGTGGCTTTATCCACGATCCTGACGGGCTGGATCAGGAGAAGATCAACTGGGTGAAAAGCCATAAGACTCATCGGCGCGGGCGGATCGAGGAATATGTCGAGGCGTTTCCTAATGCGACATTCCATGCAGGGAAAACGCCTTGGGGCGTGCCGTGCTATCTGGCCTTGCCTTGTGCCACGCAGAACGAACTTTTGGGCGACGATGCCCGCACGCTGATCGCCAATGGCTGTAAGGGCGTGTCCGAAGGCGCGAACATGCCGACCGATCTTGATGGCGTTCATGTCTTCAAGGCGGCCAAAATTCTCTACGCGCCGGGCAAAGCTTCAAACGCGGGCGGGGTTGCCGTGTCGGGGCTGGAAATGAGCCAGAATTCCGAACGCCGGTCGTGGAAAGAGGACGAGCTTCAGCAGATGCTCAAGGACATCATGGCGGGCATTCACCAGTCGTGTCTTGCCTATGGTGATCAGGGCGGAGGCTATATCGACTATGTGAAGGGCGCGAACATCGCTGGCTTCAAGAAGGTTGCCGATGCCATGCTCGCGTTTGGCGTGGTCTGATATGGCGGCGCTCGGCCATTGAGCGCTGCATAACGATGTCCCTGGATGACCGGTCGGGATTGGCGAATCACATCGCCATCTGGCCGGTCATTTCATTTTCGACGCAGTTTCCACCGTTTCAGAGATTTAGTGGGGGCTTGCCAACAGATAGCCTGGGTTGAAGGGGCTGACGGAAAAGGCATTTTCCCATAAGTGCTTGCGGTAACTTGCGTCCGCAATGGCACGAAATTTTCGTTCCCCTCTTGTTCTATTAGAACGGAAGGGGTACATAACCCTTGTTGACGGTTCGTGTGAGCCATCTCTAGCAAGGGGAAGTAGCCATGGCGGCTCAGCTCAAGCTTATTGAGGAAGGTAAGATCAAGGACATGGATCGTCAAAAGGCGCTCGAAGCAGCCCTTGCACAGATTGACCGTGCGTTCGGCAAGGGTTCAGCAATGAAGCTTGGCTCGAAAGAGGCGATGCAGGTGGAAGCTATTTCCACTGGCTCGCTTGGTCTTGATATCGCGCTTGGCGTTGGCGGCTTGCCGCGTGGGCGCGTAATTGAAGTGTATGGCCCTGAAAGTTCGGGCAAGACCACTCTGGCGCTGCATGTAATTGCAGAAGCGCAAAAGGGCGGCGGTACGGCAGCGTTCATCGATGCCGAACACGCGCTAGACCCGGTCTATGCCCGCAAACTTGGCGTCGATATCGATAATCTTATCGTGTCGCAGCCCGATACGGGCGAACAAGCACTGGAAATCGTCGATACGCTGGTGCGCTCCAACGCGATTGACGTGCTGGTGGTGGACTCGGTCGCCGCGCTCGTTCCCCGTGCTGAAATCGAAGGCGAGATGGGCGACAGCCACGTCGGCCTTCAGGCCCGATTGATGAGCCAGTCCTTGCGCAAGCTGACCGGTTCGATCAGCCGCTCGCGCTGCATGGTGATCTTCATCAACCAGCTTCGCATGAAGATCGGGGTGATGTACGGCAACCCGGAAACGACCACTGGCGGCAATGCGCTCAAGTTCTACGCTTCGGTCCGTCTCGATATCCGCCGCACCGGCCAGATCAAGGATCGCGACGAAATCGTCGGCAACGCCACCCGCGTCAAAGTGGTGAAGAACAAGGTCGCTCCGCCGTTCCGGCAGGTCGAATTCGACATCATGTATGGCGAAGGCATTTCGAAGATTGGCGAAATCCTCGATATCGGGGTCAAGGCTGGATTGGTTGAAAAGTCGGGTGCCTGGTTCAGCTATGACTCTATTCGCATCGGGCAGGGGCGTGAAAACGCCAAGAATTTCCTGCGCGACAACCCTGAAGTTTGCACCCGCCTGGAAGCTGCGATCCGCGGCCGAACCGAGCAGGTTGCCGAAGGACTGATGACTGGCCCGGACGCGGACGACGCCAACTGATCCTTCAAGGCGGTGCTGCATCTGTAAAGGTGCGGCACCAGCCAGACAAAGCGCCCGCGCGATCCCCGGCAGGATCGCGCGGGCTTTTTGTTTTGCGTTCACAGACCTGCGGTTTAATCTCTCAATTAAACCTTGGGAGAATCCACATGGCCTTGATCGTCCACCACCTCAATAACAGCCGTTCGCAACGCATTCTGTGGCTGCTTGAAGAACTGGGGGTGGATTATGAAATCCGCCATTATCAGCGTGACGCCGTAACCAATCTTGCGCCAGCAGAACTCAAGGCGATCCATCCTCTGGGCAAATCGCCGTTGCTCGAAATCGATGGGAGAGTGATCGAGGAATCCGGCGCCATCGTGCAGGTGCTGTGCGAACGCTACGGCAATGGTCAATGGCTGCCTGCGCCTGGCAGCGACGATGCCCTGCGCCACCTTGAACTGATGCACTTTGCCGAAGGGTCGGCAATGACGCCCATCCTGCTGCAGCTTTACACCTCGCGGCTTGGTGATGCTGCCGCACCGCTGACCCCGCGCATCACCGAACAGCTCGGTGCCCATTTCGGCTATATGGAGCAGATCCTGCGTCCCTCCGGCCATTTCATTGGTGATGACTGGACCGGCGCCGATGTGATGCTCAGCTTTCCCGCAGAGGTTGCCATCATGAATGGGCAGGGCACCAACTTCCCCAAACTCTCCGCCTTCGTCGGTGCCATCCACGCCCGTCCCGCGTGGCAGCGCGCCCGCGCGAAGGGTGGCGATTACTTCGGCATGTAAGGCACTCTGCCCGCCACCGAATCGGACCTGCTGCAACTTGCGCGCTGCCGCTGGTTGCAGCCCGATTTTCGTGCCGGAACCGGTGGCGGCGGGCAACATCCAGCATTTCACGCCGCAGCAGAGCCGGTAAGTGTCACATCCGATCACGCTAATGGATGAAACGTGCTTGTAGCGCGCCGAACGCTCGCCTAATCGGCGTGGCATGACTTCGACGAACGAAATCCGCCGGTCCTTCCTCGAATACTTCGGCTCGCAGGGCCATGACGTGGTGCAATCTGCGCCGCTCGTGCCTTATAACGACCCGACGCTGATGTTCACGAACGCAGGGATGGTCCCGTTCAAGAACGTGTTCACGGGGCTGGAAACCCGTGCAACGCCACGCGCCACGTCGTCGCAGAAGTGCGTGCGTGCAGGGGGCAAGCACAACGATCTGGATAACGTCGGCTATACCGCGCGCCATCACACGTTCTTTGAAATGCTCGGCAACTTCTCGTTCGGGGACTATTTCAAGGAACAGGCAATCACCCATGCGTGGACGCTGCTGACCCGCGAATGGGGCCTGCCCAAGGACAAGCTGCTCGCCACGGTTTACCACACCGATGATGAAGCGTTCGAGCTGTGGAAGAAGATCGCGGGCCTGCCCGAAGACCGCATCATCCGCATCGCTACCAAGGACAACTTCTGGGCGATGGGCGATGATGGCCCGTGCGGCCCGTGTTCGGAAATCTTCTTCGACCACGGCGACCACATCTGGGGCGGCCCTCCGGGATCGCCGGAGGAAGACGGCGACCGCTTCATTGAAATCTGGAACCTCGTGTTCATGCAGTTCGAACAGACTGCGGGCGAGATTACCGGAAACCTGCCCAAGCCCAGTATCGACACTGGCATGGGGCTGGAGCGTGTGGCTGCTGTGCTGCAGGGGCAGCATGACAATTACGACACCGATACCTTCCGCGCGCTGATCGCTGCATCGGAAAGCCTGACCAGCGTCAAGGCAGAGGGCGAGCAGCAGGCCAGCCATCGCGTGATCGCCGATCACCTGCGCTCGACCAGCTTCCTGCTGGCCGATGGGGTGCTCCCGTCGAACGAAGGGCGCGGTTACGTGTTGCGTCGCATCATGCGCCGCGCCATGCGCCATGCCCACCTGCTGGGCGCGCGAGATCCGCTGATGCACCGTCTGGTGCCTGCGCTCGTCGCCGAAATGGGCGCAGCCTATCCTGAACTTGGCCGCGCGCAGCCCCTGATCGAAGAAACGCTGCTGCGCGAAGAGGTGCAGTTCCGCCGTACCTTGTCAAACGGCATCAAGCTGCTGGACGAAGCCACCGGTGGGTTGGGCGAAGGCGACAAGCTGCCGGGCGACACCGCTTTCAAGCTCTATGACACTTACGGCTTTCCTTACGATCTGACCGAAGATGCCCTGCGCGCACGCGGCATCGCGGTGGACCGTGAAGGCTTTGATGCCGCCATGGCGCAACAGAAAGCCGCCGCCCGCGCCGCCTGGAAAGGCAGCGGACAAGCTGCTGACAGCGAAGTGTGGTTCGACATTGCCGAACGTGTCGGCGCAACCGAATTCACCGGCTACACCGCCACCACGGGCGAGGCGCAGGTCGTCGCACTGGTGATGGGTGGCAAGGAAGTCGACACTGCCCATGCCGGTGACGCCGTGGTCGTGATCGTCAACCAGACGCCGTTCTATGGTGAATCTGGTGGCCAGACCGGCGATGCCGGCACCATCACGGGCGCGGATGGGCTTGTCCTTGCCGTGGCCGAAACGTCCAAGCCGCTGGGCCGCCTTCACGCCCACAGCGCCACGGTTGCCGCAGGTTCGGTGAAGGTTGGCGACGTCGTAAAGCTCGATATCGATGTCGAGCGCCGCGATGCTATCCGCGCCAACCACTCGGCAACGCACCTCCTGCATGCCGCGTTGCGCCACCGCCTTGGCGGGCATGTGACGCAGAAGGGATCGCTGGTTGCGGCTGATCGCCTGCGTCTTGACTATTCGCATCCCACCGCGCTTTCGGCGGACGATGTTGCCGCGATCGAGGCCGAAGTGAACGCGGAAATCCGCGCGAACGAAGCCGTCACCACGCGCCTGATGAGTCCTGATGACGCCATCGAGGCAGGCGCCATGGCGCTGTTTGGTGAAAAGTATGGCGATGAAGTGCGCGTGCTCAGCATGGGCCGCGTTTCCGACAAGCACTACTCGGTCGAACTGTGCGGCGGCACCCACGTTCGCGCGCTGGGCGATATCGGCGTGTTCCGTATTGTGTCGGAAAGCGCTGTTTCTTCGGGCGTGCGCCGCATCGAAGCGCTGACCGGTGAAGGCGCACGGCAGTGGCTGGTGGCGCGTGAAGATGCGTTGAAGAACGCCGCAGCGGCCTTGCGCACCACGCCGGAAGACGTCGAGGCGCGCGTCATCGCGTTATTGGATGAACGTCGCAAGCTTGAACGTGAACTGGCCGAGGCCAAGAAGGCGCTGGCGCTGGGCGGCGGCGCGGCCAAGGCCGAAAACGTTGACGAAGACATTGGCGGCGTGACATTCGCCGGGCAGGTTCTTGAAGGGCTGGACCCCAAGGAACTGCGCGGGTTGCTCGATCAGACCAAGCAGCGCTTGGGTTCAGGCGTGGCGGTGATCGTCGCCGTGAATGACGGCAAGGCCAGCATCGCGGCCGCCGTAACCGAAGACCTTGCAGGCAAAGTCAGCGCGGTCGATCTGGTTCGTGCAGGCGTCGAAGCGCTGGGCGGCAAGGGCGGCGGTGGCCGACCGGACATGGCACAGGGCGGCGGGCCGGATGGCACCAAAGCCGCTGACGCCATTGCCGCTGCCAAGGCCGTTCTGGCCGGATAAGCTGGCTGGGTGCCATGGCACCAATTCAAAAAGCCCCCTCATCCGCTGATGAGGGGGCTTTTTTATCAGGCGACCCGCTCTTTCAGCGATCCCGATTTCAGCTTCGGCATTTCGTCCAGCCCGCCTTCATCCATGATTTGCTGGCGGAATTGGTCGCGCTTTTCGTGGATCGAGGCGATGACCGGTCCCATCGGAAAGCCGAGGTCGACCAGCACCGCTTCTGACAGTTGCAGCGAGCTTTCCAGCGTTTCGGGCACGGCATGGCTGGCACCGGCCTTGTAAAGTTCGGCAGCATGGGCGCTGTCACGCGCACGGACGATGATTGGCAGGTCGGGATGGGTGGCGCGCAGCTTTTTCACCATGCGCACGCCCAGTACCGGCTCATCCATGGTCAGGATCATCGCGCGGGCCTTGTCCAGTCCCAGCCGTTCGATGGCGGTTTCGCTGTCGACATTGCCGAACAGCACCGGCAGGCCTTCGCCGCGTGCGGCCTTGACGATGCGCGGGTCGGTATCGATGCTCAACCACGGTGCGCCATGTACGGTCAACATATCTGCCACCAGCCGCCCGACGCGGCCAAAGCCCATGACGATGACTCGCTCGCCCTGTGGTTCCTCGATCACTACGGATTGCCCGGCATCGGGTGAACCGGCAGCAACCTGCCGGCCCCACCGCTGACCAAGGGCTGCCAGCATTGGCGTTATGGTCAGGCCGATGGCGGTGACGATCTGCCAGAATTGAGCTGTTTCGCGGTCGATCAGCGCGGCTTCGGCAGCGGTGGTCAGCACGATCAGCGTGGTTTCGGACGGGCTGGCCATCAGGATGCCGGTTTCCAGCGCGGTAGCGCGGCCTTTGCCCATCACCCGCAACGCCATCATCGTGACCAGTGCTTTCAGCACGACCACGCCAGCCACGGCCAGCGCCAGCGCGCCGATATTCGCCCAGACCACGCGCAGGTCGATGCCCATGCCGATGGTGATGAGGAACACGCCGAGGGCGAGACCCTTGAACGGCTTGGTGATGGATTCGACTTCGCTGTGATATTCGGTTTCGGCAATCAGCAGGCCTGCCAGCAGCGCGCCCATGATGGGCGAAAGCCCGACGACCGATGTGGCAAGGCTGGCCGCAATAACCACCAGCATGGTTGCGGCAAGGAACAGTTCGGGGCTTTTGGTCTGTGCCGCCTGTGCGAACAGGCGCGGCAGCAGCAGGCGCCCTCCGATGAGCAGGATGGCCACAACAAGCGCGCCATAAACCAGCGTTTCACCAAGGCTGGGGCCGGCGCTGTGCGCGGCATAAGGGGCAAAAGCGCCAAGGATGAATATGATCGGCACCAGCGCGATATCTTCAAACAGCAGCATCGACAGGGCCGCGCGTCCGACGGGGCCTTGCGTGCCGGAAATCGGCAGAACCAGCGCGGTTGATGACAGCGCAAGGGCAAGGCCCAGCCCGAACGCGCCGGATATCTGCAACCCGGTGGCCATCAGCACCAGCGACAGCAGGAAGGCCGAAACCCCCAGTTCAATCGCGCCCATACCGAACACGAGACGGCGCATGTCCCACAGGCGGTTGAATGACAGTTCCAGCCCGATCTCGAACAGCAGCAGGATGATGCCAAATTCCGCGAAGGGCGTGATCGCGGCAGGGTCAGAAATCGTGAAATAATAGAGCCACGGCAACTGCGGCACCAGCGATCCAAGTCCATAAGGGCCAACCGCAAGGCCGACGAGGATGAAGCCGATAATCGGGGTAATGCGGAACCGGGCGAATGCCGGAATGACGATCCCGGCTGCACCAAGGATCACAAGCGCGTCAGACAGCGCTGCAGTGGGTTCAAGATTTCCTGCCATTCGGTCAGGTTAGGGGAGGGGGCGCGGAGTGTCACGGCCTATCGGGTTTCTTACTGTGTCCGAAGGGCAAAAAGCAAAAGGCCCCGGCGTGAACCGGGGCCTTTCGTGTTTTTTCGGCAACGTGGCCTGAGCGGAATGCTCAGTTCGCCATGGCCTTTTCGAGATTTTCGACGATCGCTTCGAAGAACTTCTCGGTGGTCATCCATGCCTGATCCGGGCCGATCAGCAGCGCCAGATCCTTGGTCATCTTGCCGCTTTCGACGGTTTCGATGCACACGCGCTCCAGCGTTTCGGCAAACTTCACCACTTCGGGCGTTTCGTCGAACTTGCCGCGATAGATCAACCCGCGCGTCCACGCGAAGATCGATGCGATCGGGTTGGTCGAGGTCTGCTTGCCCTGCTGGTGCTGGCGGTAGTGACGGGTCACGGTGCCGTGCGCAGCTTCCGCTTCGATGGTCTTCCCATCGGGCGACATCAGAACCGAGGTCATCAGGCCAAGCGAGCCAAAGCCCTGCGCCACGGTGTCCGACTGCACGTCGCCGTCATAGTTCTTGCAAGCCCACACGAACTTGCCCGACCACTTCAGGGCCGATGCGACCATGTCGTCGATCAGGCGGTGTTCGTAAACGATGCCCGCAGCGGCAAACTTTTCCTTGAAGCCTTCGCTGTCGAACACGTCCTGGAACAGATCCTTGAAGCGGCCGTCATAGGCCTTGAGGATGGTGTTCTTGGTCGACAGGTACACCGGCCAGCCCAGCGACAGGCCATAGTTGAACGAGGCGCGCGCGAAATCGCGGATCGAATCGTCAAGGTTGTACATCGCCATGGCGACACCGCCCGAAGGGTAGTGGAACACTTCGCGGTCGATGGTGTCGCCGTTGTCGCCTTCCCATACCAGGCGCAGCTTGCCGGGGCCGGGGACGACGAAATCGGTGGCGCGATACTGGTCACCAAAGGCGTGACGGCCAACCACGATGGGGTCGGTCCAGCCCGGAACCAGCCTGGGCACGTTCTGGATCACGATGGGTTCGCGGAAGACAACGCCGCCAAGGATGTTGCGGATGGTGCCGTTGGGCGACTTCCACATCGACTTGAGGTTGAATTCTTCGACGCGCTGTTCGTCCGGGGTGATCGTCGCGCACTTCACGCCGACGCCATATTCCTTGATCGCGTTGGCGGAATCGATGGTGATCTGGTCGTTCGTCTCGTCGCGCTTCTGCACCGAGAGATCGTAGTACTTCAGATCAATATCGAGATAAGGAAGGATCAGGCGTTCGCGGATCCATTCCCAGATGATCCGGGTCATTTCGTCGCCGTCGATTTCGACGACCGGGTTCTTAACCTTGATCTTCGCCATAGCCATCCTGACTTTCAACTGGGGGAGAGAAATTGCGCTTCCCCTTAGCAGAGGCGTGTGCGCGCGCAAGGCAGGCAGCGGATTCGCGCAATTTTTGCCTATGGCGCGCAGGTGAGGGCTGGACATAGGCACAATTTCCGGGGCACACGTTTAAGTGACCGGTTAAAGCCGGGCAGAATCCTTGTGGAGAGATGCGATGAGCGAGGCAGAAGTCCTTACCGAAGTCGATGGCAACGTGCTGATCGTCACGATCAACCGGCCCGACGCCAAGAACGCCATGAACAAGGCCGCGGCCGAAGGCATTGCTGCTGCCATGGACCGGCTCGATGCCGAAGCCGACCTGCGCTGCGCGATCCTGACCGGGGCCGGGGGCACGTTCTGTTCGGGCATGGACCTGAAAGGCTTCCTGCGCGGCGAATCGCCTTCGATTCCGGGGCGCGGCTTTGGCGGCCTGTCCGAATGGACGCCCAAGAAGCCGATCATTGCTGCGGTCGATGGCTATGCCTTGGCGGGTGGCATGGAACTGGCGCTGTCGTGCGACCTGATCGTGGCCAGCGCCGCGTCCAAGTTCGGCATTCCCGAAGCCAAGCGCGGCCTTGCCGCTGCCGCCGGTGGCCTTATCAAGCTGCCGCGCCAGATCCCGCCGCGCATCGCCATGGAACTGGCGCTGACGGGCGATTTCATCACGGCCCAGCGCGCCTATGAACTGGGCTTCATCAACCAGATCACCGAAGGCCCTTCGATTGACGGGGCAAAGGCGCTGGCCGCGCGCATTGCCGAAAACGGCCCGCTCGCGCTGATCGCTTCCAAGGGCATCGTGCGTGATTCGCATGAATGGACCGAGGCCGAGATGTGGAAGAAGCAGGGCGCCTATATTGCACCGGTGTTCTCCTCCAGCGATGCCCGTGAAGGGGCCGCTGCCTTTGCTGAAAAGCGCAAGCCGAACTGGCAGGGCAAATAAGGGCCGTGGTTGCTGGCGGGGGTCATATGGCCCCTGTCAGCAAGTTAAGCTGGCCAGATCATCACATTCCCGCAAACAAAAAACCCCGCCAGCGGCGGGGTTTTTCTTGGGATGGTGGGCGTAGCAAGGATTGAACTTGCGACCCCTACGATGTCAACATAGTGCTCTACCACTGAGCTATACGCCCGCACCATCAAGCCCTTCAGACGTTTCAGAAAGTCCGTTGCGTCGTCGGGAAGCGGCCCATTAGCCTTGCCCCTCCGCCCTGACAAGGGGGAAAGTGTGCAAAAAGTGTTCAGGGCTGTCGCGTGCCGGTAAAGGATGCTTCTTCAAACACCCGTTCCACTTCCAGCACCAGATCGCGCAAGTGGAACGGCTTGGACAGCACGCGCGCCTGCGGGGCTTCACGATTGGCTTTGAGCGTTACGGCGGCAAAGCCGGTAATGAACATGACTTTGGTGGATGGGCTGATTTCGGCGCAACGCTGCGCCAGTTCGATCCCGTCCATTTCCGGCATCACAATGTCGGACAGCAGCAGATCGAAATGTTCGCGTTCCAGCAGCGGCACAGCGGCAGTGCCACGGTCGACCGCGACAACGCTGTAACCGGCATTCTCCAGCGCGCGGGACAGATAAGTGCGCATCGCCTCTTCATCTTCGGCGAGCAGAATGCGGATCATGGCCAACCTGTTTTCTGTTATCGAGAGGGGGTGTCCGGCGCGTTTGGACCGCTGCGAACAGGGCAATGCCTTACACCCGATCCGGTTAACATTCTCCCGCTGACCCGACGAGAATTTCAGGAGAAATACCGCATCGGGTTCGCTCCACCTTTCCTGCAGCGCTGTCAGACGTTGTTTTGACTTCAACGCGAATCGGTTGCACGGTTCCAACCATGAATCGTGATGGCGATAAGGCGGGTGATTCGGTGCTGGTCCAGGGGGGCGCAGTGCCCGGCAATCCCGGCACCCCAGCATTTTCTCTCAAGATGATCGATCCTTCACCGATTCCCGTGGTGATCGCCGTGCCCCACGCCGGTCGGGCCTATGCCACATCGCTGCTTGATCGCATGCGCCACCCCGCCTTTGCCGCGCCCCGATTGGAGGATCGCTACGCCGATCTTCTGGGCGATGCCGTGTCAAAGGAAACCGGTGCAGCGCTGCTGGTGGCCCATGCTCCGCGCGCCATGCTCGACCTAAACCGGGCGAGCGACGATGTGGACTGGGAAATGTTGAGCGCCCCTCCGGCTGATGCCTCTGCGGATAAAGGGCATGGCAGCGGTTTTCCGCAGGTCACTGGCCGCCGGGCGCGCAGCGGATTGGGGCTGGTGCCGCGTCGCTTGCCGGGACTGGGCGAATTGTGGAAGCGGCGGCTCGATCATTGCGAACTGACCGAACGCATCGCTGCGATTCATCAGCCCTACCACGCTGTGCTGGCGGAAACGCTGGAAGGCATTCGTGATCGCTGGGGCGCCGCGCTGTTGATCGATCTGCATTCGATGCCGCCGCTTGCTGCCCGCTCACCGGGTGAAAAAGCGCCTGAATTTGTGATCGGGGATCGTTTCGGCGCATCGTGTGACGGCGGCATCGTCGCCTCGGCGTTCAGTCATCTTGCCGAATCGGCACGGCGCGCGGCGCATAACCGCCCTTACGCAGGCGGTTTCGTGCTGGAACGTCATGCTGCCCGCCAAGAAGGCCTGCACTGTCTGCAGATCGAGATTGATCGTACTTGCTATCTTGATTCGCGCATGGCTGAACCTGGCCCCGGCTTCGCCGCGACAATAGATCTGCTGATCGGGCTGGTCCGGCGCCTTGCCGTGGATGTGGCTGATTTGGGCCGGACGTCCAATCGCGGACGCTGGCGCGCAGCCGCCGAATAGCGCGCTTTCTCTGGGTCTAAGCCACTGATCTTGGAAAGAAAAAACCACCTGGAGCATGCTCCAGGTGGCCAAGGTTCAGGGAGGAGGTGCGCCGTGAAGCGCACCAGTTACGCTGGGCCATGAGGGGAGCCGCAACGCAACAATCTCTAAATAGGCGCACGCGGTTGCCGCTGCAAGGACTTTTGAGGGAAATTTGTCACACCCAAAGAAAAAAGGCGACGAACCGAGTGGTCGCCGCCTTTTTTGATTTTTGTGTGACCAGATTGCACGGCCACCAATTATCCGGTCATCAGGCCGGAACAGCAACAGCCGGAAGCGGCCCCTTGCCAAGCTGAACCTGAGCGCCAAACACTTGGCTGATAAGCTCCAGCGAGAACAGATGTGCATAAAGCAGCGGCAGCAGCCCGCTTTGCGCCCAGCCACGCAGCACATCGCCACGGATGTCGCGCAGCTTGTCCTGATTGACCATCTGGAAGCCGCGATAGATGAAGGGCTGGTCGTTGCCCTGCTGCTGGATGGCCACTTCGCCTTCCATCAGCAGATCGTGCTTCTTCAGCTCGTCGATGAAGGCCTGGGTGCGCTGGCCTGCCTGTTCAAACTGTTCGCAGAATGCCAGCGCGGACTTGGTGGCTTCCGAAGGCTGGCTGTCGGTAAACAGGTCTGCGCCTTCAACCGAATCACCCAGCAGACCCGAAGACGGGTCAAAGCACAGCGAAAGTTCTTCGCTGTTGGGGTTCAGCTTGGCGAGCAGGAAGGGATAGCGGCGAACATAAGCCGGAATGTAGATCGGCTGCGTGACCTTGCCGTCTTCGTCGACAAAGACGTTCACGCCTTCGTTCAGGCCCATCAGCGCCAGTGGCACAGGATTGTCGCCCGATGCAAAGATGATCGGATAATGCCTTGCTGCCTGCGGGAATTCCTCTGCCGTCAGCGGGATGGCGTGCTGGCCGATCAGCCAGGGTGCCGTGTCCGCGTTCTTGGCCTTCCACGTTGCGTGGTCCCGGCTGTTGAGCGGCATCAGGTCATTGTAGAACATCGGCAGGTTGGCTTGCGGCGCGCTGGCCATTTTGCATCTCTCCAAAATTCAACACGGTACGCGCGGCATAGTCGGGCTTGGACCGCGGCATTTGCGGGAACCGCGGTTCTTAGGGGCTGGCACGGGGAGGCGCAAGCCGCGTTACACCAGCTTTCCGGGGTTTAGCAGGCCGTGCGGGTCAAGCGCGTGCTTGATCGCCCGCATCATCGCCAGCATCGTCGGATCCCCCAGTCGTGCCAGTTCGTCACGCTTCAGGCGGCCAATGCCGTGCTCGGCAGAAATCGATCCGCCCCAATCGGTTACCATGTCGTGGACCTGCGCGCTGATCGCCTTGCCATCGCCCGCTTCCCACTGTGTGCGGTCGCTGCCTGGCGGAGCGATCACATGAAAATGGACATTACCGTCGCCCAGATGGCCAAAACACACCGCCATCGTGCCCGGCCATGCGCTTTCCAGCGCAGGCACGGCGGCTTCGACAAAGGCGGGCATCTTTTCCACCGGAACGGAAATGTCGTGCTGCATCGCAGGCCCGATGGCGCGCTCTGCCGGAGAAATCGATTCGCGGATCAGCCACAGCCGCTCGGCCTGATCCTCGCTGGCGGCAATCGTCGCATCGCCAATCAATCCGCGCTCTAACGCCGCACCCAGCAGGTTTTCGGCAATGTCGGGCAGACGCGCAGCCGTTTCGGTATCGCCCGCCACCAGTTCGATCAGGGCATGCCACGCATAGGTGTCCGCCAGCGGCGCGCGCACATCAGGCATATAGGCCATCACCGCTTCCAGACTGTGCTGGGGTAGAACCTCAAACCCTTCCAGCAAATCTCCGGCCATGTCCTGCGCCAGCAGCAGCAGAGCGCGCGCATCCTGCAGCGACGCCGTGCCTGCCCACATCACGCTGCGCCCTGCAATGCCCGGCTCCAGTTTCAGGGTCGCTGCGGTGACAATTCCCAGCGTTCCTTCCGACCCGATCAGCACCTGCTTCAGGTCGAACCCGCGATTGTCCTTTTTCAGCGGGACAAGCTGGTTCAGCACTGATCCGTCGGCCAGAACGCCTTCCAGCCCCAGCACCAGCGCGCGCATCGATCCGTGGCGCAAAACCTGCGTTCCGCCCGCATTTGTCGATACCAGCCCGCCGATGGTGGCCGATCCCTTGCCCCCCAGTGACAGCGGAAAGCGCAAACCTTCGGCTTCCGCAGCCTCGTGCAGGATCTGCAGGATCACGCCTGCTTCGCATGTTGCCGTTCGGGCCGCGCGATCCAGTGCGGTGATCCGGTTCATGCGCCGCAGCGACAGCAGCAATTCATCCCCGCCATCGAACGGCGTTGCACCGCCCGACATGCCGCTGTTGCCGCCTTGGGGCACGATCTTCACCCCATGTGCTGCGCAAAGCCGGACCAGCGCTGCCACTTCGGCCGTGCTGGCGGGCGAGGCGAGGGCTATGGCCTTGCCGGTGTAGCGCCCACGCCAGTCGGTCAGCCATGGCTCGATGTCATCGGACTGGGTGGTCAGGCCTTTGGGGCCAAGCAGATTTGCGGCTGCATCAAGGAAGGTGTGGTGCATGACCAGACCGGCTAGCCTTGCCTGCGCCATTCGGGCAATTCATTTTTCTCTGCAGCCGGGTTAAGGTTTCCGGGTTAAGCGAAGGTTCAAGCCTTTGCGCTAGGAACTGATGCAGCGGACAAAAGCGGATCAGGGCCGCAATCGCCGCCATGGGGTCGAAAAGAGTATTCACGTTTTCAGATGTCGAGCCTTGCCCACTTCCTAGCGCCTCTGGCGATGTTGTTCCCGCTGACGGCGGGCAATTTCGCGCAGGGTGATTCGGCCCAGCAGGGTGGATGGCCCGATGCGCGGGTGCTGGCCGCCAGCATCCCGGCAGGCCCGCCCATAGCCGATGATGCCTTGGCTGCGGGTGCATTTTCGCAATTGCTGGCCGATGATGCGTGGCAGCAGATGCGCGTCGAACAGCGCATGATTATCCGCATTGCTCCGCGTGGGCCGGGCCAGATGTTCGCCATGCCGCCCGGGCCGCCGCAGCTCCCGCGCTTTTATGAACGCAAGACCGACAAATGCCTGCCGATCGCCAGCATTGCCGGGGTTCAGATCGAATCGCCTGACCGCCTCCTTCTGGTCACCCGCAATCGCAAGCTGATTGGGGCCAGCCTCGACAAGACTTGCCGTGCGCGCGATTTCTATCAGGGTTTTTATGTAGAGCGCAGCACCGATGGCCAGCTTTGCGCCGGGCGTGATACCATTCATTCGCGCGCCGGGGCCAATTGCGCGGTCACGCGCCTGCGCGAACTGGTTCCGGACGACGATTGACGCTGCCGATACGGCGCGGATTTCTTGACTTTTCGCAGTATATCGGCATAGCGCGGCTTCCGGTCCGTCGCGCCATGCAAATGCGCACTACCGGCAGGCGCACCATCGCGCCGCTCTTGCTTTCGGAAAATAGCCTGCATGAAGTTTGCCGACCTCGGCCTCTCGGATGAATTGCTCCAGTCGGTGCTTGATGCCGGTTATGATGAGCCAACTCCGATCCAGGCGCAGGCGATCCCCGCAGTTCTGATGATGAAGGACATTATCGGCATCGCCCAGACCGGCACCGGTAAGACTGCCGGCTTCGTGCTGCCGATGATCGATATTCTGGCTCATGGCCGCCGCCGCGCGCTGATGCCGCGTTCGCTTATTCTTGAACCCACCCGCGAGCTGGCCGCGCAAGTTGCCGAAAACTTTGAAAAGTATGGCAAGAACCACGACCTTAAAATGGCGCTGCTCATTGGCGGTGTGCAGATGGGCGATCAGGTAAAGGCTCTTCAAGACGGCGTTGACGTGCTCATCGCCACGCCCGGCCGCCTGATGGACTTGTTCGAACGTGGCAAGATCCTGCTGACCGGCTGCGATATGTTGGTGATTGACGAAGCCGACCGCATGCTCGACATGGGTTTCATCCCCGACATCGAGAATATCTGCACCAAGCTTCCGGCACAGCGTCAGACCCTGCTGTTTTCGGCCACTATGCCGCCGCCGATCAAGAAGCTGGCGGACAAGTTCCTGACGAACCCCAAATCGATTGAGGTCGCCCGCCCGGCCAGCACCAATACCAGCATTGTCCAACACAAGGTGCGTTGCGCCTCGCGGCAGAAGCGGGAAGTCCTTCGCCACCTGCTGCGCACCGACAATGTCACCACCGCCATTATCTTTGCCAACCGCAAGACGACGGTGCGCGAACTGGCCAAATCACTGCAAAGTCACGGCTTTGCCGCTGGCGAAATCCATGGCGACATGGACCAGAACGCCCGCAACGCCGAACTGCAGAAGTTCAAGGACGGCGGCATCAACATCCTGTGCGCGTCCGACGTCGCCGCACGCGGGCTTGATGTGAAGGGCGTCAGCCACGTCTTCAATTTTGACACCCCTTGGCATCCGGACGATTATGTCCACCGCATCGGCCGCACCGGTCGCGGCGGTGCCACTGGCCGCGCGTTCACGCTGGTTTCGGACGAAGATCTCGAATCCATCGAGAACGTCGAAAAGCTGCAGGGCACCAAAATCCCGGAATTCAAGCTCGAACTGCCGGGTAAGGAAGAGCGCAAGCCCCGCGAGGCAAAGCCCGAACGACGTCCTGAGCGGACCGAAGACGCCCGCGAAGAGCCCAAGCGCGAAAAGCGCAGAGAGCGGCCTGAACGTCCCGCCCGCGAAGATCGCAAGGCTCGCCTCGAACGCGAACAGCGCCCAGAACAGCGCAACGATGCCCGGCCTCCGCATGAAGAACGCAGCTACCAGCGCCGCGACTCCATCGACCCGCCGAGCAAACCCGGCGAATGGAATGGCCCGATCCCCGAATTTCTGGCCGTATCCGCGCTGTAAAGTCTCAAATAGGCCGGGCGCAGTTCAATAGTGCCCAGCCCTGACTTTCAGTCTATTCTCCCGCCAGCTTCACAAAGCTGTCGATCACGCGCTTGCGGCCGCTGCCTTCGAAATCGATTTCCAGCTTGTTGCCTTCCTGCGCCGCAATCACCCCATAGCCGAACTTTTCATGGAAGACCCGTGCCCCCACGGCCACGTCGTTGCGGGGCTTGGCGGCAAAGCTCGCCGCGCTGCGGGTGCTTTCGGCAATCCGGCGCGGTTTGGGATCGAACGGCTGGGCCGCCGCCCTTTGCCAGCCGGGGCCACGCGCCGTTCCACGTGCGGGCTGTGCCTGTGCGACATGGGCAAAGGGATCATCCCGCTCGCTCCAGTTGGCACGCCACATTGATGCGCCGCCTGACAGCGTGGTTTCTTCCTCGATATGCTCTGCCGGCAGTTCGCCAATAAAGCGCGACGGTATGGAACTGGTCCACTGTCCGTAAATCTGGCGATTGGCGGCATGCAGAATGGTGCAGCGCTGCCGCGCGCGCGTGATCGCCACATAGGCCAGACGGCGTTCTTCCTCCAGACTGGCAAGGCCCCCTTCGTCCAATGACCGCTGCGATGGAAACACCCCTTCTTCCCAGCCGGGCAGGAATACGTTGTTGAATTCCAGACCCTTGGCGCCGTGGATGGTCATTATGGTGACCTTCTCCTCGTCCGAGGTCGCTTCGTTGTCCATCACCAGCGAGACGTGTTCCAGGAAATCGCCCAGCGTTTCATACTCTTCCATCGCACGGGCAAGTTCGGTCAGGTTTTCCAACCGGCCCGCTGCTTCGGCGGTTTTTTCCGCCTGCAGCGCTGCGGTATATCCGCTTTCATCCAGCACCGTGCGCGCCAGTTCTGCCGGAACCAGAGTCTTTGCCGCATCGCGCCACCGCGCAAAATCGCGCATCAATGCTGCCAAAGTGCCCCGCGCCCTTGCAGGCAATTCGTCGGTGTCGAGAATTTCCACCGATGCCGCTGACAGAGGAATGCTGCGCGCTCGTGCGTGGCGGTGCAGCTTTTCCAGCGTCTTGTCGCCAAGGCCGCGCTTGGGCGTATTATAAATCCGTTCGAACGCCAGATCGTCCTGCGGGCTGGCAATCTGGCGCAGATAGGCCAGCGCATCGCGGATTTCAGCGCGTTCGTAGAACCGGAACCCCCCGATGATGCGATAGCCAAGGCCGATCTGGATGAAGCGATCTTCGATATTGCGCGTCTGGAACTGCGCGCGCACCAGAATGGCAATGCGGTCCAGCGGCGCACCTTCGCGCTCAAGCCGTTCGATCTCCTCGCCAATCCGCCGCGCTTCTTCGGGGGCATCCCACACCCCGATCACGCGCACTTTGTCGCCGCCGTCAATCTCGGTCCACAGCGTCTTGCCCAGCCGTTCGCTGTTCTCGGCAATCAGTCCTGCCGCCGCGCCCAGAATATGCGGCGTGGAACGGTAGTTTTGTTCCAGCCGGATCACTTTCGCGCCGGGAAAATCCTTTTCAAACCGCAGAATATTGGCAACTTCCGCGCCGCGCCAGGAATAGATCGACTGGTCATCGTCGCCCACAACGCAGATGTTCTTGCGGGTCTGGGCTATCAGCCGCAGCCATAGATACTGCACGGCGTTGGTGTCCTGATATTCGTCCACCATCACGTATTTGAAGCGCTGCTGCCACATTTCCAGCACGTCGCGGTGACGCCGGAAAATGTTCAGCATATGCATCAGCAGATCGCCGAAATCGCAGGCGTTCAGATCGCGCAACCGGTTCTGATACAGTGCATAAAACCGCTGGCCCTTGCCATTGGCATAGGCTTCGTTGTCCAGCGCATCCAGATCAGCCGGATTCAGCCCCCGGTTCTTCCATTTGTCGATCAGTCCCGCCAGCAGCTTGGCGGGCCAACGCTTGTCATCCACGCCTTCGGCCACGATCAACTGTTTCAGCAAGCGTAACTGGTCGTCGGTATCAATGATCGTGAAGTTGGATTGCAACCCCACCAGTTCGGCGTGGCGGCGCAGCATCTTGGCAGCAATGGCGTGGAACGTGCCCAGCCACGGCATACCTTCCACTGCGGGGCCAATCAGGTGCCCCACCCGTTCGCGCATTTCGCGCGCTGCCTTGTTGGTAAAAGTCACGCACAGGATTTCGCTGGGCCAGGCAAGCCGTTGACGCAGCAGGTTGGCAAGGCGCGCGGTCAGTGCTGCGGTCTTACCCGTGCCCGCGCCAGCCAGCATCAGCACCGGCCCTTCAGTGGTGGTCACTGCCTCACGCTGGGGCGGGTTCAGGCCATCCAGCCAGCTCTGATCTTGATTCGCATGTTCCGACACAACGGAACGGTTAGAGAACATCGCCGCCTGCCACAAGAGGCTGGGCGGTCATGTCCTGACCATGGCGTCATTCGTAGTTTTCGTAGTAGTCGGCGTTGTAATCGGAATGTTCGTGATAAGGGTCCGCGTTGTTGTCGCGGTCATTGTGCCACTTCAGCTCTTCCTTCTCATAGGTTTTGGCCGCTTTGTCTGCTGCCTTGCCAACCACCGCCACCGTGGTCGCCCCCATGATGGCGCATGATCCCAACCAGAGCAGCGACAGGCAGCCCAAGCCCATCATGATGTTGCGGATAATGTCGCCCATTTTGTCCCCACTCAATTTGCCCAGGCGTCGCCGGGAATGATGTCCCGGAAAATGATAAACGCCGTGAACCGAAGTTGCCCTTGGCCTTGATATGAAAGGGGAGTGGTTAATTTTTGCCAAAAGTCAGGCGTCTTGTGGAAGGGCACAGTGCCAATTCTTGCTGAAATACAGCAGCCATTTTCGCACTTCACCCCATTGCGGCCCACAACTCGTCGCATAGGCGGGAACGCCAGCACCCTCCTGCAACTTGGCGAGATACATCGGGGCCAGATACATCGGATCGGACGTGTCTGGCCCACCCTTCGGGTTTATAAGAGCACAGGAGAATGACTATGCGAGCAATGCTTGCCACCAGTGCGCTGGCTCTTGCCATCGCCGCGCTTCCCGCTTCGCTTATGGCACAAGATGTCGCGCCGCCACCCGCTGACAGCACCGCGCCCACGGCTGATTCTGTCACGGCTGGGCCGACGTCGTTTACCCCTTCGGCAGAGCAGCAGGCCCAGATCGACAGCTGGCCAGCTGAAAAGAAGGCAAAATATGCTGCATGGTCGGCCAGCCATCAGGATTATTTCTGGTCACTTGATGCCGATCAGCAAAAGGGCTGGTGGGCGTTGAGTACAGATCAGAAGAATCAGGTCTATGCCATGACCCCGGAACAGCGCACGCAAGTCTGGCCTTCCATCGTGGCACAGGTAAACGGCCAGCCGGCCCCTGCAGCGGCGCCGCCTGCTGAATCGGCTGCTTCTGATCCTGCAATGACTGGCCCTGCAGCAACTGGTGCGGCCGCAACGGGGATGAGCGCAGACGCATCGACGGCTTCGCCCGCTGCCCAGCCGCAGCGTATGGCCTCCAACGACCCTGCTGCGGCGGGCAAGACCTATCCCAAGTGCAGCAAGACGGTGACCGACAGCTGCCGTAATCCCGGCGGCGTCTGATCGTTTGAAATAACGTTGTGATGGAGAAGGGCGCCGATTGGTTCGGCGCCCTTTGTCGTGCTGTCCTACACGGCGCGGCGCGGTTATATCGAAGGAATGATGCCGCGAAGAGGAAAATCGAAAAATGCGATCAAAAATCGAAAATTGATCGATCTCACTTTTTCTCCTGAACCGTGTAAACTGTGTAAACCCCCCTCAACTTGGGAGGGGAATTGCCGATGAATCCGATTCGCCAGCACCGCCGCGTGCTGACCGCCAGCCTGGTCGGCACGGCAGTCGAATTCTACGATTTCTACATTTATGCCACCGCTGCCGCACTGGTCATCGGCCCGCTGTTCTTCCCGGCAGAATCGCAGGCGGCGCAAACTCTCCTCGCCTTCATGACCTTCGGGCTCGCCTTTTTCGCAAGGCCGGTGGGGGCGGTCGCTTTCGGCCACTTTGGCGACCGGATCGGGCGAAAGTCCACGCTGGTTGCCTCACTGATGCTGATGGGCGGCTCCACCCTGCTGATCGCATTCCTGCCCACATACGCCATGGTCGGCTGGATCGCGCCGGCCCTGCTATGTCTGCTGCGCTTCGGACAGGGTTTTGGTCTTGGCGGGGAATGGGGCGGCGCGGCGCTGCTGGCGGTTGAAAATGCCCCCAAAGGATGGGAGGCGCGGTTCGGCAGCGCCCCGCAGCTTGGTGCGCCCGTGGGCTTTTTCTTCGCCAACGGGCTGTTTCTGCTGCTCGGTCTTGGGCTGTCGGACGCGGATTTCGCAAGCTGGGGCTGGCGGGTGCCGTTCCTTGCCAGCGCAATTCTGGTGGGTGTAGGCCTGTGGGTGCGGTTGCGCATCGGCGAGACGCCTTCGTTCCGCGAGGCGATGGAACATGCGCCGCCGCCGCAGGTGCCACTGCGCCGCCTGCTGCGCGATCATTCGCCCGCCGTTGCCGCCGGGATTGCCGGCGTGGTTGCCTGCTTTGCGATCTTCTATCTCGCCACCACATTCGCGCTGTCATTTGCCACGACCAGTCTGGGTTATGCCAAGCAGGACTTTCTGGCCGTGCAACTGGGGGCGAACATGTTTTTCGCGGTCGGCATCCTTGTCGCAGGCTGGTGGGCGGACCGGACGTCGGTGCAGCGGGTGCTGGGCACCGGGGCGGTGCTGGCGGCCATCATGGGGCTGGTGTTTGGCAGCGGGCTGGGATCGGGATCGCTGCCGGTAGTATTCGCCACGCTGGCGGCGTGCCTGTTCATCATGGGCCTTGCCTATGGCCCGCTGGGTGCATGGCTGCCGACGCTGTTTCCAGTACCGGTGCGCTACACCGGCATTTCGCTGGCATTCAACATCGGCGGGATCATCGGCGGTGCGCTGGCCCCGTTTGTGGCCGCATGGGCAGCAGGGGCAGGCGGCACCGCCTATGTCGGCCTGTTCCTGACGGTGGCAGGCGTGATGACGCTGATCGGCGTGGTCTTCGCGCCTAAGCTTTCAGGCGAAGCAGCGTAAGCAGGGCCTTGCCCACCTTGCGTTGTGCATCGACATCGCAACTGCGCACGTCGGGCACTTCGCCCATGGCGGTTTCAAGGCTGATCCATGTTCCCTCGCCAATCCAGCCCAGCCGGGTCAGCCGCTCAATCGCCACCGCGCCCGCACCCGTCTTGTAGGGCGGATCCAGCATCACAAGGTCAAGCGGCTGCTTAACAGGGCCGAGCGTCAGCACCGATGCTGCCCGCACATCGCATGCGGACTGGCATTGCAGCGCGGCGATGTTGGCGCGGATGGCACGGATGGCGCCAGCATCTTGCTCAACCAGCACGGCACTGGCAGCGCCGCGGGACAGCGCCTCAAGCCCCAGCGCACCGGATCCTGCAAACAGATCGGCTACGGCCAGTCCCTCAAAGCTGCCCAGACGGCTGTTGAGCATCGAAAACAGCGTTTCGCGGGTGCGGTCTGCGGTGGGGCGCGTCACGTCACCTTCGGGCGCGCGCAACGGGCGGCCGCGCCATTGTCCGGCAATGATCCTCACAGGGTTTTCAGCGTCTTGCGAAAGCGTTCGACGACCACTTGCGGTATTTCCTCAACGCTGCCGCGCTGCAGGTCGGCCAGTTCGAACGGACCGTAGGTGATCCGTAGCAGGCGTGACACTTCCAGGCCAAGGTGTTCCAGAACGCGGCGGATTTCGCGGTTCTTGCCTTCGGTCAGAGTCATCTCGATCCACTTGTTGCGGCCAGCGCTGCGTTCAAGATTGGCGTTGATCGAACCGTAACGGACGCCATCGATCTCGATGCCTTCCATCAGCTCTTCCAGCCGCGATTGCGTGATGTCGCCGAAAGTACGGGCGCGATAGGTGCGAGGGATTCCGGTCGATGGCAGTTCCAGCGCGCGCTTCAGCTCGCCGTCATTGGTCATCAACAACAGGCCTTCGGTGTTCACGTCAAGCCGGCCCACCGGCATCACGCGCGGGGTGTCCTTGGGCATGGCGTTGCGCAAGGCGGTGTAGATGGTCGGGCGCCCGGTGGGGTCGCGCTCGGCCGTAATCAGGCCCGCAGGCTTGTGAAAGCGGAACAGGCGCGGGGCGGCAATCGGGCCAACCATCTTGCCGTCAACGCTGACGCCGCGCAAGCTGGTCAGCAGCGTGGCAGGCGTGGTCACAACTTCATCGCCAATCTTGACACGACCATCCTCGATCATGCGCTCCACCTCGCGGCGGCTGGCGATGCCTGCGCGGGCCAGCAGCTTGGCGATGCGATCACCCTCACGTTCGGAGCCATCGGCGGCGAGCGCGCGTTTGGCGGCGACAACCGGCTGTGATGTGCGCGGCGCACCGCTGCGCATCACGAAAGGCTTCTTTTCAGGGACAGCGGGCCGTCCCGCATTGGGCCGTGATGGGCGGCCAGTCCGGTTCTTCGGGGGAAAAGTCATGCGGCCCCCTTACGCGCAAACGCCCAATCCGTCACCCCTAGGCTTGTGAGAAATGGCCGCTAGTCTGCGGTGCGATGATAAGGGAGCATTCGCGTCGATGAGCGCAGACACCTCGGACCAGCGCAGCCTGCGGCAATCGGTCGCCCCCTATTTCGAAAAAGAATCGCTCGCCGCGTTCTTTCTCGGCATGTCGTCAGGCTTTCCCTATGCGATGATCGGCGCAACACTGACCACGCGACTGGCGCAAGACGGCATCGACAAGAAGACCGTTACCGCGTTCACGCTGGCGTTTCTGGTCTATAATCTGAAAGTGTTCTGGGCGTGGCTGGTGGATGGTGTGCGCCTTCCGCTGCTGGGCAGGCTGGGCCAGCGCGTTTCGTGGATGCTGCTGGCAGGATCGCTGGTCATGGCGGCGGTAGCCAATCTGGCGCTGGTCGATCCGGGCGCAGATCTTGGCGCAACGGTACTGGCTGCGGTGCTGGTGGGTGTGGCCGGTGCGACGTTCGATATCGTGATCGATGCCTACCGGATCGAGACGCTCAAACCCTACCAGCTTGGCACCGGGTCGGGGATGAGCCAGTATGGCTGGCGCATCGGGTCAGCCGGCGCTGGCGCATTGGCGCTGGTAGTTGCGGCCCGGTCCGGCTGGAGTGCGGCCTACCTTGCGTGCGCGCTGTTCGCGCTGCCTGCAATGTTGACGGCACTCTTGCTGGGCGAACCTGCACGCCACCGCGATCCTGTCGGGAAAAAGGGCGTGGGTGAAGCTGTCGCGTCCATCATCGGCCCGTTTGGCGAGTTTTTCCGCCGCCATGGCGCATGGCTGGTGCTGCTGTTCATCCTTGTTCACAAAGTGGGAGACACGCTGGCGAACCTGACGTTCCGCCTGCTGTTCGATGACCTTGGCTTTACCAATGACGAAATTGCGATCTGGGACGTCGGAGTGGGTTTCTGGGCCTATCTGATCGGCGTGTTCATTGGCGGTGTCGCTTACGCCAGGATGGGCTTGAAGCGGTCGGTTCTGCTGGCGCTGGTGCTGATGGCGGTATCGAACCTGTCATTTGCAGCGCTGGCGGCTGCGGGGCATTCCAACTTTGGGATGGCGGGCGCGATCGGGTTTGAAAACATCGCCTCGGGCTATGGCGGGGTGGTGGTCGTCGCCTATTTCTCTGCCTTGTGCGATTTGCGCTATACCGCTGCGCAATATGCGCTGATTTCCGCCAGCGCGAGCGTGATCGGCCGTTTTGCCACCGGCACCACGGCGGGCGGGCTGATCGAAGCCATGGGTTATGTGAACTTCTATTTGCTGACCACGGTGCTTGCGCTGCCGGGTATCGTGCTGTTCTGGTGGATGAGCCGGAGCGGGCTTGTGGATGCAGCGATGGGGACGGCGGGCGAGGAACCGCGCGACGCCGACCCCTTTACCTGATGTCTTGCGCATAGGCCGTTCGACAAGCTCAGAGCGACCGGAGTTGAAGTTTAGTCAGGCACTTCATTGTTAAGGCGCAGCACTTCGCCTGCAAGATAGAGTGAGCCGGCGATCAGCACGTCACCGTGCGGCGGCAGCGCAGCCAGCGCTTCGGGCACGGTGGCGAAACTGCGCACCGGCAAACTGGTGAACGCGGCGAAGTCTTCGGGCCGGTGTGCATCATGCCCTGGCGCAGGGACGACCGAGATCGACAGGGCGC
Organism: Novosphingobium sp. SL115; assembly: GCF_026672515.1. Classification (GTDB taxonomy): domain Bacteria; phylum Pseudomonadota; class Alphaproteobacteria; order Sphingomonadales; family Sphingomonadaceae; genus Novosphingobium. Next base: position 2,945,930 of record NZ_JAPPRG010000002.1, on the reverse strand, counting down.
GGTCTGCCAGCGGGGAGAGAATGGCAGACGGGTCTTTGCTGGCCAGCATGCCCATGACCAGATGCACCGGCGGTTGCGATGCAAGATGCCGGGCAATGGCAAGGCCTGCATCCGGGTTGTGCCCGCCATCAAGCCAGATGGTGCGTTGCCCGGCCAGAGTGGTTAGCGGGCCTGCGCCAAGCCGCTGAAGCCGCGCGGGCCAGCGTGCTTCGACAATGCCTTTTCCCATGGCGCCGGGAGACACCCGAACCGCGTTCTGATGGCGCAGCATGGCTACGGCCAGCGCAGCGTTTTCGGCCTGATGCATGCCGGGCAGGGCCGGCAAAGGCAGAGCCAGTTCGCCTTGCCCGTCACGGTAAAGGATCGACCCTGCGATCTGCACATCCCAATCGCGCCCGCGCATCACCAGCGGCGCGCTGATGCGGGCGGCGGTGCGCGCCACTTCATCGGCAGCCAGCGCGGGATAGGCCATGGTGACCAGCGGCACGCCCAATTTGGCAATGCTGGCCTTTTCAAAAGCAATGCGCGCCAAAGGTTCGGCAGGCACGCCCTGTTCCGGGGAAAGCAGGAAGGCTTCGTGATCCAGCCCCAGCGTGGCGATGCCGCAGACCGCCGCCGTAGGCATGACATTGGTGGCATCGAGCCTGCCACCAAGCCCGGTTTCGATTACGCAGGCATCGGCAGGATAGCGGCTATAGGCAAGGAATGTGGCGACCGTGGTCACCTCGAAAAAGCTGGGTTCGAGATCGGCCCCGGTGTCCAGCACTTCCTTGAGCAATGCGGCCAGCAGATCATCCTCGATCAGCCTGCCGGCCAGACGGATGCGTTCGTTATAGCGGACAAGGTGGGGTTTGGTGGCGGAATGAACCGTCAGCCCTTCGGCCTCAAGAATGGTGCGCAGATAAGTGCAGGTCGATCCTTTGCCGTTGGTTCCGGCAACATGGAACACCGGCGGCAGGCAGTCTTGCGGGTTGCCAAGCCGGGCGCACAGTTCGCGCACCGTATTAAGGCCAAGGCGGCCAGAGGGCAGCGACAGCGCGCCCAGGCGATCAAGCTGCGCCTGCACCGCAGGGTTTTCGGAGATTGCGAAGTCTTTCACCGAACCCCTCCACCGCACTTTGCGCGGGTCCACCTCCCCGTTCCGGGGAGGTGCTATTATGTGAACTTATGCTGCCTTTGCCGCCATCAGGTAATCGATCACCTGCGCCAGCGTCACTTTCAGATCGCGGCGGTGGGTGACCATATCGACCATGCCGTGGGCGTGGAGATATTCGGCGCGCTGGAAGCCTTCGGGCAGCTTTTCGCGGATCGTATCCTGAATTACGCGCTGTCCGGCAAAGCCGATAAGCGCGCCGGGTTCGGCAATCTGCACGTCGCCCAGCATGGCATAGCTGGCGGTGACGCCGCCGGTGGTCGGATCGGTCAGCACCACGATATAGGGCAGGCCTGCCGCGTGCAGCTTGGCAATCGCCACGGTGGAGCGCGGCATCTGCATCAGCGACAGGATGCCTTCCTGCATACGCGCGCCGCCAGCGGCGGTTACGGCGATGTAGGGGCACTTTTCGGCAACCGCACGGTTGATCCCGGCGATGAAGGCATTGCCCACGGCCATGCCCATCGATCCGCCCATGAATGCGAATTCCTGCACGCCGACAACCGCCTTCTGGCCCTCGATCCGGCCGAAGGCGTTGGTCAGTGCATCGGGGTGCGGGTTGGCGGCGCGGGCTGCCTTGATCCGGTCAACATACTTCTTGCTGTCGCGGAACTTCAGCGGATCTTCCTTGACCTTGGGCGCGGGCAGCAGTTCAAATCCGGCGTCAAGCAACTGGTCAAGCCGCGCGTCAGCACCGATGCGGCCATGATGGTCGCAATGCGGGCAGACCGAAAGGTTGTCCTCATAGTCCTTGATGAACAGCATTTCGCTGCACGAAGGGCACTTGATCCACAGATTGTCCGGCGTGTCCCGCTTCGGCGTGAAGGGGAGGGCGTTGCGGACCTTGTTCAGCCAGCTCATGCGATTTCCTTGCGGGCAGAGTGGACGGCAGCGGCCAGCGCGGCGGTGAGTTCCTTCACCGGGCCAGCGGCATCGGCGCCGTGCTGCGCGATCAGGTCGATAAAGGCGGAGCCGACGACCACGCCGTCAGCGACTTTGGCAATGGCGGCGGCCTGTTCGGGCGTGCGCACGCCAAAGCCGACGGCGACGGGTATGGTCGCCGAAGCCTTGATCCGGGCCACGGCTTCATCAATGCTGGCCTGCGCTGCCTGCTGCATGCCGGTGATGCCCGCGACCGAAACGTAATAGAGGAAGCCTGACGATCCTTCGAGCACGGCGGGAAGGCGCGCATGGTCGGTCGTCGGCGTGGCGAGGCGGATCAGGCTGACGCCTGCACCGCGCAGTGCCGGGCCAAGTTCGGGGTCTTCCTCTGGCGGAATGTCGACGCAGATCACGCCATCGACGCCTGCCTTCACGCATTCGGCGGCAAACCAGTCTGCCCCGCGAATGGTCATCGGGTTGGCATAGCCCATCAGCACCAGCGGCACTTCAGCATGGCGCGCGCGGAAGGCGGCGGCGATGCCGAAGATGTCAGCCGTAGTCGTGCCTGCGCCCAGCGCGCGCAAGTTGGCCAGCTGGATCGCCGGGCCATCGGCCATCGGATCGGTAAAGGGCATGCCCAGTTCGATCACGTCCGCGCCGCCTTCGACCAGCGCGTCGAGAATCGCGGCGGTGGCGTCAGGTTTCGGGTCGCCGCCGGTCACGAAAGTGACGAGGGCCGGGCGGCCCTTGGCAAAAGCGTTGGACAGACGGGTCACAGCGAAACTCCCAGATGCTCTGCCACTGAGAAGATGTCCTTGTCGCCGCGACCGCAAAGGTTGGCGAGGATGATCTGGTCTTTGCCCATCGTTGGCGCGACCTTCTTGACCGCTGCAATAGCGTGAGCGGGTTCCAGCGCGGGGATGATGCCTTCGGTGCGGCACAGGAGCTGGAAGGAGTCCAGTGCTTCCTTGTCGGTCACCGAGGTATAATCGACGCGGCCGATTTCCTTGAGCCATGAATGTTCAGGCCCGATACCGGGATAATCCAGCCCTGCGCTGATCGAGTGGCCTTCCAGAATCTGGCCATCATCGTCCTGCAGCAGATAGGTCTTGTTGCCGTGGAGGATGCCGGGACGTCCGCCTGCCAGCGATGCGGCGTGTTCCTTGTCCAGACCGTGCCCAGCGGCTTCGACGCCGAGCATCTTGACGCTGGGGTCATCCAGGAACGGGTGGAACAGGCCGATGGCGTTCGATCCGCCACCGATGGCCGCCACCAGCAGGTCGGGCAGGCGGCCGGTGCGCGACATCATCTGCACGCGCGCTTCCTTGCCGATCACGCTCTGAAAATCGCGGACCAGCTCGGGGTAGGGGTGCGGGCCGGCGGCGGTGCCGATGATGTAGAACGTGTTGTGCACGTTCGCCACCCAGTCGCGCAGCGCCTCGTTCATCGCGTCCTTCAGCGTGCCCGCGCCAGCCGTTACCGGCACGACTTCTGCGCCCAGCAGCTTCATGCGGAACACGTTGGGCGCCTGTCGCGCCACGTCGGTCGCGCCCATGAAGATCACGCAGGGCAGGCCGAAACGTGCGCAGACGGTTGCCGTGGCAACACCATGCTGACCCGCACCGGTTTCCGCGATGATGCGCGTCTTGCCCATGCGCATGGCCAACAGGATCTGGCCGATGCAGTTGTTGATCTTGTGCGCGCCCGTGTGGTTCAGCTCATCGCGCTTGAACCACACTTGCGCGCCACCCAGTTCCTCGGTCAGCCGGGGCGCAAAGTATAGCGGGCTGGGCCGACCGACATAATGCTCAAGCAGATCGTCGAATTCGGCCTGAAACGCAGGGTCGGCTTTGGCCTTGCGATATTCGGCTTCGAGATCGAGGATCAGCGGCATTAGCGTTTCAGCGACATAGCGGCCGCCAAACTGGCCGAAGTGGCCGCGTTCATCGGGAAGCGTGCGGAAGCTGTTGGGCGTTGCAGTGGTCATGCCCGGCGCTTGGCAGAGCCTTGCGCGCTTGTCCAGATTTGCAAAGGGACAGGCTTTGGGGCAGGGGCGTTCTGTTGCATTGCGATATCCTGCACGGATTGTTCATGTTGCGGCAATATTCTCGCGACTAAAGCGGTCTTGCAACGTCGTGAAGGCGGCTCCGAAAGGGGTCGCCTTTTTGCACATCAGTAATGTGCAAATACAGGTCAAGACTAACAGAAATTGTTAGTGTAGCGAATGTTGCAGTGATGTCACATTTGATGATCGATATGACCTTGTTGTGATTTTCTGCATTGTCGCATTGGTGCTCCAACCCTACCTGACGCCTCGCCCCCATCAAAGAAGGGGCCAAGTCAGGAGTAAAAAATATGCGTCTGGTTCTTCTCTCGCTCGCCGCTTCGCTGGTTGCAGCAACCCCGGCCCTTGCCAACGAAACCCGCGTTGAAGCGCGTGGCGGCGTCGTGTTCGACAGCAACAACAGCGAAGCCATCGCCGGTATCGCTGCTGGCTACGACTACGACCTCGGCACCACCGCATTTGCGGGCGCTGAAGTCACCGCCGACAAGATCCTGACCGACGGCACCAAGGTTTCGTTCGGCTTCAACGGTCGTCTTGGCGCCAAGGTTGCTGACGCTGGCAAGCTGTACGCCACCGGCGGTTACAACACCGAATCGTGCGACCTGTGCGATGGCACTTGGACCGCAGGCGCTGGTTACCAGCACTCGTTCGGCAAGTTCTACGGCAAGGCCGAATATCGTCACTTTTTCGTCGACAACGGCTTCAGCGACTATGATGCTGTGGCTGTCGGCCTTGGCGTGAAGTTCTGATTCGGCGCCTCCACGCACGATTGGAATTCGGACGGGCGGTCTTCGTAAGAAGGCCGCCCGTTTTCGTGCGTACGGCTGGTCAGAACTGTTGAGGGATCAGGCGTTGCGCGCGTTGAAGCAGAATGTGCGTATGCGGTCGGTGTCCTTGACGCCAGGCGCATTTTCCACGCCGGATGACACGTCGACCAGCGTGGTGCCGGTGCCCCGAACGGCGTCAGCCACATTGGCGGGCGAAAGGCCACCGGCAAGGCCCCATGGCAGCGCTCCGCGATAGGCGGCTAGCAGACTCCAGTCGAACACAAGGCCAAGGCCGCCGGGCAGGGCCGCATCCTTGGGCGTCTTGGCATCGAACAGGATAAAGTCTGCCGCGCCGGAATAGGCATCGGCCTTGGCGATATCGCCCGGCCCTGCCACCGACACCACTTTCCACACCGGCTTGCCAAAGCGTGCGCGCAAGGCAGCGGCGCGTTCGGGCGTTTCCTTGCCGTGAAGCTGGATGGCATCAAGCTGGGCTGCGGTGACGGCATCGGCCAGAAAGGCGTCGTCCGCATCCACGAACACGCCCACTTTGATCACGCGCCCGTGGGCTTGAGCAGCGAGCGCCGGGACATCGGCAAATTTCAGAAAACGCGGCGATGGCGGGAAAAAGTTGAATCCCACATGGCTTGCCCGCGCGCCAATGGTGACTTCCAGCGCTTCGCGGGTGTGAACGCCACAAATCTTGATGGCGGGTGAAAGCCTGATGTCGGTCATGCCCGGCGCGTTAAAGGCAACGCGCCGGGCCTGTCAATTTGTGGGCCTGTCAATTTATCGCCGGATGCGCAGACTTTCAGGGTGCCAGTTCATAGCTGACATTGACGGTAACGGTCACTTCCAGTTCCCCTGCCGCAACGGGGGAGGACTTCGGCGCAGAAGCCATGTCGGCACGGGCGAACAGCATGGGCGGCTGTGGCGGTGCCCAGCCTGCGTTTTCGCTGATGGTCAGCACACGCACCACGCGCAGGCCCGCAGCCTTGGCATAAAGATCGGCCCGTGCGCGGGCCTTCTTCATCGCTTCGATCCGCGCTTCGTCCATGGCGGCGGCGCTGTCATCAAGCTGGAAGGACGGACCGTTCACCTGATTGGCACCGGCAGCAACCAGCGTGTCGATCACTTTGCCGTATTGGTCCAGCTTGCGCTGGCGGACCGAAACCTGGTTGGTGGCCTGATAGCCGACGATCACCGGTTCGCGCTCTTCGATGCTGCCATCGGGCAGGCGTTTGGGCTGGCCATAGACCGGATTGACCGAAAGGTTGCTGGTCTGGATATCGCGTTCGGCAATTCCCGCTTTCTTCAGCGCCGCGATCACGGCGGTCATCCGGCTGGCATTTTCTGTCAGCGCGGCTCCAGCGGTTTTCCCTTGTGTGGTCACACCTGCATTGAACACGGCCAGATCAGGCGTGCGGGTGGATTTGCCCTCTGCGGCAATGCTGAGCAGCGCGTTGCCAGCAGCAACGACCGGTGCGGGTGTCATGGTCTGAGCCTGCGCGGAAAGCGGAACGATAGCCGCAAGGGCGGCGGCGAGAAGGAACTTGGACTTCATCTGGGGAACTCTCCCGTAGGTGTCATGCCCAGCGGTTTGAGCGAGACGACGTTACGGTGCGATGAACCGTTCAGCGCAGGCTTCGTTCCAGCACGACCATAGTAAAGGGAGGTGCCACGCCATTGATATATGTCACCGGGAAGGGGCGGGTTTCGCCGGTTCGCGCATAACCGCGCCGTTCGTACCAGGCGATCAGTTCGGGCCGGGCATCGATCACGGTCATTTCCATGGTCGCTGCGTCAAACTGCTGCAAGGCAACGCTTTCGGCCTGTGCAATCAAGGCACGGCCAAGGCCTGCGGCCTGCAAAGCCGGGGCGACGCACAACATGCCAAGATAGGCGCAGGCCTTGCCGACGCAGGTCACGCTCACCGTTCCTGCCAGCTTGCCGTCAATCTCGGCCAGCAACACGCACATGTCGGTAGCGGCAACGGCGTGTGCTACTTCGGCATTGCTGGTGCGTTCGTCATTCAGCAGGTCTGCCTCGTGGGTCCAGCCCTGTCTGGCGCTGTCCCCACGATAACAGGATTCGACCAGAGAGCGCAGTGCCGGAACATCTTCCGGCCCCGCTCGGCGAAAATGGATCATGGCGTCAAAGCGTGGCTTCGATGGCGCGCGCTGCAGCCACGGGATCTTCGGCCCGGCTGATCGGGCGACCGATGACCAGAACGCTGGCGCCTGCATCACGCGCGGCGCGCGGCGTAACAGAACGCTTCTGATCGCCCAGCTTGCCATCAGCAGGACGCAGGCCGGGCACCACGAAATAGCCGTTCTTCCAGCGCTTGTGGATGGCGGCAACCTCGTGCCCCGAACAGACAATGCCGTCAAGGCCCGCTTCCTGCGCCAGATCGGCAAGCCGCAGCGCCTGATCGTGGGCCGACCCTGCCACGCCCATGGCGTTGAGATCGGCATCATCAAGGCTGGTCAGAACTGTGACGGCAACAACCTTGGTGTGTTCGCCCGCCGCTGCCTTGGCATCTTCCATCATCGCGCGGCCACCGCCGGCATGGATGGTGACGATGGCCGGCTCCAGAACATGGATCGATTGCATCGCGCCCGCCACGGTATTGGGGATATCGTGCAGCTTCAGATCGAGAAAGATTGGCAGGCCAACCTTGGCCAACTCATGCACACCATGATGGCCGTGGGCGCAGAAGAATTCGAGGCCCAGCTTCAGGCCGCCGACGTGGCCCTTGACCTTTTGCGCCAGTGCCACGGCGGCATCAAGACGGGGAAGGTCGAGGGCGAGGTAGATCGGGTTGCTCACGGTTTTTCGCTCGTCTGGTCGATACCCTGCTGGCTCTGGGCGGCCTCAAGGCTGGTTGAGGTGAGGGATGGCGCGGCTTTGCTGCCAAGCGAGGCTTCAAGATTGGCGATGCGGCGCAGCAGACGCCAGCGGGTTGCGCGGTACAATAGCCATGTCGGGACAAGGCCAAGCAGGAAGGCGATGATTACCAGCGCCGGAAGCCGGGTTTCGAGCAGCAGCCCTTCCCAGATGCGCACTTCGACCGGTTGCCAGTTGGCAGCGGTAAATGCGGCCAGCACTGCGATCACCAGCACCCAGAAAATCGTGCGTAGCATCCGCATGCCGTGTTGCTCCGTGTTTTGCCTGTCATCCGGAACCTAGGCGAGGACAACGCGCTTGGCGAGTCCCCGCCTGTATTTCGAATCAGGCCCCGGCTCAGTCTGCGCCGAAGACGCGGGCGAAGATTTTGTCGATGGCCTTGAAGTGATAGTCGAGGTTGAACTTGTCCTCGATCTGTTCGACCGTCAGTGCGGCAGCCACTTCCTCATCTGCCTTCAGCAGTTCCATCAGGTTCAGCTGGCCGTCCGATTCCCACACCTTCATCGCGTTGCGCTGAACCAGACGATAGGCGGTGTCGCGTTCCAGCCCGGCCTGCGTCAGCGCCAGCAGAACCCGCTGCGAGTGGACAAGGCCACCCATCTTATCGAGGTTCTTCTGCATCCGTTCAGGATAGACGACCAGCTTGTCGACCACCGAGGTCAGGCGAGCCAGCGCGAAGTCGAGCGTGATCGTGGCATCGGGGCCGATGAAGCGTTCGACCGACGAGTGCGAGATATCGCGCTCATGCCACAGCGCCACGTTTTCCAGAGCCGGGGTCACGGCCGATCGGACCATGCGGGCAAGGCCGGTCAGGTTCTCGGTCAGCACCGGGTTGCGCTTGTGCGGCATGGCCGACGAACCCTTCTGGCCGGGCGAGAAGTATTCTTCCGCTTCCAGAACTTCGGTGCGCTGCAGATGGCGCACTTCAACCGCAAGGCGTTCGATGCTGCTGGCGATCACGCCCAGTGTGGCAAAAAACATGGCGTGGCGGTCGCGCGGGATGACCTGCGTGGAAACCGGTTCGACTTCCAGCCCCAGCTTTTCCGCGACGTATTCTTCGACCGACGGATCGATGTTGGCGAAGGTGCCGACCGCGCCCGAAATCGCGCAAGTGGCCACTTCTGCTCGCGCGGCAACAAGACGCACGCGGCAACGGGCAAATTCGGCATAGGCTTCGGACAGCTTCTTGCCGAACGTGGTGGGTTCGGCGTGAATGCCGTGGCTGCGGCCAATGGTGGGGGTGTACTTGTGTTCAAACGCGCGGCGCTTGATCGCGGCCAGTAGTGCGTCGATGTCTTCGATCAACAGATCGGCGGCGCGGGCAAGCTGCACGGCCAGCGTGGTGTCGAGCACGTCAGAACTGGTCATGCCCTGATGCATGAAGCGCGCTTCGGGGCCGACCTGTTTGGCCACCCAGTCAAGGAACGCGATCACGTCATGCTTGGTCACCGCTTCGATTGCGTCGATGGCTTCGACATCGATGCTGGGATTGGTGGCCCACCAGTCCCACAGCGCCTTTGCACCGCTGGGGGGAACAACACCCAGTTCGCCCAGCTTTTCGGTCGCGTGCGCTTCGATTTCAAACCAGATGCGATAGCGGGCTTCAGGCTCCCAGATCGCAGTCATCGCGGGGCGGGCGTAGCGGGGGACCATGTTCGACTCCGTATCGGCAGCAGGGCGGGAATGCCCGCGCCGCTAGGGCGTGGGCTGCACAAAGGCAAGGGGCGATGGGTTGTTGTTCAGGAAAAGCGCTATATTCCTGACGCCGCGATACCGCGTCAGTTCAATTCCGCTGGGCGGTGGGGGCGGGAAACAGGGCCACCACTGCCTGCGCGGCCCAAGGGGTAAGGTGTGTGCCATCGGCGTAAATCGCCCGGCCATGGTCTTCCGCATTGTCTATAATCTGGCAAGCCATGTCCCGGCACAGCACCGATGTGGTATCGACGAATGCCATCTGCACGTTGGTGGCGGCAATACGGGCCAGCAAATGATTGATGGCCGCCCCTTCGGCCTGTTTGCGGGGATATTGCACCGGGCAGGTGGTGTTGAGATAGACCTGGCAGCGGGCCAGGCCGCCAGCAAGTTGTGGCGCGCCCGCTGCTGCGGTGGGAACATTGCCGATCAGCACGACCGAAGTATCTGCCGGAAGCCGCTCTGCCAGCGCCCTTAGCGCAGCGAGAAACGCAGGTGCCCCGGCTCCTCCCACTGTGCCGGGCGAGGGATTGCCGCTGACCGGGTAGAGTTCACGGTCCCAGCGCTGCGCCCAATAGATTGTCCTGACATGGCGTTCGTGGACAGTGGTGACCAGCTTCTCCACCATGGTAGCGCAGGCGGTGGCATCAGGGTTTTCTGGTGGCACGTTGGCAAGGCCGGGAAGTGAAAGGCAGGCAGACTGGGTCAGAACTGCGCCAGGGCCAAACCTTTCAGCCAGCGCGCCGACATATTGCCGGGCATGACTGTCACCATAGACGATATAAGGCAGCGGCCCGTCGGGAAAGGCGCGCGACGGTACATCTGCCGCCGCGTTCACAGGCCCGTGAGGCTTTACAGCGTAAGCGGCAATGCCCGCCGCAAAGGCCAACCCCAACCCGGCGACACACACAAAAATCAGCACGCGGTGCGAACCAAGCCTTTTGCCTTGCCGTACCGGTCGTTCGATCAGGTGGAGCGAAGCAAAGCCAAGGCCACATGCCAGCAGCAGCATGCAGGCCGTTATTGGCCATGGCAAAGGGCCGAACCAGATGTAACCGGCAAAGGCCAGCAGGGGATGATGCCACAGATAGATGCCATAGGACGCACTGCCGAGTGCGGCCACGGGCGCGGCGGACAGCAGACGATTGACAAGTGTTGCGCGACCATTGCCAAGGATAACCAGTGCCGTACCCAAAACGGGCAGAGCAAAGGCAAGGCCCGGCACCGGTGTGTTCCGATCGATCACCACAAAGCCGATCAGGATCAGGCCAAGGCCGATGGTGTCAATGCCAACAAGCCGAAAGCCACGACGCCAGCCATCCGTCTGTTCAATGGCGCGAAAGGCTGGCGTGGCGCAAATGGCGCCAGCCATCAGTTCCCACGCGCGGAACGGCAGCATGAAGAACGCGATCTGCGGCGCGCTGGCCGCAAGGATGACGGCCAGCAGAAAGCTGGTGCCCATAACCCCGGACAGAACAGGCAGCAGCCACGATGGGCGCTGCCTGACAAGCGCTGTCACGGCCAGTGGGAACAGCAGATAGAACTGCTCTTCCACGGCAAGGCTCCACAAGTGCAGCAGTGGCTGGAAGCCTTCGTTGTCGTCGAAATAGTCCACGCTGCGGGCGAACAGAAAATTTGCCGCGAACACGGACGACGCTGCCAGCGCTTGCCCGAATTTTCGCCAATCCTCGGCGATGAACAGCATCGAGGCCAAGGCCGTGCTGACCGCGAGCACTGGCAGAAGCGCAGGCACAAGCCGCCGCAAACGCCGTTCATAGAAAGCGCGCAGGCCAAAGCCAGAGTCTGCAGCGTGTTCAACAAGAGTGGCGGTTATCAGGTAGCCGCTGATGACAAAGAAAATGTCGACGCCTGCAAATCCGCCGCCGAAGCCCGGAACATCGGCATGGAACAGGACAACCGGAATAACCGCAAGCGCACGCAGGCCTTCGATTTCACTACGATGTTGCAAGTGGGGTCCGGTGCATGCCTGTCCGATTGGTGGCACCATTGGCAACCAGGTAGCGTCAGATCAACCCCTTCGACTTCAAAGAGACATGGCCTTCGCGTCCGATGATGATGTGGTCGTGAACCACCATGCCCATGACCCGCGCAGCTTCCGCAATTTTGGCTGTTACCTGAATGTCGGCGCGGCTGGGTTGTGGCGAACCTGATGGATGATTGTGGACAAGAATCATCGCGGCAGCTCCGACGTCCAGCCCTTTGCGGATGACTTCGCGCGTGTAGATGGCGCTTTCATCCAGCGTGCCTTCGCTGACCAGATGGTCGAGGATCAGCATATTTTGCGTGTTGAGATATAGCGCACGCACCCGCTCGACAGTCAGATGCGCCATGTCGATATGCAGATAATCCAGCAGCGCCTGCCAGTTTGACAGGACCGGCTGTTCGCGCACCATTGTCCGGGCAAGCCGCCGCGCAGCCAGCGCCACGATGCGCAGCGCCGCCGCGCTGGTTTCACCCATGTTGGGATGCAGCGCCAGCGCCTGAGGATCGGCGTTGAGCACACCTGCGAGGTTGCCAAAGCGCTGGATGAGCGAACGGGCAATTGGCTTGGTATCGATACGCGGCCGGGCTACCATCAGCAGGTATTCGATGACTTCGTGATCGGCCAGCGCGTCTTCGCCGCCGGTCATCATGCGTTTGCGCAGACGGGCGCGGTGGCCACTCGGGTCGTTGCCGTCCGTGCTGGTTTTCCCGGCCCCACTTTTGACAGCACCCATATGGTCGCCATCGCCGAGTTGCTGTTCAGAGCCGGGTTCCTGTTCAGGAAAGAGTCGGGTTTGATCGGCCATGAGTTGGGCGGGCACCAGATCGGGGGTTGCGCGTTCAACGCTGTGCATTGCCCATGGCGCGGTAGTGCGCAAGAAGGGGGCAGATGGCAGATCGTTTCGAAATGGCGGAATCCGACCCGCCGCCAGCCCCCGTTCCGCATCGGAGCGGCGCACGCTGGCGCAAAGTCGGCGTCTCTGTGCTGGCGCTTTCCGTTTTTGCGGGCGGTGGGCTGTGGCTTTCGCGCGAAAGCATTGCCGACAGGATCATCATTGGCCAGCTTGCCGCTTATGGCCTTCCGGCTACCTACGAAATCGACAGCATCGGGCCGGGCGCACAAGTCTTGCGCAATGTCGTCATAGGCGATCCCAAGCGCCCGGACATGACCGTGGAACGGGTGCTGGTCGGTATCCGTTACCGCTGGGGCACGCCCACCGTCGGTTCGGTCCGGCTGGTCCGGCCAAGGATTTATGGGCAATATCTCGACGGAAAGCTGAGCTTTGGCGCACTGGACAAAGTGCTCTTCGCACCGCGCGACAAAGCCGAACCTTTTGCCCTGCCAAAACTAGACCTCGTCATCGAGGATGGACGCGGGCTGATACTGACCGAGTTTGGCAAAGTGGGACTTGCCTTGGATGGCAAGGGCGCATTGCAGAACGGTTTTGCCGGAACACTGGCGGCTGTTGCCCCCCGGCTTTCCGGGCAAGGCTGCGTTGCCGACGAGGCCAAGCTGTCTGGCCGAATCTCCATCCGCGAGGAACGGCCGGAATTTCGCGGACCCTTGCGCCTTGCTGGGCTGATTTGTGACGGTGGCATCCGGTCGGGTGACATGAGGGCGCAGATAGACGGACGCGCTGACAAGGGCTTTGGCGGCATTGCAGGCAACGTGGGATTGCGCGGGCAAAGCCTTGGCGCACCCGGCGTTGCAGCTGAGACACTGGCGCTCGACACCCGACTGGCATGGCGTGAAGGCGCACTGACTGGCAGGGTTGAGGCAAATGCGGGCGGCGTGCGCAGCGGTGGTGCGCGCATTGGTCTGCTCGGTCTTGAAGGATCGGTGCGCGCTCGCGAAGGGTTCCACAAGGCAGAGTTTCGCGGTGCGCTTGAAGGCGAAGGGCTGCGGCAGGGGGCTGCGCTGGACGGGGCGCTGGCCCGCATGCAGCAAAGCGGCGACGGCAGCCTGCTGGCGCCGCTGATCGCCCAGATGCGCACCGCGCTGAAGCGGGAGGAGCGCGGCAGCCGTCTATCCGGCGAAATAGCGCTTCGCCGCAATGATGATGGCATTTCGCTGGTGGTGCCACAGGCGCAGCTCGTCGGTGGCAGTGGGCAGGCTTTGCTCTCGCTTTCGCGCTTCCAGATGACCAATGGCGGTGATGGCTTGCCACGCCTTGCCGGAAATTTCACCACAGGCGGGGCCGGACTGCCGCGTGTGGTCGGGCAGATGGAGCAGAGCCGGGCCGGGCGTGCCCTGTTCCGGCTGACCATGGCGCCATGGCGGGCGCAGGGCGGGATGCTCGCCATACCTGAAATGATGGTCGCACAAGTGGGTGACGGTTCGTTCGGCTTTTCCGGCACTACACAGATTTCCGGGGCGATTCCCGGTGGTTCGGTGCAGAATCTGACCTTGCCTCTCAGCGGTGCCTATTCCGCCAGCGGCGAACTGGCGCTGTGGAAACGTTGCGTTACTGCCCGGTTTGACAGTCTTGAACTTGGCGCGATGGCACTTGACGGGCAGAGGCTGGCGCTGTGCCCACCGGGCGGCAGTGCGATCGTGCGCAACGGTGCGGCGGGGCTGCGGTTGGCGGCGGGGACGCCAGGGCTGGAAATGACCGGACGGCTCGGCGAAACACCGCTCGCGCTGAAAACCGGCGCGGTCGGTTTCGCCTGGCCCGGTGTTTTGAACGCCAAGGCGGTGGACGTGCAGCTTGGCCCTGTCGAAACGGCTACGCGGCTCAAACTGGCCGACCTTGATGCACGGCTGGGCAAGGATTTTACCGGAACCTTCGCCGGGGTTGAGGCGCAGATGGCGGCGGTGCCGCTGGATATTGCTGCGGCGACCGGACAATGGCGCTTTGCCGAAGGCGCGCTGGTTCTTTCGCAAGTGGGCTTTGACGTGACCGACCGGTTGGCCCCGCAGCGGTTCGAAAAGCTGCGCGGCGAAGGTGCAACGCTGTCGCTGGCAGATAATCGCATTGTTGCCAATGCTTTGCTGCGAGAAGCGAAAGTGGGGCGTGAAGTTGTGCGTACCGCAATCCGCCACGATCTTTCCAGCGGAACCGGCCGGGCTGACCTGTTTGTCGATGGTCTGGTGTTCGACAAGGCGTTCGGCGTCGATCAGTTGACCTATCTGGCCAAGGGGGTCGTCGCCAACGCCAATGGCATCGTGCGGGGTACGGGCCAGATCGACTGGAATGGGCGCGGGGTCACCAGTACGGGCCGCTTCACCACAGAATCCATGGATCTGGCCGCCGCGTTCGGTCCGGTAAAGGGGCTTTCGGGCACACTGGAATTTACCGATCTGCTGGGCATGGTCACTGCGCCACACCAGAAGCTGAAAGTCGCCTCGATCAATCCGGGGATCGAAGTGAACGATGGCCAGATCGATCTGACCATCCTGCCCGAACAAGTCTTGCGCCTGCACGATGCACGCTGGCCGTTTCTGGGTGGAACCCTGCTGCTGCAACCCACCGACCTGCGGCTGGGGATTGCCGAGGCGCGGCGTTATACGTTGAGCGTCGATGGCATCGACGCTGCCAAATTTATCGAGAAGATGGAACTGGGCAACCTGTCTGCAACAGGCATCTTTGACGGGCAATTCCCGCTGGTCTTCGATGCCAATGGCGGGCGGATCGAAGAAGGCTCGCTGATCTCGCGCGCGCCGGGGGGCAACGTGTCCTATGTCGGCGCGCTGACTTATGAAGACCTGTCTCCGATGGCGAATTATGCGTTCGATGCGCTGAAATCGCTGGATTACCGCACAATGACCATCGCCATGCGCGGTGATCTTGAGGGCGAGATCATCACCAATGTGAAATTCGGCGGGGTCAAGCAGGGCGCCGGAACCAAACAGAACTTCGTGACCCGTCAGGTGGCCAACCTGCCGGTTCAGTTCAACATCAACATTCGCGCGCCGTTCTATCAGCTCATCACTTCGATCAAGGCGATGTATGACCCGGCGTTCATCAAGGACCCGCGCACGCTGGGCCTTGTCGATGCACAAGGCCGCCCCGTGCAGCGGTTGGTCAACGGCGCGCTTTTGAACATTCAGCCTGCAGAAAGCGGAAACCTGCCATGAAGAGCACAGAATTGACCCGATCCGCGAACCCTGCAACGATCATTCGGATGAGGGAAACGGGATCACAATTCGGGCGGCGCTGCCTGCTGGCGCTGCCCTTGGTCGCAGGTTTGGCGACGGGGGGCTGTATTTCGGTGAAAGCGCCGGACAAGCCGATCGTCATCGAACTGAACATCAATATCAAGCAGGAGGTCGTGTACCGGCTGGCGCAGGATGCCAGCAACACGATCGAGGATAACCCCGGCATCTTCTGATGTGTGGGGACGTAATTTGAGGATGGACATCATGGCCGCTTATTCGATCCGCAATGGCATTGCCCTTGCTGCAGCCGCCGCCCTGACGCTGGGCGCTGTGCTGCCGGGCGTCGCGCTCGCCCAGGCGCGCGATCCTGCCTATGCTGCGGCGCGCAGTGGCGGGCAGGTGGGCGAAAAGATGGATGGCTATCTTGGCTACGTCGTGCCGCCCAGTGCTTCGTTGCGCGCGGTGGTTGAAGACATCAATATCAAGCGCAAGGCCGTCTATGCGGAAAAGGCGCAGGCCAACAAGGCGACGGTCGAGGAATATGCACTCACGTCGGGTTGCCTGCTTATCAATCAGACCAAGCCGGGCGAAAAGTACCAGGCACCTGACGGTTCGTGGCAGACGCGCGGTGCCGGTGCTCCACTGCGTGATTCGCGCTGCCCGTAACGCACAATCCCGCATACGAATCGCCAACGCAATTCTGCCCTTCTCCGCCACTGCGGGGGAGGGCGTTTGCTTTTGCGGGCAAACCATGGACCATCGGCGGCCTGTAGCGGTTGACTCATGTTTACCCCCCGCCTAAGGGGGCGGCGCTCTCGGCGGTCAACCGTCGTTTGTGCTGCACTTTTGGTCGGGCAACTGACAGGGGATAAGGCATGAATGATGAACCGTCCGGGTTGGAGCCTCTCGAAGAGGATGCGCGCATCGACGCGCTCGATAAGCGGCTGAAAGCCCTTCGCGAGCGGGAAGAAGAGCGCAACCTGCCGAAAGCGGGCGCGGAAACTGATGCGAATTACCGCATGGGTAGCCGTGTGCTGGCGGATTTGATTGGGGGGCTCGCAGGGGGGGCGTTCATCGGCTGGGTCATTGACCAGTTTGCCGGTACCGCGCCTTGGGGGCTGTTGGTGATGTTGTTCATGGGGGTCATTGTGGCGTTCCGGAACATCATCCGAAATTCGAGCCGGCGCCCCGAATAAGGGCGCTGTTGTTGTATTCGAGTGAGACGGGGTTAAGCGCGTGGCCGAAGGCAAGGTCGATCCGGTTCACCAGTTCACGATCGAAACCCTTTTCGGGACCGATCACTGGTCGATTGGCGGTTACAACATCGCTTTTACCAATTCCGCGCTGTGGATGGCGATCACTACGGTGGTTCTGCTGGTCTTCGTTGCGGGCGGTGCCAAGCGCGAGCTGGTGCCCGGTCGCTGGCAGATGGCGGTCGAGGGGCTGACTGGCTTCGTCGACAACCTCCTGCAGGCAAACATCGGCAAGGCGGGTCGCAAGTATCTGCCTTACGTGTTCTCGCTGTTTGCATTCATCCTGTTTGCCAACCTGCTCGGCCTTATGCCGCTGGCGCTGGTTGGCGTGCATCCCTTCACGGCAACCAGCCACTTCACCGTCACCGGTGTTCTGGCCGTCATGAGCTTTGCCATCGTGCTGGGTGTAGGCTTTGCCAAGCATGGCCTGCACTTCTTCTCGCTGTTCGTGCCGCACGGTACGCCGGTTCCGATGATCCCGATCATTTTCCCGATCGAGCTGATCTCGTTCATGGTGCGTCCGTTCAGCCTTGGCCTGCGTCTCTTCGTTGCGATGATGGCTGGCCACGTTCTGCTCGAAGTGCTGTCGGGCTTCGTCATCTCCGGGACGAACGCCGGGGCAGGCATCTTCTTCCTTGCCGCACTGCCCAGCTTCCTGCTGATGGTTGGCATCTGCGCGCTGGAACTTCTGGTGGCAGGCATTCAGGCTTACGTCTTTGCCTTGCTGACCTGCGTCTATCTGAACGACGCTGAAAACCTTCACTGATTTTTGTAACCCACCGATACTTGGAACACTGTTCCTTACGGATTTGAGAAAAGGGAGTTTTTGACATGGACGCAGAAAGCGCAAAGCTGCTCGGTGCTGGTCTCGCTGCTGTCGGCGCTGGTCTTGCCTCGCTCGGCGTGGGCAACGTGTTTGCCAAGTTCCTCGAAGGCGCGCTGCGCAACCCCGGCGCCGCTGACGGCCAGCAGGGCCGCCTGTTCATCGGCTTCGCCGCCGCAGAACTTCTGGGCCTGCTGTCGTTCGTCGTCGCGATGATCCTGATCTTCGTTGCCTAAGGCAAACTGAAGTTCATTAGATTGTTGAAATGCTGGCCGGGGTTCGCCCCGGCCGCCTGACGCTCGGACAACCGCGATGCCTCAGATTGAACAGCTTGCCACCACCTATTCCAGCCAGGTCTTCTGGCTGCTGGTGTTCTTCGGCGTGATCTTTTTCGTGATTGGCCGGGGCATGGTGCCCAAGGTCATGGCCACGATGGACGGTCGCGACAAGCAGATCGCCGACGACCTTGCTGCTGCAGAAGCCGCGCGGGCCGCTGCCGATGCCGAAGAAGAGGCATGGCGCGTCCACGCAAACAAGCAGCGCGCCGAAGCACAGGCCGTAATCGCAGCCGCCAAGGCGGATGCGGCCAAGGCTACCGACGCCAAGCTTGCCGCTGCTGCGGCTCGTCTTGACGAAACGCTTGGTTCCGCCGAAGCCCGCATTTCCGCTGCCCGCGCTGCTGCACTGGGTGAAGTGGAAGGCATTGCTGCCGAAGCCGCGCAGGATATTGCAAGCCGCATTGCCGGTCTTGCCGTCCCTGCCGATGAAGCACAGGCCGCCGTGAAGGGAGTTCTCGCCCATGGCTAATCATGACGCGACCGCCGTCCACGGTGAAGCTGCTGCCCTCGAAACGACCGCTGTCGTTGAACATGGTGCAGCAACGGAACACCACGTCGAACCTTCGGCTCTCGGTCTTGGTCCCAGCGCATGGGTAGCGTTGGCCATGGCAATTTTCCTGGGCATTCTTGTTTTCAAGAAAGTGCCGGGCGCAATCGTCGGGGGTCTGGACAAGCAGATCGACGCGATCCGCAAGCAGCTTGACGAAGCCAAGGTGCTGCGCGCCGAAGCTGAAAAACTGCGCGCGGAATACGCGGCCAAGATCGCCAACGCCGAAAAGGACGCGGCAGCAATGGTTGAGCACGCCAAGGGCGAAGCCGCAGCCATCGTTGCCAAGGCCGAAGCCGACGCTGCCACCACTATCGCTCGCCGCGAAAAGATGGCGGCCGATAAGATCGCCGCTGCCGAACGCGCTGCGGTTGACGATCTGCGTGCCAAGGCTGCCGAAGCGGCAACTGCTGCTGCACGTAACCTGATCGCCAAGAACCATTCTGCTGGTGCCGAC
This sequence comes from Novosphingobium sp. SL115, assembly GCF_026672515.1. GTDB lineage: Bacteria > Pseudomonadota > Alphaproteobacteria > Sphingomonadales > Sphingomonadaceae > Novosphingobium. The sequence goes on along the minus strand of NZ_JAPPRG010000002.1, from coordinate 2,926,943 downwards.
AAGGCATTTGTAGATGGCGCGATTGCCGGGCTGGTCAACTGATCGCCTGAACAGGCTTCAGCTCCGACACATCAAAAACCCCTTCCGGTTCGTTCCGGGAGGGGTTTTTGATGTTTGACGACTTGAGAATATGCAGGAAAGCGCAAGGCTCATTGACGCCTCAGGCCCGCGTCGAACCCCGTATTACCAGCCTTACCGGCACGCGCCGCCCGGACCCTTCGGTACCGTTGATCTTGGCCAGAAGCTGCTCGACCAGCAATCCGCCCGCCATCTGGAAATCCGGTTCGATTGAGGTGAGGGGTGGGGTAGACCATGCACCTGCGCGGATGCCATCAAACCCGATGATCCCCACCTTGTCCGGCACATTCACGCCGCGCAGCGCCAGTTCTTTCAACGCCCCCAGGGCCATTTCATCGCAAACGGCAAAGATGGCGTCGAAAGCTTCGCCATTTTCGCAAAGGGCAATTGCGGCGCGGCGACCCTGTTCTTCGCGGGCGAGACCGGACTCGACCTGTTGCAGACGCGGTTCATGCCCTGCGCTGCGCATGGCTTCGGCATAGCCTTCGAAGCGTTCCTGAAACTGCCGCTGTGGCGACGTGGCTGATCCAATACACACGATCTTGCGATAGCCGCGCACCAGCAGGTGCCGCGTCGCCAGCGTGGCGCCTGAAAGGTTGTCGCTGCGCACCCATGGCATTTCGTTGTCAGGTGAACCCCAACAGGTCCAGTGCGTGCCTTGCGGCAGGTTGCCGAAATAATCCCATGCCTTGGTGTTGGTCGTGGTGCCGATGACGATCATGCCATCGGCCTTGCGCCGTTCCTGGAAGTGTCCCCAGAAGTTTTCAGGCGCATCCTGAAACGATACCAGCGTTTCATATCCTCGCGCCGACGCAGCAGCGCAAGTGCTGCCCAGTAACGAAAAGTAGAAGGGGTTGATGTCCTTGCGGTCCTGCGCTTCGCGGCAGACCATGACCACCGCCAGCGTGCCGGTGCGGCCCCGGCGCAAGCGGGCGGCGTTTTCGTCCACCTGATAGTTCAGGCGGCGCGCAGCCTCCATCACCCGCTGGCGTGTTGGCTCGCTGATCGATGTGTCGCCTGCCAGCGCGCGGCTGACGGTGGACTGGCTGACGCCCGCCGCTTCGGCCACGTCGAACGACGTTACGCGGATAATTTTCCTGTCGCTCGGCATTCAGCTTCCCCCAAGTCAGGCCCGCTTTAGCAGGATGTGCGTCAGCGGAAAGTGTCCTTGGCGGCTCGAAGTGCGGCAAATGTCTCTTCTGCCGAAGAACCACCCCAGCGCGCAGCCATTTCGGCGGTATCGGCGCGCAAAAAGGGGTTTGCGGCAAGTTCCAGTTCGAGTGTTGTCGGTACGGTCCATTCGCCCCGCGCCCGGCGTGCATCGACTTTGGCGGCATAGGCTTCAAGCGCGGCATTATGCGGATCGGCATGAAGCGCAAAGCGCGCGTTGGATTGGGTATATTCGTGCGCGCTATATAACACTGTGGCAGGGGGCAGAGCCTTCAGCCGCGAAAGGCTGGCCCAGAACTGACCCGGCGTGCCTTCGAACATCCGTCCGCAGCCCAGCGGGAACAGCGCATCGCCGACAAAGGCAACGCCAGCGTGCGGCAGGTGATAGGCGCAGTGGCCCATCGTGTGCCCGCCCACATCAATGACATCGGCGGTATGGCCGCCAAATGCCACCCGGTCGCCCTGTGCCACTGCGCGATCCACGGCTGCAATCTTGCCCGCGTCATCTTCGGGCGCGATCACGATGCAGCCGGTCGCAGCCTTGATCGCTTCGTTTCCACCCGCGTGATCCGGGTGCCAGTGCGTGTTCCAGATTTGCGTGATCGTCCACCCCTGCGCCGCTGCTTCGCGCAGATAGGCTTCGGAATCGGGCGTGTCGATGCACGCGGTTTCGCCACTGTCGGCATCGTGGACCAGGAAGCCATAGTTGTCGGACAGGCAAGGGAACTGGTGGATTTGCAGGGTCATGGTCGGGTTCTAGCCCGCTATGCCCGACAAAGCAAAAGCCCGCCCGGATTTCTCCGGACGGGCTTTGCTTGTTAGGTGCCTTGAAGGCGGTGAAGCTTACTGCTTCGCCTTCAGTGCGGCGCCAAGGATGTCGCCCAGCGAAGCGCCGGCATCCGACGAACCGTACTGTTCCACGGCTTCCTTTTCTTCGGCCAGCTGACGTGCCTTGACCGAGAAGTTCGGCTTCTTCGAACGGTCGAAGCCGGTGATCATGGCGTCCAGCTTCTGACCAACCTGGAAGCGGTCAGGACGCTGTTCGTCGCGATCGCGGCCAAGGTCCGAACGCTTGATGAAGCCGGTCGCGCCGTCTTCGCCAGCCTGCACTTCGAGGCCGCCATCGCGGACTTCCAGAACGGTGACGGTGGTGACTTCGCCACGGCGCAGCGAGCTGCCCGCAGTTGCGCCGCCAGCAGCCGGAGCGCCCTTTTCGAGCTGCTTCATGCCAAGGCTGATGCGTTCCTTTTCGACGTCGACGTCGAGGACCACAGCCGAAACCTGCTCACCCTTGCGGTGCAGGGCCAGCGCGTCTTCACCCGAAATGCCCCATGCGATGTCGGACATGTGAACCATGCCGTCCACGTCGCCATCCAGGCCGATGAACAGACCGAATTCGGTCGCGTTCTTGACTTCGCCTTCCACGGTCGAACCGACCGGGTGCTTGTCTGCAAACGCTTCCCACGGGTTCTGCTGGGCCTGCTTGAGGCCAAGCGAGATGCGGCGCTTGTCGCTGTCGACTTCCAGAACCAGCACGTCGACTTCCTGCGAGGTCGAAACGATCTTGCCGGGGTGGACGTTCTTCTTGGTCCACGACATTTCCGAAACGTGGACAAGGCCTTCGATGCCGGCTTCCAGTTCCACGAACGCACCATATTCGGTGATGTTGGTGACGGTGCCGCGCAGCTTCGCACCCATCGGGTACTTGGCAGCAACGCCATCCCAAGGATCGCTTTCCAGCTGCTTCATGCCAAGGCTGATGCGCTGTGTGTCCTGGTTGATGCGGATGATCTGCACCTTGACGGTGTCGCCAATGGCGATGACTTCCGAGGGGTGGTTGACGCGCTTGTAGCTCATGTCGGTGACATGCAGCAGGCCGTCGATGCCGCCGAGGTCCACGAACGCACCGTAATCGGTGATGTTCTTGACCACGCCGTCGATGATCTGACCTTCCTTGAGGTTCTGGATCAGGCCCGAACGCTGTTCAGCGCGGGTTTCTTCCAGTACCGCACGACGCGACACCACGATGTTGCCACGACGACGACGGTCCATCTTCAGGATCTGGAACGGCTGCGGCATGTCCATCAGCGGGGTGACATCGCGCACGGGGCGGATATCGACCTGCGAACCGGGCAGGAACGCCACGGCGCCGTCGAGGTCGACGGTGAAGCCGCCCTTGACGCGGCCGAAGATCACGCCTTCAACGCGCTTGCCTTCACCGAATTCGTTTTCAAGCTTGTCCCACGCAGCTTCGCGGCGAGCGCGGTCGCGCGACAGCATGGCTTCGCCGTCAGCGTTTTCAACGCGGTCGACATAAACTTCAACTTCGTCGCCGACCGAAAGGCCGTGCGGCTGACCGGCCATGGCGAATTCGCGCAGGGCCACGCGGCCTTCGCTCTTCAGGCCTACGTCGATGACGGCCTTGTCGTTTTCGATGGCGGTGATGGTGCCCTTGACGACGCGGCCTTCAAAGCCACCGTTGGCGGCTCCGCCAAGCGATTCGTCAAGAAGCGCGGCGAAATCGTCGCGCGAGGGGTTGGTAGCCATTTTCAAAGCTTCCTGTATCGATGTTCCCGGCCAGGCGGTTGTTTCCGCCGGTCTTTCCACCACGCGCCACACCATGCGGTACGTGGGCCAAAAAGGGCCGAACCACCCGCCGGGCCGTATGCCATGGCGGGTATCCTTGCAGGCAAAGCCTCAAAGACCCGCGCCGCATAAGCGTGCAGCCCCCGAAAAGCAAGGAAATTAGGGCTTTGTGGCGATCTGCTTTTCGACCAGTGCGATAGCGGTGGCCACCGCCATTTCCTTGGTCAGGTTCGACGTGTCCAGCAGCGCTGCGCCATCGGCCTGCCGTAGCGGGGCTTCGGCGCGGTTGCGGTCGCGCTCATCGCGCTCGGCAAGGTCTGCTTCGATGGCCTCGCGCGCCACGTCCTTGCCCAAGCCTTTCATTTCCACCCATCGGCGCATGGCGCGCGCCGTCACGCTGGCAATGACGAACAGCTTGGCGTCGGCATGTGGCGCAATGACGGTGGCAATATCGCGGCCGTCCAGCACTGCGCCGCCGGGCTGGTTTGCAAAAGCCTGCTGCCGCGCCAGCAGCGCGGCGCGCACCGCCGGATGCACCGATACACGGCTGGCATAGCCGCCGCTTTCTTCGCTGCGTAGTTCGGGATCGTCCAGCAGGCTTTCTGGAAAGGCGCAGGCCGCCAGTGCTGTGGCGGCATCATCGGGATTACCCCCGCTTGACAACACCTGCCGTCCCACGGCGCGATAGAGCAGGCCGGTATCGAGGTGCGGCAGGCCGAAATGCGCGGCCAGTGCCTTGGCAATGGTGCCTTTGCCCGATGCGGTCGGGCCGTCTACGGCGATAATCACTGGCCGGTCTTCCTTTCAGAGGCCTTTTGCGCGCGCCGCGCGCGCAAAGCCTTGGCCAAGCCCCAGATGGCAATGGCGGCCCAGAAGAATTCGAGCACGAATGACGCCGGGTTCATGTTCACCAGAAGCGAGATGGTCAGCAGGAATGCACCAACCAGATTGACGCTGTGCTGGACGAACGGGTTCGGCCTGTCCTGCTTGGTGGTATAGCCATAGGCGAAAATGATGCAGGCCGTGCCAATGAAGCCAAGGATGTTGGCAAAGGTTTCAGACATCACATCGCACTCGCACGTTGCAGCAGCTTTTCGAAAATGGGGAAGCTGGTGGCGATGGGCCGGGTGTCGTCAACTTCAACACCGTTGCGGCTGACGGTTCCGGCAATGGCCATCGCCATGGCGATACGGTGGTCGAGGTGCGTGACAACGGCAGTGCCATCGGCAGTGCCGGGCAGGGGATCGCCGCCAGTGCCGTCGATAATCAGGCCGTCTTCGGTTTCGGTAACCGTGGCCCCTGCCAGTTCCAGCGCCGCGCGCATCGCGCTGATCCGGTCGGATTCCTTGACGCGCAGTTCTTCCAGCCCGGTGGTCACGGTGCGCCCCTTGGCCAGTGCGGCAGCCACGAACAGGATCGGGAATTCGTCGACCATGCTGGGGACGACGGCGGGATCGACAGCGATGCCGGTAAGCAGCGAATGACGCACGCGCAGATCGGCGACGGGCTCGCCGCCCACTTCGCGCAGGTTCTGCTCCTCGATGCTGCCGCCCATCAGGCGCAGCACGTCGAACAGCGCGGCGCGGGTGGGGTTCAGGCCGACATTCTCGACGATCAGGTCAGACCCTTCGATCAAAAGGGCCGCGACCACGAAGAATGCCGCCGAAGATGGGTCGCCGGGCACGACGATGTTCTGGGGCTTAAGCTCTGCCTCGCCTTTCAGGCGGATGATGCGCGCGCCATCGGCCGCGATTTCTACGGTCAGGTCCGCGCCAAAGCCACGCAGCATGCGTTCGGAATGGTCGCGGGTAGGGACGGGTTCGATCACCGTGGTGATGCCGGGTGTGTTCAAGCCAGCCAGCAGGATCGCGCTTTTCACCTGCGCCGATGCGACAGGCAGGCGATATTCGATGGGCACGGCAGGCGAAATGCCGCGCAGGGTCAGTGGCAGGCGGCCACCCGGCGCGGCGGTGAAATCGGCACCCATCATGGCGAGCGGATCGATCACACGGCCCATCGGGCGCTTGGACAGGCTGGCATCGCCGATGAACGTGGCGGTGATGGGATGGCTGGCAACAAGCCCCATGAGCAGACGGGTTGAGGTGCCCGAATTGCCCATGTCCAGCGCGGATTGAGGCTGAAGCAAGCCACCCACGCCTACGCCGTGAACGTGCCACATGCCATCATCACCGCGCGTGATCGTCGCGCCCATCGCCCGCATGGCGGCGGCGGTGGAGAGCACGTCTTCGCCTTCGAGCAGGCCGGTGACGCGGGTTTCGCCCACGGCTAGCGCGCCCAGCATGATCGAACGGTGGCTGATCGACTTGTCGCCCGGCACGCGAATCCGGCCCTTCAGCGGGGCAGAGGCGGTGAAGCGGCGGGGGCGCATCTGGGCGGGATCGTGTGACGACACGGTGTTCTGTTCTTTCGCGCAGGGATTCAAGGTAAAAGCGCGCGGCTTTTGACAGCGACACGCGCCTATGGCAAGGCGCGCGCTCTCTTGATTCCGCGAGGGCGCGGACCCATCAAGTGTGAAGTTTTTCCGCCGGACGTGTTTTTCGCGCGTCGGGCCAGATTTGAGGACGTTTCATGGTCAAGCCGGAATGGGGCGCAAAGCATAGCTGTCCGAAGTGCGGCACCCGCTTCTACGATCTGGGTAAAAGCGACCCGATCACCTGCGTTGAATGCAGGTATGCATGGCACCCTGAACCGGTGCTCAAGTCGAAGCAGCCGATTCCTTATGAAGAAATCCAGAAGGTTAAGGTTGATGCCGCGCCTGACGTGGATCTGGCGGATGAGGATCTGGACATCGATGACGACGGCGATTCGCCCGACAACGATGTGGATCTGGGCGGCGACGATGATTTGGGCGTTGCCAGCCATGATGATGACAGCGACGAAGTCTGATCGCGCTGTAATCTGACAAGAAGATGACCCCGGACCGGCAGGTTCCGGGGTTTTTCTTATGGTACGGGTGGGGGGTGAGAGCGGCGCATTTTGCCGGTTTCCGGCCCAATTTCACAAAAAAATCACCCCGATGAAGAAATGGTCTTGTCAGCCGGAGAACCTTCCCTTAGAGGCGCGGCTCCCGGCGAGATACACCGCCGGGACGGACTGCCTCCCAGGGCAGAAACGATGGAAAATGGGGCCTTAGCTCAGCTGGGAGAGCGCCTGCATGGCATGCAGGAGGTCAGCGGTTCGATCCCGCTAGGCTCCACCATCTTTCCACGAAAAGCCGCCTTCGGGCGGCTTTTTGCGTTTCAGATCAAGGCTTTGTGACCAAGTGACCTGAACGACACCTAAAAGCACCTGAATGCACGTAACCGCACACGAACGGCTTTCGAGTGAGGGGAAGGGCTACCAGAGCAGCGCCTGCCGGAATGAGGCCCCCGCCTGCGCGGGGGCACTGTGACTTTTTTGAGCGGACCTACTTTTTCAGCCCGATTTCGCGCAGGCGTTCCTGCAGATAATCGTCTGCGGTGATCGACACCGGATAGCGATCGGGATTTTCGGCGCTGATGCATTGCGGCAGGGTGACGAAAGGAAAATCGCTGCGCAGGTGGAGGAAGAACGGCATCGAATAGCGGCTGAACTTTGCCCGTTCGCCATCCGGGTTGCGTACGCGGTGCGTGGTCGATGGCAGGACGTGGTTGGTGAGGCGTTGCAGCATGTCGCCGATGTTGACGACCAGCGCGCCTTCGGGCGGCGATACACCGATCCAGCGACCATCCCTGGCCAGAAGTTCAAGCCCGGCCTCTTCCGCGCCGAGGAGGAGTGTGATGAGGTTGATGTCTTCGTGGGCGCCCGCGCGGATCGCGCCGCTTTCCGCATCGGGGATGGGCGGATAGTGCAGCAGGCGCATGACCGAATTGCCGTCGTCGATAGCGGGATCGAACCAGTGTTCATCAAGCCCCAGCCACACCGCGATGTGTGACAGGATGCGCGCGCCAACCGCATCAAATTCGGCATAGAGTGCTTCGAAGGTTTCGCGGAAAGCTTCGGGACGGGTAGGCCACACGTTGGGCGGCATCGAATCGGACAAGGAGTGGCCCGGCGGAAGATCGCGCCCGACGTGCCAGAATTCCTTGAGGTCATGCAGGCGCGCGCCCTTGGCGATTTCGGTGCCGAAGGGGGTGTAGCCGCGCGCGCCGGAAAGCCCGTCCAGATAGTAGCTGCGCTTTTCCGCTTCGGGCAGGGCGAAGAATTCTGCCGTCAGCGCCCATGCGCGGGCGATCAGGGCGTCGTCGATGCCGTGGTCCTTGACCATGGCAAAGCCGAAGGTCTTGAAGCTTTCGCCAAGGTCGCGCGAAAGTGTGGTGGAATCGCCAGCGAGCGAGATCACCGGCAGTGTTTCGAGGGGCATGGTGTTCCAGTTCGGAAAATTGTCGCTATGGAAACCGCCTGTAACGGGAATCGCGTGGGGATTCATGACGAAAATCAACATTGCCGACACGACTGGACGCAATCTGTGGCTGATGAAGTCGGAGCCTGACGTCTATGGTTGGGATGACCTGGTTGCCGAGGGCGAGGGGACATGGGACGGCGTGCGCAACCATCTGGCGGCGCGCAACCTGCGCACGATGCAACCGGGCGATCTGGCATTCTTCTATCATTCCAACATCGGCGTCGAAATTGTTGGTGTGGCCACAATCAGCGTGGGCGGGTTGACCGACCCGACCGATCCTGAAGGCAAATGGGCGGCTGTCAAAGTGAAGCCGGTGGCGAAATTGCCGCAGACGGTGACGCTGAAACAGGTCAAGGCGACGCCCGAATTGCAGGAGATGGACCTTATCCGCCTGTCGCGCCTGTCGGTTGGTGCTGTGCGGCCTGAAGAGTGGGCACTGATACTGAAGATGGCAGGCGTGCGATGAGTTGAGGGAACCGCAGCGACAGCCGTGCGTAGTAATCTTCGACGAGGCGGTGAATAAAATCACCGCGCTTTCAAGGAGATATACCATGGGTGAACTGAAGGATCGCGCCAAGGGTCTGGCCAATGAAGCTGCTGGCAACATCAAGCAGGCTGTGGGCAAGGCAACCGACAATGCATCGCTTCACGCAGAAGGCGTGGCGCAGGAACGCAAGGGCGAAGCGCAGCAGGCGGCCGGCAAGGTCAAGGGCGCGCTGGGCAACGACGTCTGATTTAACGTCTTTGCACAAACACATAGGGGCCGCTTCCGTTTGGAGGCGGCCTTTTTGCTGTGCGTGATTGGCGCCGGTTCCGGGACTATGTGCAGATGTCCCGTGTTGGAACGGGGCACAAAATCGCCTGTGTCCGGGGATAGGGAATGGTGAAGAAGGCGTTAAGATGGACGCATGAACAGGTCGCAAACCCCATCTTCGTCACCGCTTTTCCCATCGGCAGCGCTTGGGCGCAAACCCGGCTTTGGACCCGGTGCCGGTCCCATGTTTGGCACCGCACGCCATCCGTTCCGGCGCAGTCTGCCGACGCATGTGCTGCGTGAAATGCCAAAGCATGAACCTGAAGTCGTAAGTGCCATGCGCCGCGCCGAAGAGCGTCTGCGCGAGATGGACGTGCGGTCGGAACCTGTAAATCTGAAGCGGATCACCATGCAGGACGTGCGCGATTTTCTGATTGCTTACTGCGCGTGTTTTTTGGCGGTGGCGGTGTTTATCGCCTGATCGGGGCCTGATCCACGGCTGAGGTCAGGAGGCGCGCTCAGCCTTGTACAGCAGCCAGCCCAGCCATGCCGAAATGCTGCACATGGCAGCGCCCAGCAGCAACTGGTCGACAATCGCCACGCCCAGTGCACTGAGTCCGACAGCCAGCAGCGAGCCTGCGACCATGGCCCCTGAATTGACAATGTTGTTGGCGGCGATGGTGCGTGCGGTTTCTGATTTGTCGACCACCGTGGTCAGGAACGCATAGAGCGGCACCACGAACATGCCGCCCGCCACAGCAATGCCGAGCAGGCACAGCAGCAGCGGTATGGCCAGAGGTTGCGCGATGAATTGCGCAACGTCCATCAACTGTGTGCCGGGGTGCGGTGTCCACGCCTGACAGACGAAGTGGAAGGCGGCGATAAACAGACCCATCACGATAACCGAGGCTGGCGAATAGCGCGCCGAAACCGTGCCTTTGAGCAGCGCGTTGATGGAAATGGAGCCGATGGCGATGCCGATGGAGAACATCACCAGAAACAGGCTGGCGACTTCCTTGCTGGCGGAAAGCACGTTTTTGGCCAGCGGCGGAAACTGGATGAACAGAACGGTGCCGACGGTCCAGAAAAAGCTGATCGCGACGATGGCCAGGAACACCTGACGGTGGCGCGTGGTGTTGCGAATCAACTGAATGGACGAGCGCAGGATATTGAAATCGACCTTCTGCGCGTCAGTCATCGGCGGGGCAGGGGGCACCTGACGGCCAGATAGATAGCCGATCATGGCGGTAAGCACGACACCTGCGGCGGCAATTTCGACCGGAATCCAGCCTGCCAGAATGGTGCCTGCCAGAATGGCGATATAGGTGCCTGCTTCGACAAGGCCGGTGCCTGCCAGCACTTCGCCTTCGCGCAAGTGTTGCGGAAGGATGGCGTATTTGATCGGGCCGAAGAAGGTGGAATGGACGCCCATGGCGAGCAACGCCGCCAGCATCAGCGGAATGGCGATGGCGTGAACTTCCATGCCCAGCCACGCCAGCACCAGCCCGGCACCGCCGACCACCATGATGGCGATTTCGCAGGCCTTTACCACGCGGATGATCCGCGCTTTGTCCCGCATGTCGGCCAATTGCCCGGCAAGCGCGGAAAGCAGGAAGAACGGCAGGATGAACAGGCCGGAGGCGATGGCGGAAAAGCGCGCTTCTTCAGCCTCGGAACTATAGACGCTGTACACGACGTACAGCACCATGGCGTTCTTGTAGAGGTTATCGTTGAAAGCACCCAGCAACTGGGTGATGAACAGCGGAAGGAAGCGGCGCGTGCGCACCAGATGCGTTGATGTCGTCATTACCCTGTTGCCAGCACCCGTCCTGTTCAGCACCCTTAGCCCGATGGGAAACATGGGCAAGAGGCTTTCGGTCCGCGATGCGATAGGCGGTGAATGTTGCGATTCCGTTTGTCGCAAATGCCGGTTATGGCTGGCACCATGCTGACCTTGCCCAACCTGCTCACGCTTTCCAGGATTGTCACCGTGCCACTGCTGGCCGCGTTGCTATGGTGGCCGACCTGGCGGTTCGGGTATGGGCTGGCATTTGCGGTCTATTGCCTGATGGGCATCACCGATTATTTCGACGGCTATCTGGCCCGCGCGCAAGGCGCAGTCAGCAAACTGGGCGTTTTTCTGGACCCGATTGCCGACAAGATCATGGTGGCGGCGGTGATTCTGGTGCTGACCGCGCAGGGGATTCTGACCGGCCCTTATGTGGGCGACATGCATGTGATTGCCGGGCTGGTGATTCTGGTGCGCGAAATTGCGGTGTCGGGCCTGCGTGAATTTCTGGGCGGTTTGCGGGTTTCGGTGCCGGTGAGTCGCCTTGCCAAGTGGAAGACGACTTTCCAGATGATCTCGTTGGGGGCGCTGATTCTGGGGCAGGCTCTGCCCGAATGGGTGGCCGATCTTGGCGCGATCACGGTAAACGTGCCGCATACTGTGGGCTTGACGACGCTGTGGGCGGCGGCGGTGCTGACGGTGGTGACCGGGTGGGATTACCTGCGGGTCGGCCTGAAGCACATGGATTGAATTTTACCCCACCCGCAGTTCGCCAGCCAGCATCCTGAATTCTTCGGCGCGGGGGCTGTTACGGCGCCAGATCAGGGCGATGTCGCGCCAGGCGTGGTCGGCTTTCAACGGGCGGGCGACGATGTTGGTATCGTGCAGGATACCCGCGTCGATGGCCATTTGTGGCAGCATGGTTAGGCCAAGGCCGTTGTCGACCATTTGAACCAGCGTGTGCAGCGATGTGCCGATCATGGTGGCGCTGGCCCGCATTTCCGGGCGATTACACGCGGCAAGCGCGTGTTCTTTCAGGCAGTGGCCGTCTTCGAGCAGGAGCAGGCGCGTTTCATCGATCAGGTTGGCGGTGACGATGGCAGGCGGATCGCGCGGGTCATCCTTGGGGAAGGCGACGAGCAGTTCGTCCTTGAACAGGATCTCGGATTCAACCTCGCCCGTGGCATAGGGCAGGGCGAGCAGCACGCAATCGGCGCGGCCATGATGCAGCGATTCGATGGCGGCGGCACTGGGTTCTTCGCGCAGGAAGAGCTTGAGTTGCGGGCGCTCCTTGCGCAGGCGCGGCAGGATGCGCGGTAGCAGGAACGGCGCGATGGTGGGGATCACGCTCATCCGCAATTCGCCCGCCAGCGGCGCGCCGTGGCTTTGCACCAGTTCGGAAAGTTCCTCCGCCTCACGCAGCAGGCGGTGGGCCTTGGCAACAACCTGATTGCCCAGCGGGGTGAAGCGCACGACCCGGCGGGTGCGTTCGACAAGGGTCACGCCAAGCAGTGATTCGAGTTCGCGCAGGCCCGCAGACAGCGTGGATTGGGAGACGAAGCAGGAATCGGCGGCGCGCCCGAAATGCCCATGTTCGTGCAGTGCGACAAGGTATTGCAACTGCTTGAGCGTGGGCAGGTAGGTGCTCATTGTCGGCCCTTATTCGTCGACGTGGACGACGATTTCGGCGGTGGCACCATTGCCGCCGATATCGTCGATGTGCGCCATTTTGAGCTTGCCGTTCACCACAGCAAAGGCAAGCTTGCCTTCGACCAGTTCCAGCGCATCGCGGCCGAACTGTTCGTAGCGCCAGCTTTCGAGAATTGGCAGGTTCTTGCGCTGTCCGGCGGCGAGCAGTTCGAGATCGTCGGTGCGGGCGAGCAGGCGGGCGGCGATGTCGATTTCGCGGCTGCGGATTTTGAGCAGCAGCTTGAGCAGGTCGGCAACCAGTGCGCCTTCCTTGCCCAGAGGTGCGCCGCGCGGGGCCTTGGGCGGCATTTCCGCTTCGGTCAGCGGCCTGGCATCGGCCAGCGTCTGCATCAGGCGGCGACCGATGTCGTTGTCTTTCCAGCCTGATGACAGGCCGCGCACTTTGGCAAGGTCACCCTGATCGCGCGGGGGGTGGCTGGCGATGTCGGCCAGCGTTTCATCGCGCATGATGCGGCCACGCGGGATGTTCTTGTCCATCGCTTCGCGTTCGCGCCATGCGGCCAGTGCTTTCAGGCGGCCCAGCACGCCGGGATTGCGGCTGGGGGCGCGGATTTTCTGCCAGACGGTTTCCATGTCGGCCCGGTAATTTTCCGGGTCGGCCAGCTTTTCCATCTCGATATCAAGCCATTCGCCGCGCCCGGTTTTTATCAGGCGCTTGAGCATCTTGGGGAAGATTTTGGCGAGGTGGGTGACGTCGCCGATGGCGTATTCGATCTGGCGTTCGGTCAGCGGGCGGCGCGACCAGTCGGTAAAGCGGGCGCCCTTGTCGATGGTGAGGCCGAGCCATGATTCGACGAGGTTGGAATAGCCGATCTGTTCGGACTGGCTGATTGCCATCATCGCGATCTGGGTGTCGAAGATGGGGTGCGGGGTCTTGCCCGTCAGGTTGTAGATGATTTCGACATCCTGCCCGCCTGCGTGGAAGACCTTCAGCACGTCTTCGTTATCGACCAGCAGGTTGAGCAGGGGCGACATGTCGAGGCCGGGGGCGAGCGGATCAATCGCTGCCGCTTCGTTCTCGTCCGCGATCTGTACCAGGCACAGTTCCGGCCAATAGGTGTTTTCGCGCATGAATTCGGTGTCGACCGTGATGAAATCTGCGCCGGAAAGCCGTTCGCAAAGGTCGGCCAGAGCATCGGTCGTGGTGATGAGCGGGTGTATCTTCATCGTTCTTTTCTGTATGGCCCGCTGTTTGAAGGGGGCCGGTAATGCCCCCTGCCGGGGGCTGCGGCTTGACAAATCCGCGGCCATCGCCTGTTAGCCGCCCACTTCCCCTGCCTGATTGCAGACCGATTGGAAAGAGTTTCGATGCATCTTTATCGTTCCCATACCTGCGGCGCCCTTTCGCGCGGTGATGTCGGGCAGACCGTCCGCCTTTCGGGCTGGGTGCATCGCAAGCGCGACCATGGCGGTGTGCTGTTCGTCGATCTTCGCGACCATTATGGCATGACCCAGATCGTCGCCGACGCCGACAGCCCGGCGCTGGCCGTGCTGGAAGCGCTGCGTGTCGAATCGGTGGTGACCATCGATGGCGATGTGAAGGCGCGGTCGGAAGGCACGGTGAACCCGAACCTGCCGACCGGCGCAATCGAAGTTTATGCGCGCGGGGCCACCGTGCTTTCGGCGGCGGAAGAGCTGCCGATGCCAGTGGCGGGCGAGCAGGAATATCCTGAAGATATCCGCCTGCGCTATCGCTTCCTCGACCTGCGCCGCGAAACGCTGCACGCCAATATCGTGACGCGCACCAAGGTCATTTCCGATATGCGCCGCCGCATGGAAAGCGTTGGTTTTACCGAATATTCGACGCCGATCCTGACGGCTTCGTCGCCCGAAGGCGCGCGCGACTTTCTGGTGCCGAGCCGCATTCATCCGGGCAAGTTCTATGCGCTGCCGCAGGCCCCGCAGCAGTACAAGCAATTGCTGATGGTGGCGGGCTTTGACCGCTACTTCCAGATTGCGCCGTGTTTCCGCGACGAAGATCCGCGTGCCGACCGTCTGCCGGGCGAGTTCTACCAGCTCGATCTGGAAATGAGCTTTGTCACCCAGGAAGAGGTCTGGGAAACGATGGAGCCGGTGATCGGCGGGGTGTTCGAAGCCTTTGCCGATGGCCGCAAGGTGACGCCGACCGGCAGCTTCCCGCGGATTCCCTATGCCGAATCCATCCTGAAATATGGTTCGGACAAGCCCGATCTGCGCAATCCGATCATCATTTCGGACGTGTCGGAGGAATTCCGCCAGTCCGGCTTTGGCCTGTTTGAAAAGATCGTGGGGTCAGGCGGCGTGGTGCGGATGATTCCTGCGCCCAAGACCGCTGAAAAGAGCCGCAAGTTCTTTGACGAAATGAACGATTGGGCGCGTGCCGAAGGCCATGCAGGCCTTGGTTATGTCACTCGCAAGGGTGGCGAATTTGGCGGGCCGATTGCCAAGAATCATGGCGCGGACAAGATGGCCGCGCTGTTCGACAGGCTGGGCCTTGGGCCTGACGACGGCTGCTTCTTTGCTGCTGGCAAAGTGGATCAGGCGGCAAAGCTGGCTGGCCTTGCCCGCACCCGCGTTGCCGAACAGCTTGACCTGATCGACAAGGACCGGTTCGAACTGTGCTGGATCGTCGATTTCCCGTTCTATGAATGGGATGAAGACAACAAGAAGGTCGAATTCAGCCACAACCCGTTCTCGATGCCGCAGGGTGGGATGGACGCACTGTGCAATCAGGATCCGTTGACGATCAATGCCTTCCAGTACGATCTGGTGTGCAACGGTTTTGAAATCGCGTCGGGTTCGATCCGCAACCAGTCGCCCGAAACCATGGTCAAGGCGTTCGAACTGGTCGGCCTTTCCAAGGAAGACGTGGAAGAACGTTTTGGCGGTCTTTATCGCGCGTTCCAGTATGGCGCACCGCCGCACGGTGGCATGGCAGCGGGCGTCGACCGCATCGTCATGCTGATCTGCGGGGCGCAGAATCTGCGCGAAATTACGCTGTTCCCGATGAATCAGCGTGCCGAAGACTTGCTGATGGGCGCACCGTCACCGGCTGCGCTGAAGCAGATGCGCGAGTTGCATATTCGTGTAGCAGAACAGCCCAAGGGATGAGATAGAAGGTTCCAGCGCTGTGGTGATCCACAGCGGGGCACTTGCCAGCCTTCAATCCGTTCATTAGGGCGAAACCCGAACAGATAACCAACCGCTTTCCTTCGAAGGGGCATTTCATGAGCGATACCGCCGACCGCGTTAAGAAGATCGTTGTCGAGCACCTCGGCGTCGAGGCTGACAAGGTCACCGAAGAAGCCAGCTTCATCGACGATCTGGGCGCAGACTCGCTCGACATCGTTGAGCTGGTGATGGCTTTCGAAGAAGAGTTCGGTGTTGAGATCCCCGACGATGCGGCCGAGAAGATCTCGACCGTGCAGGACGCGATCAAGTACATCGACGAAAACAAGGGCTGATCGCCCACTTCCCCGCTTTGCCCTGAGCTTGTCGAAGGGCTGCCGTCTTCAGTGACGGCAGGGGAGAACTTCGGCAGGCTCAGCCCTCCCACAAGGGGGCTGGGCCTGTTTGCATATTTCCCGGAGAATTCAATGCGTCGTGTCGTCGTAACCGGACTTGGCCTTGTCACCCCGCTGGGGGCCGATGTGGAAACCGTGTGGAAGAACCTGCTGGCCGGCAAGTCCGGCGCGGGGCCGATTACCAAGTTCGATGTCACCGACCAGAAGTGCAAGATCGCCTGCGAAGTGAAGCCTGCCGACCATGAATATGGTTTCGACGCGGGCAAGCGGGTGGATCACAAGATCCAGCGTCAGGTCGATCCGTTCATCGTGTTTGGCATTGATGCCGCGGGGCAGGCGCTGGAAGATGCCGGGCTTACCGATATGGACGACGATCTCAAGACGCGCGCTGGTTGTTCGATCGGTTCGGGCATCGGTGGTCTGCCGGGAATCGAAAGCGAATCGATTGTCCTGCACGAAAAGGGACCGGGGCGGGTTTCGCCGCACTTTGTCCACGGTCGCCTGATTAACCTGATCTCCGGTCAGGTTTCGATCAAATACGGCCTGATGGGACCGAACCATGCGGTTGTGACCGCCTGTTCCACCGGCGCGCATTCGATTGGCGATGCCGCACGCATGATCAAGGACGGCGATGCCGACGTGATGCTGGCGGGCGGTGCGGAAAGCACCATCAACCCGCTGGGCGTGGCTGGCTTCGCTCAGGCGCGCGCGCTGAATTGCAGCTATAACGACCGCCCCGAACAGGCGAGCCGCCCTTATGACAAGGACCGCGACGGTTTTGTCATGGGCGAAGGCGCAGGCGTTCTGGTGCTGGAAGAATACGAACATGCCAAGGCGCGTGGCGCGAAGATCTATGCCGAAGTGGTCGGCTATGGCCTGTCGGGCGATGCCTATCACGTCACTGCGCCGCACCCCGAAGGCAAGGGCGCGGAACTGGCCATGCGCATGGCGCTGCGCAAGGCAGGCATGGAAGCGGGCGATATCGATTATGTGAACGCCCACGGCACGTCGACCATGGCCGACACGATCGAACTGGCCGCAGTAAAGCGCGTGCTGGGCAACGATCTTTCTGGCGCATCGATGAGCAGCACCAAGTCTGCCATCGGGCATCTTCTGGGCGGTGCAGGCGCAGTGGAAGCGATCTTCTGCATTCTGGCCATTCGTGACCAGATCGTGCCGCCGACGCTGAACCTCGACAACCCGGATGAAGGCACTGAAGGTGTTGATCTGGTTCCGCACAAGGCCAAGCCGCGCAAGGTACGTGCCGCGCTGAACAATTCGTTCGGTTTTGGTGGCACCAATGCCAGCGTGATCGTCAAGGCGCTGGAAGACTGATTGGGGAAGACTGATCGGATAAGACTGATCAGTCCGGGCTGAATTGGAGAGCTGATCCAGATGGCGCGTCGTCGTCGTTCGCGTTTGCCGCTGCTGGCGGCGGCGCTTGTCATTCTGGGCGCGCTGGCGTGGCTGGTGGGTGGCTGGTATTCTGCTGGCCCGCTGGAAAAGCAGCTTGAATTCGATGTGCGCGAGGGCAAGGGGCTGAGCGCCTTGGCCGACGATCTGGAGGCCGAAGGCGCCATCGGATCGGCCAGCCTGTTCAAGCTGAGGGCGCGTCTGCTGGGCGGCGGCACCGAGATTAAGGCCGGGGCGTTCCTGTTGCCCAAGGCCGCCAGCGAGGCGACGATCCTTGAAATCCTCAAGGGTGACAAGGTGGTCCGCCGTCTTGTCACGATTCCCGAAGGCATGCCTTCGATCATGGTGGCGGAGCGTTTGCGCGCCATCGACGGGCTGACGGGCGACCTTGCCGTGCCGGAAGAAGGCGCGATCCTGCCTGATAGCTATGACTGGCAGAAGGGTGAAAGCCGGGTTGCCGTGGCGAAGCGGATGCAGGCGGCGATGGACAAGACGCTGGCCGAACTGTGGGCCAAGCGTTCACCGCGATCGGTAGTGAAAACGCCGCAGGAAGCTGTGATTCTGGCGTCTATCGTCGAAAAGGAAACCGGCAAGCCTGAAGAACGGCGAATGGTGGCCGGGCTGTATTCCAACCGGGTGCGAAAGGGCATGTTGTTGCAGGCTGACCCGACGATCATTTATCCGATCACCAAAGGAAAACCGCTGGGCCGCCGTATTCGCCAGTCCGAGATTCAGTCGGTGAACGGCTATAATACTTATACCATGGTGGGGCTGCCCAAGGGGCCGATTACCAATCCGGGGCGTGATTCGATTGCCGCCGTGCTCGATCCTGCCGAAACGGACGCGCTTTTTATGGTAGCGGACGGCACAGGCGGGCATGCTTTTGCAGATTCTGCTGGAACAGCACAAAGCCAATGTTGCCAAATGGTTCGCCCTGCGCAAGGCGCGGGGTGAGATGTGATCGATTGTCAAATCGATCCAGTTTGGCGAAGAGTCGCTTCTAATTCATGTAAATATACGTAAGGTAGTGACCGGAGGCATGATGCAAAGCTTGCTTTGCTGAGGTTCCTGGGAACATTGCGGCTGTGCCGGGCGGTTCACGAAAGTGCACCATCACGACTTTGCCGAATGTTCCCAAACTCTCCTCTTCTTTGCTTTTAGGTTGTAGCCATCCTTCCAGCTTGCCTTTGCAGTGCATTTGGATGACCAGAAGCCTGTGCAACATGACACTCCCGGATCTGCGCCGCTTATCGTTACAGCAACTTTGCCCGCTGATTTGCAGGCATGGGCGGACCGGCTGCGGACACAGCATTTCCCGCCTGAGCGCAATTTCCTGCGCGCGCATGTGACGCTTTTCCACGCCTTGCCCGGCATGGTGCTGGACGAGGTGCGCGACGTGATGGCGCAAATGTGCCGTACCACGCCACCCGTGCGTGCGCGGCTGGCCGGGATCATGGATTTGGGCGGGGGAACCGCATTTCGCATTGAAAGCGACGGGATACTGGCACTGCGCCGGGAACTGGCGGAACGGTTTCATGGTCTGCTGACCGGGCAGGACAGCCATGCGCCACGCTTGCATGTGACGATCCAGAACAAGGTCGTGCGGGCGCAGGCCATGGCATTGCAGAACGCACTGCGACCTGATTTTGCCGAGGCCGAGTTTACCTTTGCCGGATTGGCCCTGCATCACTACCTGAACGGCCCATGGCAGGGTGCCGGAGCATGGTCGTTCCGGGGCGCTGCGCGACGCAGGTAAGGCAGGAGCGGCACGATGAGCGACCCGGACTGGTATGCGACCGGAAGAAGCCATGTCTGGCTACCCTACACCCAGATGAAAACTGCGCGCGCGCCGCTGCCGGTGGTCGCCGCGCAAGGGGTGCGGATGCAGCTGGCGGACGGGCGCGAACTGGTGGACGGCATTTCAAGCTGGTGGTCGACCGTCCACGGCTATCGCCATCCGCATATCGAACAGGCGCTGCGCCGCCAGTTGGAAGTGCTGCCGCATGTGATGCTGGGCGGGCTGGCGCATGAACAGGCGTGGCGTCTGGCGCAGCGTCTGGCCTCGCTGGCTCCGGGCGATCTGAACCATGTGTTCTTCAGCGATTCGGGATCGGTCGCGGTGGAAGTGGCGATGAAGATGGCGGCGCAGTTCTGGCTCAATCAGGGGCAGCGCCGGGTGAAGTTCCTGTGCTTTCGCGGTGGCTATCATGGCGACACTTTCGCGACGATGAGCGTGTGCGACCCGGATGAAGGGATGCACAGCCTGTTCAAGGGGGCGCTGCTGGAACAGGTCGTGGTCGACCTGCCGCGCACGCCTGAGGATGAGGCGGCGCTGGCGGTGTTGATCGATCAGCATCGCGGTGAACTGGCAGGCATTGTGGTGGAGCCGCTGGTGCAGGGCGCGGGCGGCATGGTTTTTCATGAGCCTGAGACATTGCGCGCGCTGCGCCGCCTTGCGGATGCCCACGATCTGTTGCTGATCTTCGACGAGATTTTTGTAGGGCTGGGGCGGCTGGGCGATGCCATGTTCGCCAGCGAGATTGCAGGCGTGCAGCCCGACATCATGACGCTGTCGAAAGCGCTGACCGGGGGCACGCTGCCGCTGGCCGCGACGATCGCCAGTGCGCGGATTTATGAGGCCTTTCTGTCGGACGATCCGATGGCTGCGCTGATGCATGGGCCGACATACATGGGCAATGCCATGGGGTGTGCGGCGGCCAATGCCTCGCTCGACCTGTTCGAACGCGAGCCGCGGCTGGCGCAGGCAAAGGCCATCGGCGCGCAGCTTGAACATGTTCTGGCCCCGGCGCGCGATGTACCCGGCGTGCGCGACGTGCGCGTGCGCGGGGCCATCGGGGTGATCCAATTGGACGCCACCGCCCCTGCCGACCAACTTTCGGCAGCCTGCATTGCAAGGGGCGTGTGGCTGCGTCCGTTTCGCGATATTCTGTATACCACGCCGCCGCTGGTGATCGGTCAGGACGACCTGACGCATGTGGGCAACGTGATGGTCGAAGCGGTCCGCGAATGGAGTATGACGGCGCGGCGCTGATGCCTTGGAAAGAATTGCCGCTGCTTGCGATGAAAAACGCTTGCCTGCCCCCCCACTGCTGGCTAAACGGCGCGCCTGCCCACCAAGGCAAGCCGCTTTAGCTCAGTCGGTAGAGCACATCATTCGTAATGATGGGGTCAGGTGTTCGAATCACCTAAGCGGCACCATTTTCCTTTATCGCTGGTGTTTGCCAAAGCTGGCGCTTTGCGTCTGTGGCGTTAATAGGCGCGGGATGGATATGTCCTGTCATGATGGTCATGGGCCGGTTACGGTCGCGGCGCTTTATCGCTTTGCGCGGTTTGATGATTGCGAGGCTGTGCAGGCGTCGCTTGAGCGGTTGTGTGTGGAGCACGGCATCAGGGGTACGTTGCTGATTGCGCGCGAAGGCATCAATGGCACGATTGCAGGCGCGCGTGTCGGAATTGATGCTGTGGTGAGCCATATTCGCAGCCTGCCGGATTGCGCCGATCTTGATGTGAAATATTCGAGCGCGGCGGCGATGCCGTTTTATCGCATGAAAGTGCGGCTGAAGCGCGAGATCGTGACGATGGGGCAGCCGGATATCGATCCGCGCGCCATTGTTGGCACCTATGTCGATCCGCAGGACTGGAACGCGCTGATTGCCGACCCTGACACCATCGTCATTGACACGCGCAACGATTATGAAGTTGCGGCAGGCACATTTGCGCGGGCGATTGACCCGAAAACCGCGACGTTCCGCGAATTTCCCGACTGGTTCCGGGCGCAGCGCGAGCGACTGCTGGGTGCGGGTAAGCCGCCCAAGGTGGCGATGTTCTGCACGGGCGGCATCCGCTGCGAAAAATCGACTGCGTTTCTGAAGCAGGAAGGCGTCGAGGAGGTCTATCACCTTAAAGGCGGTATCCTGAAGTATCTGGAAGAGATTCCGGCCGAGGACAGTCTGTGGCGCGGCGAATGCTTTGTGTTCGATGAGCGGGTGACCATCGGGCATGGTCTGGTGCAAGGAACGCATACGCTGTGCCGTTCGTGCCGCCGCCCGCTGGCGGAAGAGGACCGGCAATCTGCACTGTATGAAGAAGGCGTGGCCTGCCCTGCGTGTTATGATGAACGGACCGAGGCACAGCGCGCTTCGGCGCGTGAACGGCATCGGCAGACGCTGCTGGCAGCAAAGCGTGGGCAGGAGCATATTGGCGCAGTGCGCGAAGACCAACGCCCGGCGGGCAAGTAGGCTCAGGCTCTTGCCCGGTCGCGCAATTCGTCCAGCAGCACTTTGAATGCGGGCGAGAGATTGCGGCGGTCGGGATAGTAGAGGTGGTGGCCGGAAAAAGGCGGGCACCAGTCTTCCAGCACGCGCACAAGGCGGCCTTGTGCGATATGGGCGAGCAGGACGTCGTCTTCGATCGTGCAGGCAAGGCCGTGTCCGGCGAGCGCAGCGCGCAGGGCCAATTGTGAGTCGTTCACGATCATCGGCCCTTCGACGCGCACGTTGATGACTTGCCCGTCCTTTTCAAATTCCCACGCATAGAGATTACCGCGCGTGGCCATGCGAATATTGATGCAACGGTGCTGCATCAGATCGCGCGGGGTCAATGGTGCGGGGCGGTGTCGAACGTAGGCAGGCGCGCCGACTATGGCCAGTCGCAGGTCCGGCCCGATGCGCACGGCGATCATGTCTTTTTCCAGACTTTCGCCAAGGCGCACCCCGGCATCGAAGCGGTCCTCGACGATGTTGGTTAAGGCACCGTCGATGGACAGTTCGATTTCGATTTCGGGATAACGGGCCATGACGGCATCGACCGCTGGCCAAAGCACGGTTTCAGCGGCGTGGCTGCTGGTGGTGATGCGCACCAGGCCCGCAGGCCGATCGCGGAACTGGGTAAGTTGTGAAAGCTGGGCGCGTATATCGCCGAGCGCGGGGCGCAAGGTTGCGAGCAACTGTTCGCCCGCTTCGGTGGGGCTGACGCTGCGGGTGGTGCGGGCAAGGAGTTTCACCCCCAGATTGCCTTCCAGGCGCCGCACGGCCTGACTGACGGCGGATTGCGATGTGCCAAGGCGCGCCGCCGCGCGCGTAAAGCTTTGTTCTTCGGCAACGGCCAGCAGAATGGCGAGATCGCCCAGTTCATCGCGAAGCATTTATTAAAATCCGACATAGGTTCATGCACAACCAAGCGTCTAATCCAACCAATGGAAATGGTCTATCAAACACGCAAGACGGAGTGCTGCCGCCGTCGTCGCCGGCATGTGCCGGATGCCTGAATGTTGAAGGATCAAAGGTCATGGATACGCGCACACTTGGCGGGACGCTGAAAGTTTCGGCCATGGGCTTTGGCTGCATGGGGCTGTCGTTCGGCTATGGCCCGGCGCAATCGCGGGCCGATGCCGTGGCGCTGATCCGCGCGGCCTATGACATGGGCATCACGTTTTTTGACACGGCAGAAGCCTATGGCCAGTTAAACGAGGAGTTCGTGGGCGAAGCGCTGGCACCTGTGCGCGACAAGGTGGTGATTGCCACAAAATTCGGTTTTCGCGGCGGGGTGCCTACCGATGGGATGGACAGCAGCTCGCAACGCATCCGCACCGTGATTGAAAACAGCCTGCGCAACTTGCGCACCGATTATGTCGACCTGTTCTATCAGCACCGCGTCGATCCAGCCGTGCCGATGGAAGATGTGGCAGGCACGGTGAAAGACCTGATTGCCGAGGGCAAGGTGCGGCATTTCGGCCTGTCCGAAGCCGGAGCGGAATCGATCCGCCGTGCCCATGCGGTGCAGCCTGTTGCGGCGCTACAGAGCGAATATTCGCTGTGGTGGCGTTCGCCCGAAGCGGAGATTTTGCCGCTGCTGGAGGAGCTTGGCATTGGCTTCGTTCCGTTCAGCCCGCTTGGAAAAGGCTTCCTGACCGGGGCGATTACGCCTGACACGCAGCTTGCGGCGAACGATTTCCGCAATGTGGTGCCGCGCTTTTCGGCTGAGAACCGCACTGCCAATCAGGTTCTGGTTGAACGGATAGCTGCCATTGCATCGCGGCTTGGCGTAACCAATGCGCAAGTGGCGCTGGCGTGGGTGATGGCGCAAAAGCCGTGGATCGTGCCCATTCCCGGCACGACCAAGCTGGCGCGACTTCAGGAAAATGCAGGCGCGGCGGCTGTAGTGCTGACGTCGTCGGATCTGGCGGAGATCGGCGCGGTGCTTGCCGATTTCGATGTTCAGGGTGAGCGTTATCCGGCAGCTTTGGCTGCCAATGTTGGGCGCTAAACTCCGGGGAGAGTTTGAGATGGCAAAAATAAAGGTCAATGGCGCCGAGCGTGAGGTGAAAGCGCAGGCCGAAACCCCGCTGCTGTACGTCTTGCGGGGTGAGCTGAACGTGATGACCCCGAAGTTCGGTTGCGGCCTCGCCCAGTGCGGGGCTTGCTCCGTTCTGGTGGACGGTGAGGAAGTGCGAGCCTGCGTGACGCCGATTGGCGCGATCGAAGGCAAGGAAGTGACCACGGTCGACGGTCTGCCTGCACGCTGGGCGGCGCAGCGCGGCCTTTCGGCGCAGCAGGCAGAAGGCAAACTGCATCCGGTGCAGCAGGCATGGGTTGACGAACAGGTGCCCCAGTGCGGCATCTGCCAGTTCGGCATGATGATTAAGGTGACCGAACTGCTGGAAGCCAACCCCAAGCCCAGCGATGCGGACATCAAGGAAGCGCTGACCACGTCCGGCCCATCGCCGCATCTGTGCCGCTGCGGCAGCTATGCCGCGATCCTTGAAGGGGCACATCGCGCCGCGCGGTTGATGGCCGAAGGAGGCGTGAAATGAGCACTCATATTGCAGAGGTCTTTGACCTGACAGTGCATGGCGCGCGGTTGACCGGCGTGAGCCGTCGCGGTTTTATGGGCGCAAGCGGCGCGTTGGTGGCAGCGCTGGCATTGCCGGCAACGGGCGGGGCACAGGCTGCGCCGGCTTCGCTGAATGCAGGCCTTGCTGCCAGCTGGATTGAAATTCGCGCTGATGGCACGGTGCAGATCCGCACGGGCAAGTGCGATTTCGGCCAAAGCTCGATCTATACCGCCTATCGCCAGATTGTGGCGGAAGAGCTGTGTGTGCCGATTGAGGCGATGACCACCGTGGTTTCGGGTGATACCGACCGCACGCCCGATGGCGGCGGCACGTTCGGCCTGCTGCGTTATGGCCAGAACATGCGCAAGGTTGCCGCGTTTATGCGTGAAGCCGCGCTGGAACTGGCATCGCGCAAGCTGGCGGTGCCGCGCGCGCAACTGGCGGTGAAGGATGGTGTTATCAGCGGAGGGGGCAAATCGATTGCCTATGCCGATCTGGTGCGGGGCGAAGATTTGAAGCTGACCATCGAGGTGGATGGCAATCTGACCTCGCCGCTGGGCTATTTCGTCAAGGGCGAACCGCCGATGAAGCCGGTGGCGGATTATACGATCATCGGCAAGCCGGTGATGAACCCGTCGATCCGGCCCAAGGTGGCCGGTGAAACGGTGTGGGTGGGCGATGTGAAGCTGCCCGGCATGGTCCATGCGCGCGCCATCCACCCGGCAACGCTGGGATCGACGCTGGTGCGGGCGGGCAAACTGGATACCGCGCAGTTCCCCGGTGCGCGGATCGTGCGCATCCAGAACCTGCTGGCGGTTGTGTCGCCTGACGAATGGGAAGCCGTGCAGGCGGCGCAGGCCGTGGCGGCGGACACCGAATGGTCGACGTGGGAAGGGCTTCCCGGCCATGAGAAGCTGTTTGACCATATGCGCGATCAGGCCAAGGTGGAGGCCTACCCTGCGCGCGATGGCCGCGCCAACAAGGGCGATCCGGCGGCGGTAAGGGCCGGCAAGGAAATGCGCGCTTCCTATGCGCTGCCGTTTCACAAACATGCGCCTATCAGCCCGATGGTGACACTGGCGGAATATCGTGCGGACGGTTCGGTCACGCTGCACACGCTTAGCCAGAATGCGCAGCATTTGCGCAGCATGATCGCCAGAATGCTGGGAACCAGCGTCGACAAGGTGGTGGTGCGGACTTATCCCGGATCGGGCCATTATGGCCGTTCCAACGGCGGTGCGGCGGGCAGCGAAGATGAAGCTGTGCTGCTGTCGCGCGAACTGGGCCGTCCGGTGCGGGTGCAGTGGATGCGCCATGACGACATGCAGTGGTCCACGCAATCATCAGCGATGATGTCGGATATCCGCATCGCGCTGGGCGATGACGGGCGCATTGCTGCCTATGAATCCGAACATCGCGGACCGCCGATGCAGGATGACCGTCTGGTTGGTGCAATTCTGGCAGGACTGCCGGTGATCGATGCGCCATCGGCTGAGACGACATATGGCTTTCAAAGCGGGCTGCTGAACATCGCGGACACGTGGGTTTACGGCAAAGTGGCGGCGGTGCGCGAAAAGGGCGTGGGCATGGCGCAGATTGGCGAGAAGGAATCACCGCTGGCGGTGGGCCTGCGCGACCATTCGATG
Organism: Novosphingobium sp. SL115; assembly: GCF_026672515.1. Lineage (GTDB taxonomy): Bacteria > Pseudomonadota > Alphaproteobacteria > Sphingomonadales > Sphingomonadaceae > Novosphingobium. The sequence goes on along the minus strand of NZ_JAPPRG010000002.1, from coordinate 2,901,036 downwards.
CGCACGCCCATCCAGTTCCAGCAGAACTTCCCGCGCGAGGTGGCGATGAGCGAGGCGGCGATGCTGGCGGGGAAAGACCCGCTGCAGTTCCGGCTGGACCATGTGGACGATCCGCGTTTCACCGCCATTCTTGAACGGTTGCGGACCGAATCCGGGTGGGAAAACCGGGCATCGCCTGCGCCTGCTGCCCGTGCCAGCGGAAGCGCGGCCTGCAAGGGGCAAGGCGTTTCAATCATGCTGCGAGACAGCGGCTATTGGGCGTGCGCGGCGCAGGTTTCCGTCGTGCCGGACAGCGGTGAAGTAAAGGTGGAGCGGGTGACCATCGTTGCCGACGTGGGCATCGTGGTCAATCCGTTGCAACTGCGCCGCCAGATTCAGGCAGGATGCCTGATGGGCGTCAGCCAGGCGTTGCATGAAGAGGTTACGTTCGATCGTGGCGCGGTGACGTCGGCAGACTGGGCAGGTTATCCGATCCTGACCATGGCCGAAATGCCCGAACTGCGGGTGGTGATCGTCAACAACATCGGTGTAGGCAATTACGGGCAGGGTTCGGAAAGCGCCAATGCGCTGGCTTCTCCGGCAATCACGGCAGCGGTGATGGACGCAACCGGCAAGGCGATGCGCCGACTGCCGTTGCGCCCGGAATATGTCAGCGCGGCCCTGAAAGCCTGATGGGTTGGAGGATCAGGCGGTAGTATCCATCGCTTCTTCGGCAGCGATCCAGATTTCTTCCGCCTTTTCCAGTTCTTTGGCCAGCGCGCCGCGCTTGTGCGCTAGATCGCCCATGGTCAGCTTGGCAAGGGCAGGGGGCGCGCTGGATGGTTCGAACATCGCGCGGTCCAGCGCAGCGATTTCGGCCTGAAGTTTGGCGACGGCGGCTTCGGCTGCCGTCGCCTTTTTCTTCAGCGCGCGCTGTTCATCGCGGGCCATGGCACGGGCCTTGCGGTCCTGTCCGCCATTGCCTTTCTCCTTTGGCTCGCTCGATTGGCCACCCTTGGACTGATTGCGGCCAAGGATGAAGTCGATGTAATCTTCGATATTGCCATCAAACGGTTTGGCCGTGCCGCCATCGACCAGCACCAGCCGGTCGGCCACGAGTTCGGCCATGTGACGGTCGTGGCTGATGAGGATCACCGCGCCCTTGTAGGCGTTGAGCGCTTGCACCAGCGCTTCGCGCGCATCGATATCAAGGTGGTTGGTCGGTTCGTCGAGCACCAGCATATGAGGAGCATCGCGGGTGACCAGCGCAAGCGCCAGACGCGCGCGTTCACCGCCCGAAAGCGTGCTGATGATCGACGTGGCGCGATTACCCGAAAAGCCGAAACGGCCCAGTTGCGCACGCACGGCAGCGGGCGTCTTGCCTTCCATCGCGCGGGTCATCAATTCCAGCGGGGTGGCGCCGCCTGCCAGTTCTTCGACCTGATACTGGGTGAAATAGCCCACCTGCATCTTGCCGGTGGCGTTCATTTCCCCTTCCATCGGGGTAAGCTGGGCGGCCAGCAGGCGGGCCAGCGTGGTCTTGCCGTTGCCGTTGCGGCCCAGCAGGGCAATGCGATCATCCGGATCGATGCGCAGGTTCAACCGTTGCAGCACCGGCTTGCCGGGAGCATAGCCGACCGCCGCCAGATCGAGCGTGATGAGCGGGGGGCGCAGTTCTTCAGGGTCAGGGAACCCGAAGCTGAGCGAGGGATCTTCGATCATCGCGGCGATGGGTTGCATCCGTGCCAGCATCTTGGCGCGCGATTGGGCCTGCTTGGCGGTGGATGCGCGGGCGCTGTTGCGGGCGATGTAATCGCGCAGCTTTTCGGCCTGAACTTCCTGTGCGGCGCGCGCGGCGGCCTGCTGGGCCAGACGTTCGTTCCGCTGGCGTTCAAAGCTGTCATAGCCGCCGGGATAAAGCGTCAGCTTGCCGCCATGCAGGTGCAGGATATGGTCGGCCACATTGTTCAGCAGATCGCGTTCGTGGCTGATGAGCAGCAGGGTGCCGGGGTAGGCCTTGAGGAAGTTTTCAAGCCACAGCGTCGCTTCAAGATCGAGGTGGTTCGAAGGTTCGTCGAGCAGCAGCACATCGGGCGCGGAAAACAGCAGCGCGGCAAGGGCGACACGCATGCGCCAGCCACCCGAAAAACTGTCGAGCGGACGAGCCTGCATGTCTTCGTCAAAGCCTAGGCCGATCAGGATTCGGGCGGCGCGGGCAGGCGCGCTGTAAGCATCGATGGCAAGCAGGCGTTCGTGTACATCACCTAGGCGATCAGGATCGGTGCAGGTTTCGGCTTCCGCCATCAATTGCGTGCGTTCCACGTCGGCAGCCAGCACCGTTTCAAACGGGGTGGTCGCGCCTGCGGGGGCTTCCTGTGCCAGATAGCCCAGCCGTGTGCGGCGTGGCATTTCGATGGAGCCTTCGTCCGGCTCGATTTCGGCGATGATCGCCTTGACCAGCGTGGACTTGCCCGCGCCATTGCGGCCGACAAGACCAACGCGCGCGCGTGGCGGAATGGCCGCAGAAGCACGGGAAATGATGTCGCGCCCGCCAAGGCGCACGGTAATGCCATTGATTGTCAGCATGAGCGCGCCCGTTTTGGTTGCGGAAGGTGATGGTGGGCCCGGCAGGATTTGAACCCGCGACCTAGCCGTTATGAGCGGCCAGCTCTAACCGCTGAGCTACAGGCCCATCGCGCCTGCCGGTACAAGCGCGGAAAGCGATTGGCAAGCGGGTTGGACGTAATGGATTATTCTGATTTTGCCATTCAGATTTCGGCGGCAGCCATCACGTCCTTTACGCAGGCCGGTTTGACCCCGCGCTTTTGCAAGTGGTCGAATACGCCACGCCACCAGTTATAGAAGGAATCGAGATCGGTATCATTATGTACGTAAGGCGTCAGGCCGGGGTGCAGCGAGGGGCTGTGGAACGAGAAGACAAGGATGGGCAGTCCTTCTTCAAGCGCCACATCAATGCCTTTGATCGCTTCATCCATGGTCACGCCTTCCGGGGTTAGCGGAATACGTTCAAGCAGGCCAAGCCGGGCCAGTGCGCCACGAAGGCGGGGCACGCGCCACAGTGCCGGGTAGATCTTCTGGCCATAGCGGCGCAGCGGTCCCCAGAACATCGTGGTCAGCGGCATTTCCATCAACCCGCCGCGCTTGTCGATCCACCATGGGCACAGCGGATGATCGCGAAAGTTCGGGCCGCCGGTGGCGCTGTAATCAAAGCGCGACCGGACGGAGGTGTCGATGGCGATGGCGCATTCGGACAGGATTGCAGCCGTTGCGGGGCCAACGCCATAGCGACCGGCACGATAGATCATCGGGCCAACGCCGAACGCCTTTTCAATGGTGTCGCGCAGTTTGCGGAACTTGGCGCGTTCCAGATCGGGCGAGAGGTTGCCGGCAAAGCTGTTGTGGACATTGACGTCTTCGTCATGCGGTGGGCTGACCCAGGGGTGAAGTTGCACCCCCACTTCGGCGCGTCCCGCGGCAATGGCGTCGCGCAGGATTTCGGCGGCGCGCGGGTCACATGCTACAGGGTAGTCGATCAGATAGATCGGGACGATTCCGAAACCTTCGCAGAACTGCTGAAATTTGGCGAGGCGCGGCACGTGGTCAAGCCCGTGGCTGGTCCGGTCAAGCGGCTTGCTCCAGTCAAATTCCTCTTCGGTATCGACCGTGATGACAAAGCGCGTGCCGAAATCCCGTGAAAAACGAACAATATCCGCATCGTTGGGCATGCGGAGGATTTCGGGGCGCTGGTTCACTGTATCTCCGGACATTCAGCCTGCCGCCGCGCTGGAGGCCACAGGGGCAACAGTGTGGTCATCGTCGGTATGACTGTCATCGGTCTTGCAGGGAAGATCGATGCGCAGACGTGCGCCTTCGCGCCGCAGCACGCCGCCGCCTGCCATGAATTCCGCGCGGGCAAGACGCAGGGCAAAACCGTTGCCGAGCATGGAAGATGCGGTCAATCCACTGGTGCCGCCGGCATCGGGTGCAAACAGCGCGGCATCATCCAGCTTTTGCAAGGCAGCAGGAAGGGTGATGGCCAGTGAAGCCGTCCGGACGTTGTCGCAAAGTGTGGCGGCAAGTTCGATGGCAAGGCGTTCGCCCGGTGCCACACTGGCGGTGATGACCGACAGGGCGCGCCAGACCGCGCGCTCAACTTCTTCCGGCGCGAAGTTCACGATCATATCGCGGCCATTCAGCGATACAGTAAGGCGCACATTGCGCGCGGCGAATACGGGTGAAACTTGTTCCACCAGCCGCGCGACGACACCGCCAAAATCAGCCTCACCCGGATCGAGCGACAGCATGCGGCTTTCCAGCTTCACCAGACGTTCGATTTCTTCGAACCCGGCCAGCATCTGCGCTGCATCCGATGCGATGCTGGCGGCCATGGCGCGATATTGATGCGGTGTAGCACCAAACACCTGTTGCTGGATCACTTCGGCAAAACCCTGAATCGCGTTGATCGGCGTGCGCAGTTCATGCAGCAACTGGCGCAAGCGATCCGCTTCTCCCGCACTGGCAAGGGCGGTACGATCTGGTTGAACCACGGCCTGGATGCGCCGCAGCCGCAGCAGGTAGCCGGTGAACCGACCTCCATCGCGCGCAAAGCCGGGCGTGCCGTCCACTTGCCAGTCGCCAGCAACACCCGGCGCACCTTCGATCCTGATCTGGCCGCCACGAATCGGCTGGTGCATGCGGAATGCCGAAGCTGTGCCGGGATCGCAATGCACCGGACTGGCGGGGTTGGCGTTGAACAGGCGGCTGCCAGCCAACATACCGACCGGTTCGATGCTGGCTTGCGTGACAATGCCATGGGCATCTGTGCGCACGTCGATGAATGCGGGCAGGGCTGGCGGGTTGCCGTGGTCGTCAACAAACGGCAGCAGTGGGGCAACGCCTGCCCATGCAGCATTCGATGGCGCGTCAATCGCCTTTGCAGTGCCTGCCTCACGCTCATCACGACGGCGGCGGAAGGCTTCGATGCGGCGGACTATGGCACCGATGCCTTCCTCGTTCTCGGCTTGTGCCGCGAAGATGGGTTGGGCTGGGGGTTGGGCGGGAGCAGGCTGTTTGGCAACGGCCGCAGGAGTTTGCGGTGCAGGTTGCACGATTTCGATATCAGCCGCGCCTGCAAGGTCCAGCGCCGTGTCGTTTGCGTTGCCAACGGGTGGTGCTGACAGAAGGAAATCATCGACGCCAAGGCGCGACAAAAGTTCACGCACTTTTTCGGTCAGGTTGTTGCGATGCCGCACGAAACCGCGCGCCCTTACGGGCAGGCGCGGGATCAGGGCGAGCCAGTCCTCTTCTGACAGGTTTGCTGCGGCGATTGAGGCTGACGCAACGCGCGGGCTGCCATTGCCGAAATGGTAGGCCAGAACGGCGGAGCGGTGCGGAACGGCACGCAATATGGCGGCGCATTCGTCATCGGACAAAGTGGATGCCAGCAAATCGGCGCGTTCCAGCGCGGCGGCATGGCGCTGATTCCAATCGGCCAGCGGCACGGTGCCCAGCAGATCGACAATCTGCCGCAACTGCGTGCGTGCTGCCGTCTTGCCGGCCACGGTCGTACGCAGCACGGTTTCAAGGCGGTCGTCGACGATCATCACTGCTCCGCGAAAGGTGCACCCATCCAGCCGCAGCGCAACGCCACGAAGGATTTCCATACCATAACGAAAGCTAACAAATCATGGCCGACGGAAAAAGTCCGGTATCCCCCGGTCAGTTATCACGATGCGGCGCGGTTTTGAGGCTTTGTCTTACATGGCATAGCGACCACAAAGGGTGCCGACCAATTACGGTGCCGGTTGTCGGGACTTTTTGGAAGGTTCCAATGGTGCCCGGGGACGGATTCGAACCGCCGACACGCGGATTTTCAATCCGCTGCTCTACCAACTGAGCTACCCGGGCATCGCCTTGGCGGGGGTCTTTAGGAAGACCGTCTGCCGTTTGGAAGCGCGCCTATGGCGAAGGGGGACGGGCTTGGCAAGCCCCCAATGCAGGAAATTTGCAATTCGCGATCAGTCTTCGGGGTCTTCATCCACAGGTCGGCCGGGAAGGGCGTAGCCGCCATCCAGCCAGCGCACGAGATCGCGGTCGCGGCAGCGGTTGGAGCAGAACGGACTGTGGGCTTCGCTGCGCGGTTTTGCACAGATCGGGCAGCGTTTGATGGGAGCGACGGTCATAGCGGCACCGCCTGCGCGAATCCGGCGTGAAGGGCAAGCGCAGGATCGGGATGACGGCGGATGATGCGGCCAGTGCGGCGGGAAAGTTCGGCTTCCCATTCAGGCGTGAGCGCGTCGAGCGTGCGTGGATGGGCGGTGAGCAGGAGTGCGCCGGGCTCTGCCACGCGCTCAGCCGTGCGCAGCAGGGTGCGGACCGAGGCGGCGGCAGGGTGGCGGGCGAAGCGGGCGACGAGCGAGGGGCGTTCAAGCCGGGAGACGAGCTGGACGAAGCCGAAGCCGTTCATGCCGGTGCGTTCGCCGCGCCAGCCATTGGCGGCCAAGGCGGCTTCTAGAGCGGCATCGACCGCCTGCCGATCGGCGCGGTCGGGTATGGTAGGAAAGTCGATCCCGACATTGCCGCCAATGTCGAGGCGAACCAGCGCGCTGGCGATGGCCGGGACTGCGGCAAGGGAAAGCTGTGCGGGCGGGGCGAAACCGTCGATGTCGATCAGCGTCATGGCAGGCGTGGGGCAGACCAGCAAGGTGCCGCCGGAAAAGGCGATTTCGCCTGACAGCGCCTGTTCGACCAGATCTTCCCAGCCGTGGGCAGCAAAAGCATTTTCGGTGACGGGCAGGGTGCGGACGGGTGTGCCGGTGGCGGCAAGGTCTTGCGCCAGTGCAGGCGCAGGGCGGGGAGCTTCACCGGGGGCGGGGCGGGCGACGGGCAGCTTGGTGCGGCCCCTTTCGGCAATCGCGGCGCGGGTGATGCGGATGGTGTGCGTCGTGCCTTCGGTCGCGTCGCGGGGAAGTTGTTCGATCAGCGCTTCGTGGCCGCTATCGAGCCGCACGGTGCCGCGCCGGGTGCCTGCAGGGCGAGCAATAAGCTGGGCTTGTGCGACAAGGCCGGGGCGGATGGGTTCCGCCCAATCGACGCGGGCGGCAAGGATGCGGCCTTCGTGGGCAAGGATCGCGCGAGTTTCGGCGATCCCGTGTTCAATCAGCCATTCAGCGGGCATGGATTCCGGCGGCAAGCAGCAGGCGACGGGTTTCGTAAAGCGGCAGGCCGACGACGCCCGAATGGCTGCCTGAAAGCCATGCGCAGAAGCCCTCGGCACTGCCCTGAATGGCATAGCCACCTGCCTTGCCGTGCCATTCGCCGCCGACGATATAGGCCTCGATTTCTTCATCGGAGAGGCGTTTGAAGCGCAGGATGGTTTCGGACAGGGCTTCGCGCAGGGTGCCGTCAGGGGTGATGACGGCGACAGCGGAAAAGACGCGATGGCGGCGGCCCGACAGCAACGCGATGCATTGGCGGGCAGTGGCTTCGTCTTCAGCCTTGGGCAGGATGCGCGCACCGGCGCCGACCACGGTATCGCCCGCAAGGATCACGCAGCCGGGCGCAAGCGCGGCGGCGGCGCGCGCCTTTTGCGCGGCAAGGCGCACCGCGTGGTTGCGAGGGCGTTCGCCCTTGAGCGGGGATTCGTCGATATCGGTGGCGACAACGCGCGCGGGCGCAATGCCCAAACGCCCCAGCAGTTCAAGCCGACGCGGGCTGGCTGATGCCAGAACCAGATCGGGTGCGGGGGCCATGGTCAGAGGAGGCAGTGTGGAGGGCGACAGGTCGCCCGCCATCAGAAGCCGCCGGGGCCGCCGCGACCGGGCATGAAGCGATAGGTGATGCGGCCTTTGGTAAGGTCATAAGGCGTCAATTCGACCAGTACTTCGTCACCGACCAGAACGCGGATGCGGTTCTTGCGCATCTTGCCAGCGGTGTGACCGAGGATTTCGTGGTCGTTTTCAAGGCGGACGCGGAACATCGCGTTGGGCAGGAGTTCCACGACCTGGCCGCGCATCTCTAGGAGTTCTTCTTTCGCCATCGGCGGGTTCGGATGCCTTTTTACTATGCTTGTGCAGGAATGCACAGAAGGCGCGGATGATCCGCGTGTCTTCATGCTTGGGGCGGCCCATAGCGCTGAACGGCGCAAAAGGGAAGGGGCTGAGAAAATCGGTCGAACCGCCTGTGTCGTTCGTCGTTCAGCATGCTGCAATGCGACAAAATGATACCAAATGCGCGTTGTTCGGGCGGGACCGTCTGGCCATTGACCGCGTTGACAGGCGTTACAGCCTTGCGGGGCAGATAGTTGGCGCAAGTATTTTTCAGGGAATTACAACGGTGAAGACAACAACCGCGGCATCGCTGGCAGCATTGGCCATCTGTCTTGTGGCGACAAATCCGGCGCTGGCGCAGGATGTGACCGGCGGCACTGATGATGCAGTGCAGGAAATGCCACAGATGGAAGGGCGCGCGGATGCCGAGGCTGGTGATGCCGCACCAGACGAAGCCGGTATCCCTGAAGCGGGCATGCCCGAAGACGACACAGCGATTGTTGGCGAGCCGGGGCAGATTCTGGTGGTGGCGACGCGAATCAAGGGTCAGGTCGATGCCGCCCAACCGCCGGTGGCGGTGTTCGATGAAGAGGCGATTGCATCATATGGCGTGGGATCGATTCAGGAATTGCTGACCGCGATTTCGCCGCAGACGTCGTCCGGGCGTGGGCGTGGTGATGGAATGCCGGTGATTTTGTTGAACGGGATGCGCATTTCGGGTTTCCGGGAAATGCGTGGGCTGCCGCCTGAGGCGATCCGCCGGGTGGAAGTGCTGCCCGAAGAAGTGGCGCTGAAATTCGGCTATCGGCCCGACCAGCGCGTGGTGAACTTTATCCTGAAGGACAGCTTCAACAGTTACGGCAGTGAAACCGAACTGCGCCTGCCCAGTGGCGGCGGCTTTACCGAATGGGAGCAGGAATTCACGTTGGCGAAAATTACTGGCGGTAACCGCATCAACGTGACCGGGAAGCTGGAAGACGCAAGCCCGCTGACCGAAGCAGAGCGCGGCATTGTCCAGTCGGCGGCAGGAGGTGCTGCTGCGGCAGATTATCGCACGCTGATTGATGATTCCCGGTCTGCGCAGTTGAATGCCACACTGGCGCGATCGCTTGGGAATGGCGCGGGGCTGAGCCTGAACATGCTGGCTCAGCGCGACAATTCGCGCAGCCTGAACGGGCTGAACACGATTGTGCAAACCGATACGGGTGAATTGCAGGCGCTGGCAACGCGCACCCGCACCACAACGTTGCAGGGCGGCGCCGCGCTGAACAAGCCGCTGGGCGACTGGTTTCTGGCGCTGACAGCCGATGGCGGGCATGTCGAGACGAAGACTGCTATCGACAACAACGGCTATGTCGATGCCGACCGGGCATTGTCGAAAACGGATTCGCTGACCACCCTTGCGACATTGAGCGGGCGCGGATTTCGCCTGCCGGGTGGCGAAGTGGCGCTTACGGTGAAGGCAGGGTTCGATTATTCGGGAATCGAAAGCAGCGATACGCGCAGCACGACCGGCACAATCAACCTGAAGCGCGGCGATGCGCAGGCAGGGTTCAGCATTGATGTGCCGATTACCAGTCGCAAGGAAGGGTTTGGCAGCGGGATCGGGGATATTTCGATCAACGCCAATGCCGAAATTCACCGTCTTTCCGACTTTGGCACGCTGTATAACTGGGGCGGTGGGCTGACATATTCACCCACCGACAAGCTGACGTTGCAGGCAAGTTACGTTGCGGCGGACAAGGCGCCGACGCTGACGGAACTGGGCGGGCCGACCACGGTGACGCAGAATGTCTCGATCTATGATTTCACGCGCGGGGAAACCGTGCTGGCGACAGTGATAAGCGGCGGCAATCCGGATCTGGTCAAGGAACGGCAGCGTGACTGGAAATTCGGATTGAACTGGAAGTTGCCGTTTTTGAAGGATTCGACCTTTGTGGCCGAATATTTCCGCAACCGGTCGACCAATACCAGCAACAGCTTTCCGCTGTTGACCGCCGATGTCGAGGCAGCGTTTCCGGGACGGGTGGTGCGCGATGCCGACGGGCGGATCGTATCTGTTGACCAGAGCGGCGTGACCTTTGCCGAAGAGAAGGGCGCGCGGATGCGATATGGCCTGAATATTTCGGGCAATTTCGGCAAACCTGATCCCAATATGCAACGCGGCCCCTTGGCAGGAATGCGGCCTGCGGGCGCACCTCCGCCGGGTGCGGGTGGGCCGCCTGCAGCAGGTGGGGCGCCGCGTGCAGGGGCAGGTGGTCCGCCTCCCGGTGGTGGTGGCCCGCGTGGTCCCGGCGGGTTCAATTCTGACGGACGGGGGCGCTGGAACCTTTCAGTCTATCATACGGTGCGGTTCCAGCAGTCTGTGCAGATTGCGCCCGGCGGCACGGTGTTGAACCTGCTGGAGGGTGATGCGATCAGCAGCGGGGTGGCGCGCCATTCCATTGAAATGGAAGGCGGCGGCTTTTATCGCGGGTTCGGCCTGCGGGCGAGCGGCAGCTATACCGGCGGTTCGCGCATTGACGCCAGCGGTGCGCCGGGATCAACCACACTGCGCTTTGCGCCGATTGCCACGTTCGACATGCGGCTGTTTGCCGATTTGGGACGGATGACCAAACTGGTGGAAGACGTGCCGTTCTTCAAAGGCGCGCGGGTTTCGCTTGCCGTCGACAACGTGTTCAACGCCCAGCAGCGCGTGACTGATGATACAGGGGCTGTGCCGATCCGCTATCAGCCGGGCTATCTTGATCCGCGCGGGCGTGTGTTTGAACTGGAATTCCGCAAGCAGTTCTGACGGGGTATCTGTCAGGCGCGGCCCTGCACCCACGCGCGGGCTTCTTCGCGGAAGCGTTCGCGTTCGGAGTCGGCAAAGTCATCCGCGACATGGCGCAGGGCGATGACCTGCGTCATGGGCAGAGGTTCATCGAAGCTTACTCCAAAACGTCCGTGCCGCGCCCAGACCACGACGCCAAAGGCATCGATCGGGTTGCAGATGACGACAACAGAATCACCGATTCTGGGCAAGCGATCACGCGGGATGATGGCGGCACCACTGACCGAAAGATCTTCGAGGAAGCATTTCTGCGTGCCGGTGAGCAATTCGACACGCGCTGGCAGGTGCAGCCGCACGCGGGCGGCGGCGCGTTTGCCAGTGAGGGTTCCCGATGGGGGAAGGAAGTGTTTCATTTTGTGTGACTTGAATGCTTTCCCGACTGTTCATCGTTTCTGCGCCTGGCGGCGCTAAAACGATGAAAAGGACCGACCCGGGGTAATACGGATAGGCGGCGGGTCGGGTTCCGATGCGCGGTGAGTTTCAAGGTCGGTCGGGGCTGGGGAAAGCGGCGGGCCGGGCATTGCGCGGGACTGCGGAGTGACTATCTGCTGGGCACGTCATGGCCAAAAAGCCCGAAACCACACCTGATCGCGATACCGAACGGTTCCATGAAGATCGTGCGGCCATAACCGTGCGCGGGGCGGACAAGCCGGACATCGACCTTGGCGTTTCAGTGATCCGCGATACGGTGCAGACGCTGAAGCCCAAGCCCGGCGTTTACCGAATGCTGGATGCCCGTGGTGACGTGCTGTACGTGGGCAAAGCGCGTGCGTTGAAGAACCGGGTGGCGAATTATACGCAGGTGGAGCGCCTGTCGAACCGGTTGCGGCGAATGGTCAGCCAGACCCGCAGCATGACCATTATAACCACCAATTCCGAAGCTGAGGCGCTGTTGCTGGAAGCGCAGCTTATCAAGCGGTTCCGGCCGCCTTACAACGTGCTGCTGCGCGATGATAAATCGTTTCCATTCATCCTTTTGCGCGCCGATCATGCGTTTCCGCGAATTAGCAAGCATCGTGGCGCGCGCAAGGCCAAGGGCAATTATTACGGGCCGTTTGCCAGCGCGGGCAGCGTAAACACCACGATCAACGCGCTGCAGAAGCTGTTTCTGCTGCGAAGCTGCAACGATGGCTTCATGGCGCGGCGCGACCGGCCCTGCCTGCTGTATCAGATTCGGCGCTGCTCGGCTCCTTGTGTCGACCGTATTTCCGAGGCGGACTATGGCGATCTGGTGCGGCAGGCGAAGGATTTTCTTGGCGGGAAATCGGGTGCGGTGCAGCGCGAGATTGAAGCGCAAATGCACAAGGCCGCCGAAGATCTGGACTTTGAACGCGCGGCGATGATGCGCGACCGTTTGCGCGCGGCCACGTTCATTCAGGGCAGCCAGGCGATCAATGCCGAGGGCGTGGGCAATGCCGATGTCTTTGCCATGGCGACCAAGGGCGGGCAGGTGGCCGTGCAGGCGTTCTTTATTCGCGGGGGCCAGAACTGGGGGCACCGCGCATTCTTCCCCAGCCATACAGAAGGGTTGAGCGAGGAGGAGGTGCTGACCGCATTCCTTGCGCAGTTCTATGAAGAAGTGCCGCCTGCAAGATTGATCCTTGTCGACCGGGAACTGCCCGAAGCGGACCTTCTGGCCGAGGCGCTGGCCGAGGGCGCTGGCGGCAAGGTGGAAGTTTCCGTGCCGCAGCGCGGCGACCGGCGGCGGTTGATGGAACAGGCGCAGCGCAATGCCACAGAAGCGCTGGACCGGCGCATGGCTGAAAGCGGGACCAAGGCGAAGGTGATGCGTGAACTGGCCGAGTTTCTGGAACTGGCCGAAGTACCGCAGCGGATAGAGGTTTACGACAACAGCCACATTCAGGGCACCAATGCGCTGGGTGCGATGATTGTGGCGGGGCCGGAAGGCTTTGTTAAAGCGCAATATCGCAAGTGGAACATCAAGACCGCGCAGACCAATGACGACTTTGGCATGATGCGTGAAGTGATGACGCGCAGGTTTGGCAAAGTGCAGGAGGAAGACCCTGATCGCGATGGCGGGATGTGGCCCGATCTGGTGTTGATCGACGGCGGCAAGGGGCAGATGAGCGCGGTGAAAGAGGCCTTGAGCGAACTGGGCATCGAAGATGTGCCGCTGATCGCCATTGCTAAGGGGCCACACCATGGTCGCGAAGGGCGCGAGGTGTTCCACTTTCCCGATGGGCGCGAAAAGATGCTGCCAGTCAATTCGCCGGTGCTGTTCCAGTTGCAGGTGATGCGCGATGAAGTGCACCGCTATGCCATTGGTGCGCACCGCGCCAAGCGCAGCCGGGCGATTACCGCCAGCCCGCTGGACGAAATTCCCGGCATCGGTCCGGCGCGCAAGCGGGCGTTGCTGTTGCACTTCGGCACGGCAGGCAAAGTGCGCGCTGCCAGTCTGGACGATTTGCAACGCGCGCCGGGGGTAAGTGCGGCGGTGGCGCAGACGATCTATGATTTCTACCACCCGAACGGCTGAGGGTGGCTGAAGGGTGCTGTGGCGGGAATGCCATGGCGATAGGGGTGATTTGCGTTTCCGGGTCGGTAACCGTGTTTGTTTGCACAGGCTTCAGGGTCGTGGGCGCTTGCATATACGCGGGACATGGCACGCGCTGCATGGGGATGCGGTGCACGCCACACGGGACGGAGATTTGGGGACATGACGGGCAGAACCGCAATTGCGGGCGCGATCATCGCGCTATCCATCGGTTTCGCTGCACCAGCGGCAGGACAAAGTGCCAATGGGGCCAGCAACGGCGTAGGCACACCGTTTGAGCTGACATTCTGGCAATCGGTGGCGGGCAGCGATGATCCGGCGCTGTATGAGGCCTATCTGCAGCAATATCCGGCGGGCACGTTCAGCGCGTTGGCGCGGGTGAAAGTGACGAACTTGCGCAAGACGGTTGTGGAAACACCTGTGCCCGCTGCTGGGCCCGTTGTGGCCGCAGTGGTGACGGCTGTTGCGCCAGCGGCGGTGAGCGCTGCGCCGCCTGCGCCTGATGCGTCTGATGCAGCATTACTGGCGGAACTGGCCAAATCGCAGGACGTGGACGCAGGCATCGCGCAAGTGGCCGCAACGCAGGGATTCGCTTTGCCCCGCAGGCCGCTGCTGAACGATGTCGTCGATCTGCCGTTGCCCGCTGCATTCTGTTCGGCAGAGCAGCGCAATGCCTTTCATGAAGCGCGTTATAAGCCGGTGCTGGAGCAGGCGCGGGCCAACAATGCCGCAGCGGTGGCCCATATGAAAGCGCTGCAGGACCTGTATGACAGCCACCAGCTTGCGCGCGATCCTGCACCAATGAATGCGCTGGCGGCAGAAGCGCGCGATTATCAGCAGCAGGTCGCAGCCGTGACATATAGCCGTCAGGCGGCCCTGGTGCGACAGTTCGACGCGATCATGGCGGTGCCGGTAACCGCCTGTCAGGTGGTCGCTTCGAAATGAGGCGGCTGGTCATAGCGGCTGCGCTGGCAGGGCTGGTTGCAGGCAGTCCGGTGCAGGCGGAGCAATGCCTTGATCGGCAGACGCTGGCCGCCGCGCGGGTGCAGGAATTTGGCGCGATGATGATGGCGGTCAGTTTGCGCTGCAGGGCGATCGGTGTGGACATTGCCCCGGGCTATGAGGCGATGCTGGGGGCGCATCAGCGCGCGTTCGCGGCCGCTGACCGGCACTTGCGCACGTTTCATGCCGGGCAGGGCCATGCCTTTGACCGTTATACGACGCAATTGGGCAACCGCTATGGCGGTGGAGCAACCGACCCTGCCAATTGCCGCCGGTTCGAACATGTTGCCAGTGATCTTGCCGCAAAACCCGATGCGGCCTCGTTGGGGCGGGTTGCACTGGCCATGGTGGCACAACCGCGCCTTGGTGGGCGAGTTTGCCCGCTGCCTTAGGTCGACGTCTTTGACTTGATCGGGCGGATCAGGCCTTCCTGCGCCACGCTGGCGACCAGCCGCCCGTCGCTGGTGTAAATACGGCCCCGGTTGAAGCCGCGCGCGCGGCCAGCCCATGGGCTGTCGCAGGCGTAGAGCAGCCATTCATCGGCACGAAAATCATCATGGAACCAGATGGCGTGGTCCAGACTGGCGCCCATCATGTTGCCTTTGGCCCAGCTTATGTCGTGCGGCAGGGTTGATGTCCCCAGCAGAGTCATGTCGCTGGCATAGGCCAGCACCGCGCGGTGAATGCGCGGATCATCAGGCAGGGCTGCGACCGAACGGAACCAGGTGTGGGCCAGTGGCGGCTGCGGCCCGCCACCCATCCAGTGCCGCAATTCCAGCGGGCGCAATTCGATGGGTCGAGGTTGCAGCATCTGCTGTCGCTGCTTTTCTGGCACCTGATCGGCATGACGGAGGCGCAGTTCGGCTTCGCTTGCAAGATCGTCCGGCCCGGCCACCTGTGGCATGGGTTCAGCGTGATAGACGCCATCTTCGCGTTTGTGGAACGATGCCACCATGTTGAGGATGGGTTTGCCCAACTGGCTGGCGACGACGCGGCGGTTGGAAAAGCTGCCGCCATCAAGATCGCGTTCAACCTTGAGATCAATTTCATGGTCTTCGTTGCCGCCGCGCAGGAAGTAGGCGTGGAGCGAATGGACTGGCCGATCATCGGCCACGGTGCGTTCGGCGCTGGCCAATGCTTGCCCGATGACCTGACCGCCAAATACGCGGCCCACGCCGCCAATCTTGCGGCGGCCTTCGAAACGGTCACCGCCGTGGTCCTTTACGTCGAGCAGTTCGAGCAGGCGGTCGACGAGTTCGTGCGGAGTCGGGTTGTCATTGTCGGTCATCGATTTTCGATGGACCGAGTTGCCGTTTACGTCAACGGGATGATGTCTATCTCAGGCCCCGCGCTTTGGCATAAATGCGCCAGCACAGCGCTTTGGCGCGGTTGGTGGCAGGCCAGCGTCCGGTGGCGCGAGGATTAAGGCCCAGCTTGCGCAACAGCCCGTTGAAGGCACGGGCATCGGCTTCGGCAAAGCTCCATTCCGAGCGCCATGTAATCGACAGGGAAACAGAAGGGGAGGGGCCGTTGTTGACGAAATGCGGCGACATGACCGGCACATAAAGCGCCTCGCCCGGTTGGAGCGACCATTTCTTGCCGCCATGCAGCAGTTCATCACGCCAGAACAGTTCGCGCCCGCCGCCGGTGTGATAGGTTTCGTGGGTCTGATCGGGAGCATAGCGGGCGTCGCCTGCCGGGAACATGGTCATCACCTTGCTGCCCATCAATTGCAGCAGGATGTTGTGTTCCGGATCAAAATGATAAGGGGTGACGCCGTTGGGGCTGGTGATGAATACGAAGCCTTGCGGTTTGAGCATCGCCCCGGTGCGGGCCTCGATGGTGGGGCGCAGTTCTTCGAGCAAGGCATTCAGCAGGTCGGCATAGGCCGGGATCTGTTCGATGTTCTTGAGCGCGGCCCAACTGCCGGACGAAGCGATGGTGCGAATGGTTTCGCCAATGCCGATGCCGTTGCCGGGGGCCTTTTCCCCATTCAAGCCGATGGGCAGGTCTGCCCGGTTGTATTCGACCGAACGGTCAGGCAGCGTTTCCCCCAGCACCGCCAGCGCATCAAGCTGCATCAGCGGGTGATCGCGAAGTCGGTGAACCAGCTTGTGCGGACCTTCGGGATAGGCGACGGCAAATGCCGAGCGCGAGGTTTCATCGAAGGTGTCGACCGGGTTGATCTGGCTGAAAGCGTTGGACTGATGGTTCATCGCGTGATTCCGGTGGGGTTTCGTCCCAGTTCGAGGGCGAGGAGTTGTTTGAAGAGCGTGCGGCGGATCAGGCCGCCGATCGCAACAGAAATGCGGCCAACGGCGCGTCGTTCGGTCCACAAGCTGTCGATCATGGGATGGTCTGGCGCGGCACAACTGTCACACCACGACACACCTTCACGCTGTAACAATGCCAGATTCTCGCGCTGGAGGAGAACCCCCGGCGAGAAACGGGCAAAGGATTCGTCAAAGGCGGTCTTGTAGGAAAAGCTGCCAGGGGCAGTGATGAAGGTCACAAGCATGGCAATGGGGTGGCCATCAAGAGTAAGTGCCAGCCGTTCCAGTTTGCCAAGGCGTGCTGCTTCGCCCAGCGCGTTACGGAACAGCGTTGCGGTTTCATCTGCGCTGGCCATGGCGCTGCCAGCGCGCCCTTTCCATCCGCTGCGTTCCAATGCGAGGAAGGCTTCGGTCCATTCGGCGAGATCGGACGCATCGTGGCGACGATCAACCGCCAGTTGGCCCTGTTCGGTCAGACGGGCGTGTTGGCGGCGCAGTTCCTTACGCTTTTTGCCCGGCAATGCGGCTTCAAGATATTGGTCGGGCGAAAGGGACGATTGCAGCAACGCGCGCTCTTCACGCATGACAAGGCCTGCAGTGCGACCGGTGGCGCTGCACAAATCGAACAGGATGCGGGTAAGCGGCTGGTCCAGCGGCATGGCTGGCAAATGCAGGAACAGGCTCTGACCCACCGAAGGGGCAGCATCTGCCCAGTCGAGCAACGCTTGCCAGAACATCGCTTCATAACCGTTGCGAACGAGCGGCGCGCCAAGGAAAGCGTTAGCATGAAGCCACGCGGACAGTTGAGGGAAGGGCCAGCGGCCATAGCGGCGCGAAGGTTTCAGAGGCATCAGGCCAATCAGATCGCCACCGATTTCCACCGATACGATCTGCACGTCCCCAGCCTGATCGAATGCAGCAAGCGAAGGCAACAGATACCACGGTTCGAAGAAGGGATTGGGCGTGGATGCGCCTTCTGCGAGCTTTTGCCACTGGTCGCGCAGCGCAGGTTCTGCCCATTTGCGCCATGGCTGGGCGTGTGCCTGCGCCGTGATGCGCGGTCCATCCGGCATTTTCGCCGAGGCCATGGTGAATGTTGGCGCGTTCAACGTGTTTGTCTCCACGCTTTCGCTTAAGGCCAAGGCCCGAAGATGTGGTTAACGACCTACCCGTTTTGGGTGATTGAAAAGAAAAGAAAAAACCCCGCCCGGATTGCACCGGACGGGGTTCCTTCTCCCCAACGCGCGGTTGGTCCCGGTGGTGTTATCCCACCGCGTGACCAGCCAGCGCCGCGAGCAGCAGCAGCGCGACGATGTTGGTGATCTTAATCATCGGATTGACGGCAGGACCGGCAGTGTCCTTGTAAGGATCGCCCACGGTATCGCCGGTAACGGCAGCCTTGTGGGCGTCGGAACCCTTGCCGCCGTGGTGGCCGTCTTCGATATACTTCTTGGCATTATCCCATGCGCCGCCGCCGGATGTCATGGACAGGGCAACGAACAGGCCGCCGACGATCACGCCCAGAAGCAGCGCGCCAAGTGCGGCAAAGCCGTTGGCAGGGCCTGCAACCGCAGCGATCACGAAATAGACTGCAATCGGGGCAAGCACCGGCAGCAGCGACGGCACGATCATTTCCTTGATTGCCGCCTTGGTCACGAGATCGACCGTGCGGGCATAATCGGGCTTGGACGTGCCTGCCATGATGCCCGGATTTTCACGGAACTGATCGCGCACATCAACCACCACGTCACCGGCAGCGCGGCCCACGGCGGTCATCCCCATTGCGCCGAACAGATAGGGAAGAAGCGCCCCCAACAGCAGGCCGACGATGACATAAGGGTTTTCAAGGCTGAAGTTGACCTCAAGCGTCGGGAAGAATTCCCGAAGATCAGTCGTATAGGCAGCGAACAACACCAGCGCGGCAAGACCTGCCGAACCGATGGCATAGCCTTTGGTCACGGCCTTGGTGGTGTTGCCCACGGCATCGAGTGCGTCGGTCTTTTCACGGACCGAATCGTCAAGGCCTGCCATTTCGGCAATGCCACCGGCGTTGTCGGTAACCGGGCCATAGGCGTCTAACGCCACGACCATGCCGGCAAGGGCCAGCATCGATGTTGCGGCATAGGCAATGCCGATCAGCCCGGCGAGCTGGTGGGCGATGACGATACCCGCGCAGATGACCAGCGTGGGTAGCGCGGTTGCTTCAAGGCTGATGGCAAGGCCCTGAATGACGTTGGTGCCGTGGCCGGTGACCGACGCCTGAGCGATGGATTTTACCGGACGATAGTTGGTGCCGGTGTAGTATTCAGTAATCCAGATGATGAGGCCGGTGATGGCAAGGCCAAGCAGCGCGCAATAGAACAGGGTGCGCCCGGTAAAGCCCGCTTCACCGATGCCGGTTTCCATACCGCCCAAGGCGTAGGAAATGGCCCACCAGATGGCTGGAATCGACAGGACAGCGGTGACAAGGAAGCCCTTGTACATTGCGCCCATGATGTTGTTCGATTTGCCCAGCTTGACGAAATAGGTGCCGATGATCGAGGTGACGATGCACACCCCGCCGATCAGCAAAGGCAGGCTCATCAACGGCATGAGCATATCGCCCACGCCCTTCAGCAGCAACGCGGTAAGAACCATGGTGGCGCCTACGGTGACGACATAGGTTTCGAACAGGTCGGCGGCCATGCCGGCGCAGTCGCCCACATTGTCGCCCACGTTATCAGCGATAACGGCAGGGTTACGCGGATCGTCTTCGGGGATGCCTGCTTCGACCTTGCCGACAAGATCGGCACCGACGTCTGCCGCTTTGGTGAAGATGCCGCCGCCAAGGCGCGCGAAGATCGACACCAGCGAAGCGCCCAGCGCCAGCGTGGTAAGCGCCGTAACGACGATCCGATCATCCGGGGCAAGGCCATGGCCGAAGCCGCCGGTGCTGGTCAGGTGCCAGAAGAAGCCTGCGATGGCGAGAAGCGCAAGGCCCGCTACCAGCATACCGGTGATCGCGCCGGCGCGGAACGCCAGCGTGAGGCCTTGTTGCAGCCCGCTTTGCGCGGCGGCGGCTGTGCGCACGTTCGCGCGTACCGACACATTCATGCCGATGAAGCCCGCCACGCCCGAAAGCACCGCGCCTATCACGAAGCCCACTGCGGCGATCACGCCGAGCGTTGCCGCGACGATTACGGCCACGACCACGCCGACGATGGCGATCGCGGTATATTGGCGCTTCAGATAGGCCTGTGCGCCTTCCTGAATGGCGGCGGCAATTTCCTGCATTTTTGCATTGCCTGCCGGTGCGCCGAGCACCTGGCGGCTGGTTACAAAGCCGTAAACCACGGCAAGCAACCCTAGTATTATCGATAAGACAACTAGGTTCACGTTGGCATCCCCCTTATTACCGGTGCCACGAATGGCCCGTCCCCCGTCGTTTGCGGGTAGAACAGGAGGCTATAGGTTTATTTGGCTCCGGCAAGCCCTTCCATGACGTGGATCAAGGGGTTTTTAATCGTGCGTATAACCCAGCTTTCCATGCGGCACTGCACCATCGACGATAACAGGTGATGGTGTTGCGCGAAGGGTGGTTCCGATCTGGAAGGCGGCGATTGGCGGCGCGATTCCTGCGGGCAGGGTGAACAGCAGTTCGTAATCGTCACCCCAGCGCATGGCTTCATCATGCCGGTGGGCGGGCAGCGCTGGGGGCAAGGGCACAGCGCTACTGTCGATGGCAAGGGTCATGCCGCTGGCACGGGCCATACGCGCGGCATCGATCAGCAGGCCGTCTGACACATCCATCATGGCAGTGGCGAGCGGAGCCAGTGCGCGGCCTTCGGCAAGGCGCGGGATTGGGCGGCGGAAGGCAGTGCTGTCTTGCCCAGTGTTATCCCGCAGGGCCTCGAACCCCAGCATGGCGGCGCCGACGGGGCCGGTGATCCACAGCCCATCGCCAGCCGATGCGCCTGATCGCGAAGGGGTGGGGTGGTGCGTGGCCCGGCCCAGCGCGGTCAGGCCAAGGCTGCGCGGGCCATTGGCGCTGACGGTATCGCCGCCCAGCAAGGGCACATCGAATGCGGTGAGGGCTTCTGACAGCCCGGCAATGAATCTTTCATCGCCCTGGCCCAGCGTGAAGCCCAGCAGCACGCCGACCGGCTGTGCGCCCTTTGCGGCAAGATCCGACAGGTTGGTGGCGACAAGTTTCCAGGCCACATCAGCCATGTCCTGTCCCGGCAGCCAATGGACGCCTTCGACCATCATGTCATGCGTCAGCACCAGCACTTCACCGCCGAAGTCCAGCACCGCGCAATCATCGGCAAGCCCGCGCGCAGCGGGATGGTTGGCCAATACGCGCATGGCGTCGATCAGGGCGGATTCCTTGCTCATGGGCTTGGTCTATGCGGTCTGTGCGGTCTTGCCACAAGTATGCTTGACCAGCGCGCGTGCGCGACTTAATCGTTCGATTAAAGAGTTTCCATAGGAGTCGGAACAAGATGGCTACTGCCTATATCGTCGATGCGGTGCGGACGGCTGGCGGGCGGCGCGGCGGCAGGCTGGCGGGGGTGCATCCGGTTGATCTGGCCGCGCGCAGCCTTGATGCCATCGTGGCGCGCACGGGCATCGATCCGGCTGCCGTGGACGACGTCATCATGGGGTGTGTAACACAGGCCGGCCAGCAGGCGATGCAGGTGGGGCGCAATGCGGTGCTGGCATCCAAGCTGTTGCCGCAATCGACGCCTGCGGTGACGATTGACCGCCAGTGCGGTTCTTCGCAGCAGGCGGTGCAGTTCGCAGCGCAGGCGGTCATGTCGGGCGTGCAGGACGTGGTGATCGCATCTGGCGTTGAAAGCATGAGCCGGGTGCCGATGGGGTCAAACGCCACGTTCCATATGAAGGAAGGGCTGGGGCACTACAAATCGGCCGGGCTGGAAGAGAAGTATCCGGGCGTGATGTTTTCGCAGTTTGTGGGCGCGGAAATGATCGTGAAGAAGCACGGTTTTTCCAAGGATGATCTGGATCGCTTCTCGCTGAACAGCCACCTCAAGGCGATTGCCGCCACCAATGCGCAGGCCTTTGCCAACGAGATCGTGGGCATCGAGATTGAAACGCCCGAAGGCCCGACGATGCATGTGGTGGACGAAGGTATCCGTTTTGACGCAACGCTTGAAAGCATTGCCGGGGTCAAACTGCTTAGCCCTGACGGTTCGCTGACGGCGGCCAGTGCCAGCCAGATCTGCGATGGGTCGAGCGCGGTTCTGATAGTATCGGAAGCAGCTTTGAAAGCGCACGGCCTGACCCCGCTGGCGCGCATTCACAACCTGACTGTGACGGCGGGCGATCCGGTAATCATGCTGGAAGAACCATTGTTCGCCACCGATCGCGCCTTGCAGCGGGCTGGCATGAAAATGGCCGACATCGATCTTTATGAAGTTAACGAAGCTTTCGCTTCGGTGCCTATGGCGTGGCTGAAGCACACCGGAGCCGATCCTGAAAAGCTGAACGTCAATGGCGGCGCGATTGCGCTGGGCCATCCGCTGGGCGCTTCGGGCACGAAGCTGATGGCCACGCTGGTTCATGCGCTGCGCGCGCGCGGCGGCAAATATGGTTTGCAGACGATGTGCGAAGGCGGCGGCGTCGCCAATGTGACGATCATCGAAGCGCTTTGAAATTACAGCCTTTAAGAGAGGGAATTGCCTGATGAAGCTTGATAACACCGTTGCCGCTGTGGTCACCGGCGGCGCGTCCGGCCTTGGTGCCGCCACCGCCCGCGCGCTGGCCGCAAAGGGCGTGAAGGTTGCCATCTTTGACCTTCAGAAGGAAAAGGGCGAAGCCATGGCTGCCGAGATTGGCGGCGTGTTCTGCGAAGTGAACGTGACCAGCGACGAAAGCGTCGATGCCGGTTTTGCCAAGGCCCGCGCCGCCCACGGGCAGGAACGCATTCTGGTGAACTGCGCTGGCACGGGCAACGCGATCAAGACCGCCAGTCGTTCCAAGGAAACCGGCGAGATCAAGCATTTCCCGATGGATGCGTTCAACTGGATCATCCAGATCAATCTGGTTGGCACGTTCCGCTGCATCGCCAAGTCAGCCGCGGGCATGATGACGCTTGATCCGTGCGACGAATTTGGTTCGCGCGGGGCAATCGTCAATACGGCCTCGGTTGCGGCGGAAGATGGCCAGATGGGGCAGGCGGCTTATTCGGCATCGAAGGGCGGCGTCGTGGGCATGACCCTGCCCATCGCGCGTGATCTGATGAGCGAAGGCATCCGCGTGAACACAATTCTGCCGGGCATTTTCAACACCCCACTGTTGCAGGGCGCTCCCGACAACGTGAAGGCGGCACTGGCTGCGTCGGTGCCGTTCCCCAAGCGTCTGGGTATGCCTGAGGAATACGCCAATCTTGCGATGTGCATGATCGAAACCGGATACTTCAACGGCGAGGATGTGCGTTTGGACGGCGCGATCCGCATGGCGCCGCGTTAAAGCCAGAGTCTAACGGTGAGGGGCGGGGCAGTGATTTCGCCCCCATCATCCTGGGAGAGGTTTCTTGAGCGATTATACGCAAATCCGGCTCGACATCGCCGATGGCATCGCCACGATCACGCTGCATCGGCCTGAGAAGATGAATGCCTTTACCGGCACCATGATGAACGAGATGATCGATGCGTTCGACAAGACTGACGCCGATGACAGCGTTCGGGCGGTGATTGTGACAGGATCAGGCGACCGGGCGTTTTGCGCTGGTGCCGACCTTACCCCTGATGACGGCAAGCACGTATTTTCCAGCGGCGAGGCGGTGACAGACCTTTCCGACTCGCGCGTGCGCGATGGTGGCGGGCTGCTGACACTGCGCATCTATCAGTCGAAGAAGCCCGTGATCGGCGCAATCAATGGTGCGGCGGTGGGCGTGGGTGTAACCATGCAATTACCGATGGACATCCGTCTTGCGTCGACCAAGGCCCGGTTCGGGCTGGTCTTTGCGCGGCGCGGGATCGTGCCTGAAGCGTGTTCAAGCTGGTTCCTGCCGCGCATCGTTGGGCTGCCGCAGGCGCTCGAATGGTGTATGACCGGACGGGTTTTCGATGCGTACGAAGCACTGCGCGGTGGCCTTGTGCGTTCACTTCACGAACCTGAGGATCTGATGCCTGCCGCCGTGGCGCTGGCGCGTGAGATTGCGGACAATACCAGCGCGGTTTCGGTGGCGATGACGCGGGCGATGTTGTGGCATAATCCCGGTCTTTCGCACCCGATGGAGGCACACCGGGTTGACAGCCGGGCAATTTACACGCTTTCGCGGGGGAAGGACGCAGCCGAAGGGATCAGCAGTTTCCTCGAAAAACGCGCGCCCACCTACCCTGGGCGGGTTTCTTCGGATATGCCGTCGTTTTATCCATGGTGGAATGAGCCGGGTTGGGAATGAACGCAGAAGTGCAAAAAGGTGAAGGCCTTGAAACGCCGGGCGCACGCGAGCTGCTGTTGCAGACCGCGTCGAACATCATGCGCGAGGGAGATGTCGTTGACATTTCCCTGTCGGAACTGAGCCTGCGTTCAGGCCTGAATTCCGCCTTGGTCAAATATTACTTCGGTAATAAAGCAGGCCTGCTCAAAGCCTTGCTTGACCGGGATATGGAAACCATCGTCAAATCGGTGGATGCGTTGCTGTCCAAGGATGACATGGATCCTGAAGCCAAACTGCGGCGCCATATCTCGAAGTGCATCGACACCTATTACGCTTATCCTTATCTTAACCGCCTGCTTATGCGGCTGGTGCGTGACAGTGATGAGGCCGAGGCCAAGCGTATTGCCGACCAGTATCTGCTGCCGCTGCACCGCGCCTATAACCGGTTCATCGGAGAAGGGGTGAAGGCGGGAGTGTTCCGTGCGATCAATCCACAATTGTTCTATTTCACCGTCACCGGGGCGGCGGACCGGTTCTTTTCTGCGCGGCTGGTGCTGAAGCACTGCTTCGATCAGGATACGCTGACCGAGGAACTGCGCGACAGCTATCGTGAACATACCGTCGATTTCATCATGGCCGGTATTCTGGCGCACTGATGAAAGTGGACTTAAGTGGTTTTGCGCCCGGCCGCAGGTGCGGTTCGGGCGTTTTTTTTTGTGCAAAGCACAGGCTCCGTGCGCTAAAGAAAATTTCGTCTGGAACCAAACCGCGAAAATTAGTAACGCGCGCGGCACCGCCTGGTGTTATTTTCTTTCTCTCTTGCGTCCCAGGCTGGTTTCATGTGATACGAAATCATGCCCGGAACACAGACACGCCTTTCCGACTTCATGCCTTATCGCATGGCTATCACCTCGAACGCGGTGAGCAGCCTGATTGCGGGTGAATACCGCAGCGAATTTGGCCTTAAAATTCCCGAATGGCGGATCATGGCTGTCTTGGGCGATGCCGGGCCATTGACGCAACGCGATCTTGTTCGATCAACCCTGATGGACAAGGTGGCGGTTAATCGCGCCTGCAAGGTGTTGGAAGAGCGCGGGTTGGTGCAGCGCAGCCCTAATGAAATGGATGGCCGCTCGCACCACCTTGAACTGACCACATCGGGTTGTGAACTGCACGGCCAGATATGGCCTCAGGCGGTGGAGATGTATGAGCGGATTTTTGCCGCGATCACCCCGCGCGAACAGGAAAAGCTGCGCAGCATTCTGGAAAAGTTGTTGAAAGCAGCGCGTGCGATGGAGGTTGAGGAAAAGTGAAACTTGCATCTCTGCCGCAGGGGCGTGACGGACGGTTGATCGTCGTTTCCGATGATCTGGCATGGTATGCCGATGCAGATCACATTGTCCCCACGATGCAGGGATTGCTTGACGACTGGGACCGGCATTGTCCGCGGCTTGAGGCGCTGGCCATCGAACTGGCGCACGAAGCCATCCCGCGCAAACGCTTTCACGAACGCGAAGCCTGCGCCCCGCTGCCGCGCGCGTTCCAGTGGGTTGATGGCAGCGCTTATGTGAATCATGTCGAACTGGTGCGCAAAGCGCGCGGTGCCGAATTGCCAGACAGTTTCTGGACCGATCCTCTGATGTATCAGGGTGGCAGTGACGATCTGCGCGGTGGGCGCGAACCGATCAGTCTGGCAAACGAAAGCTGGGGCTGCGATTTCGAGGCCGAGATTGTGGTGGTGACAGGCGACGTGCCGCAGGGCGTTACGCCGCAACAGGCGATCAACTATGTCAGGCTGGTCGGACTGGTCAACGACGTGTCGTTGCGCAATCTCATTCCGGGAGAACTGGCCAAAGGCTTTGGTTTTGTGCAGTCAAAGCCTGCCAGCCATTTCTCGCCGGTGTTCGTTACCCCGGCGGGGCTGGGCGCGGCATGGGTCGGCGGCAAGCTGAATCTGCCGCTGATGGTTGACCTGAATCAGCAGTCCTTCGGACGGATCGAAGCTGGCGAAGAGTGTACTTTTGATTTCGGCGTGCTGATCGCACATCTGGCGAAGACGCGGCGAATCGGCGCAGGCACGATTATCGGATCGGGCACGGTTTCAAATCGCGACGCAGATGGTTCCCCCGGCCGCCCGGTGGCGCAAGGCGGACGCGGCTATGCCTGCATAGCTGAACAACGCATGGTTGAAACCATTGCAAATGGTCAGCCTGTCACGCCTTTTCTCAAGAATGGCGATACGGTGCGGATCGAGATGCGTGACGCGAAAGGGCGCAGCATTTTCGGCGCTATAGATCAGGTGGTTGGCCAAGCCTGATCGGCTGCATCATTCAAAATGGAACAAGGCCCGGCGGGTGTTATCCTGCCGAGCCTTGTTCATGTCAGATTTTGTCTGGTCAGTGCCTATTTCGGCGGTGTTGAAGGGTTGATAAGAGCGTCACTGATGGAACAGGCCGCCGGGCCGAGAATGACGATGAACAGCACCGGCAAGATGAACAGGATCAGCGGCACAGTCATGATGGCAGGAAGGCGTGCAGCCTTTTCTTCGGCGCGCATCATGCGGTCATTACGGAATTCGGCCGACAGCACGCGCAGCGCTGATGCCAGTGGCGTACCGTAGCGTTCGGTCTGGACCATCGTGGTGACGACGCCCTTCACCGATTGAAGATCGACGCGATAAGCCAGGTTTTCAAAGGCTTGGCGGCGTTCTGTGAGAAACGAAAGTTCGATCGCGGTCAGCGAGAATTCATCACCCAGTTCCGGGTAAGCCCGGCCGAGTTCGCGTGACACACGGCCAAAGGCGGCGTCGACGGTAAGGCCTGCTTCGGCGCAGATCACCAGAAGGTCAAGCGCATCGGGCAGGCCTTTGCGGATGGCCGCGGTACGCTTGGAAATCATGTTCTGCACGAACACGTCCGGCCCTTTGTAGCCAGCGACCAGAAAAGCCATGAGGCCTAACATGCGCTTGATGGGTGACCAGTCGGCGAACATGTCGGACCAGTAGAACATTGTCGCGCCCAGCAGGCCGAACAGGATCGGTCCGATCAAGCGGCCCAGAATGACCGCAACTGCCCATTCCTTCTTGCGGATACCTGCCTGCGCCAGCTTCTGCTGTACAACCGAAAGCTGGCTGTCCTGCAGAACCTTGAGCGATTCCAGAAAACCGCGAATCTGGTCGGTGGTCTGGTTGCGGTGAACAATGCTGGCCCGCTTGCGTGCATTGCTGGTGACAATACCAGCTTTGAGCTGTTCGCGCCTTTCGTTGAGCGCCTTGACGCGCTTTGCCATCGGATCGCGCACGGTTACCGCAGCATAGATGGCCAGCATTACGGCAACAGCGGCAATGGCAACGAGGATCGAACCGATAAAGTAGACATCGAAGCCGAGCAGTGTCGGACTGGGCGTGGTGTTCATCATGGTCGCCTGTTCCTTATCGCTCAGATTTCGAAGCTGACCATCTTGGCCATGATGAAGATGCCGATGCTGAACCAGGTCAGCCCGCCCATGCCCGCGATGATCAGGCGATCATCGGTGAAGAAGCCACCAAGATAGGTCGGGTTGATGGTGTAGATCAGGGCAAAGACGAGGAAGGGTAGAGCACCGACGATATAGGCCGATGCCTTGGATTCCGAGCTCATCGCCTTGATTTTCAGCTTCATCTGCGCGCGTTTGCGCAACACTTCGGAAAGATTGGACAGCGTTTCGGCCAAGTTGCCACCGGTTTCACGCTGAATAGCCAACGTGATACAGAAGAAGTTGAATTCAGGGATATTCAGGCGGTCTGCCGTTTCCTGAAGCGCTTCTTCCATGGTGCGGCCAACCTTGATACGGTCGGTTACAAGCTTGAACTCTTCGCCCACGGGGCCGGGAAGTTCGGTTGCAACCACGCCGAGCGTTTCCGTGACGGGCAGGCCCGAACGCAGACCGCGGATGAGGAGATCGAGGGCGTCCGGCAAGCGTGCGGTAAAGTTGTCCAGTCGCTTCTTGATGGTCCGACCAACCACCATATGCGGCAGACCGCCGCCTATAACCACACCTACGCCGAGTGCGAGCACAGGTGCGCCCGTCTTCATCCATACAAGCGCCGTGATGGTAAATGCCATGCCGCCGCTCAGGTACAGATACTGCGTCAACGACCATTTCTTGCCGGTTCTGTGCAGTCGCTGCGCCAGTACCTGGAGCTTGGTCGCCGATTTGCCCTGCACACGCGATGTTGTCGGCTTGCGGGCGGCGACGGTCTTGCGATACTGCGCCTCGACCTTGTCGTCGGTGTTGTCAGAGTGGCGAAAGCGCACCGCTTGCAGCCGGCGGTTGCCTTCTTTCGATGCAGAAGGCCCTGATAGCGCCGCATAGGCGAGCACCATGGCCAGCAGCAGGCCAAAGGCCATAACCATAAGCTGGATCGTGCTCGTCATTGCGGATGCCTTCCTGTCATTTCAATCTTGCGGCTGGTCAAGCGTATTGGCTGGGCGGTCGCCCGCAGGTCACGCCTTCGCAGCAACTTTGGACTTGGGCTTTGTCGCCAGCATTTTCTTCAGATCGAACTTGCCCAGCAGCGATGCCTTGCGCTTGTCCGCTCCGGTATCGGCTGCGGTCGCGCCGTCTTCGTCAACCGATCCGACAATGGCCTGCGCTACGTCGCGCAGCACGCCGCCTGCCTTCGACGCGCGATTGGCATTGACGAAGGTCTGGCCCAGTTTTGCGGCGTTGGATGCAGCCTTGATGTCGTAAGGGATCATGAAGTTGATCTTGCGTTCGATCGACGCTTCGAAATCGGCTTTGCTGATTTCGGCCGTGCCCGGCTGCACCTTGTTCGCCACGATGATCGGGCGGGCATGGGCAGCGTTCGATTTCAGCCACGAAAGCAGGCGGATCGCATCGCGCGCACCAGCCAGGGTCAGTTCGGTGGCAAGGATCACCACGTTCACATCTGCCAGCAGGTGCGGGAAGTTGATAAGCATGTTGCGCGGCATGTCGATCACCGTCATTTCGAAGGCGTGACGGAATTCTTCCTCCAACTGGACGAAGGCGCTGCCGTCGGTCATCAGCGGCGAATTGATCGGTGCTTCGGCCGAAAGGATCGCCAGATTATCGTTGGCGCGGATCATTGCGCGTTCGATGAACAGGCCGTCAATGCGGCTGGGATTGTCGATCGCATCGCTCAGGCCTCGGCCCGGTTCCAGATCAAGCGTCAGCGCTCCGGTGCCGAAGTGGACGTCAAGATCGAGCAGCGCGGTGGGCGCACGGTGATCGGTGCTGAACAGCCATGCCAGCGACGTGGCCAGCGTGGATGCGCCCACGCCGCCGCGCGTGCCGACCACAGCGGTCGAGACGTGGCGCTTGACCCCGGACGAGTCGTGATTCTTGGGTGCTGTGAAGATCGCCTGCGCATTGACCAGCGCGTCGCGGATTTGCCCGGCGTTCAGCGGCTTCAGCAGATAATCCTGAATGCCCGACGCAATCAGATCGCGATAGAGGCGCACGTCGTTGACCTGGCCCACCGCGATAACCACGGTGCCCGGTTCGCACACTTCGGCCAAGGCGTTGATGTCATGCAGCGGATCGCCACTTTCCGACAGGTCGACCATCAGAATGTTCGGGCTGGCCGTTACTGACAGCGACTGGATCGCGTTGCGCAGGCCTCCACGATGGCATTTTTCCGAAGGCCAGCCCATGTCTGCGATGACCGGGCGGAGCGTGTCCAGCGAAGTTTCGTCGCACATGAAGGCGGCGAAGGGATCGCGGTTGTTGTTCATCCAGCTCATGGTTTCAGTTCCCTCCGCCGCTGCTGCTCTTGACGCTCGAAGTGCTGTTGTTCTTCAGCCCTTCCTCGCCGGTCGGCTTGGCCGCGCGATAGCTGTCGATGGCCTTGTTGCCGCTCATCACCACGGTTTCGCCAGTCCCGCTTGCACCCTTGATGAGGTGCTCCTTGTCGGCCACCATCGCCGCAAGGTTGCTGTTGGTGGCGCAGCCGAAGTTCGACATCGTGCGGTTGCTCATCGAAAAGTCGGACTTGGCCGACCAGTCCGGGCAGCCCGGCACGCTGGCCGTGGTGCGCGAGACGACGATGCGGGCACCGCCAGCAGGCACATATCCGGGCGTTACCGGTGCCGGACCTGCTTCGACGATGATGCCCCAGCGACCGGCGACGGTATCGACAGAAGCCATTGTGGCCCGCGATTCAAGTGGATCGTCCACGGCGATCTTGTCGCCGTATTTCAGGCCAAGGCTTTCGAACCAGCCTTCAAGGCGGCGCTGTTCCGAGATCGACATACCACCACCGGGCAGCGTTTCGACATCGAAGACATAACGGTTGCGTTCGACTACCGGCTGATGGACCGAATTGAGCATGCGGTTTTCGGGCACGCTGGAGCAGGCCGACAGGACGACTGCGAGCGAGAGGGCGAGCGCACTTGCCGCGCTGCGGGTGAGGCTATGACGCATGGCTTGTCCCTTTCTCACTGAATGCTGAAGCCGGGCTTGGCGCTGGCGACTTTCTTGTCGCTGCGACGGTCGCGCGGCTGGGTGGTGGTGGCAGGCGTATCAAGTGCGCCAACCTTCGGTCCGGTTTCGACCGATCCGTCCTTTTCGACAGGACCAGGACGCTTTGCGCCGCTCACCCCGTCGTTCTCCATGTTGCCAAGCAGGCGCTGGATGTCGTTGGGATGCTGGAAGCCATCGGTCGGCAGGACGATTTCATCGGCGTTGACCGGGTTGACCAGATACGGCGTGACGATAATCACGAGTTCGGTTTCGCCCTTTTTGTAGCTGGTCGAACGGAACAACGATCCCAGAATGGGGATGTCGCCCGCGCCCGGCATCTTGGTCAGCGAATTTTGCGCGCCGTTGGTAAGCAGACCCGCGATCATGAACGATTGGCCCGAACCCAGTTCGATGGTGGTTTCTGCACGACGCACGGTCAGCGCCGGGATTTCGACACTGTCGAGCTTGAGTGCGCCGGTGCTGGACAGTTCCGATACTTCGGGACGCACACGGATGGAGATGCGGCCATTGGCCAGAACCGTGGGAGTATAGGCCAGGCTGACGCCGTATTTCTTGTATTCGATCGACGTGGTGCCAAGCCCCTGCGAAACCGGGATGGGATATTCACCGCCTGCCAGAAAGTCTGCCGTTTCGCCCGAAAGCGCGGTCAGGTTGGGTTCCGACAGAGTAGTCACCAGCCCCAGCGTTTCACCAGCATCCAGCGCGCCGAGCAGGTCCAGACCGAGGAACTTGCCCATGCCGGCAATGGTCGTGCCTGCGGTGGTCGCTGTGACGGCGGTGCCTGCCTTTGCAGCGATACCCGTGGGGTTGGTTGCGGTGATGGCGGTCGGATCGAAAGTGTAGCCCGTCGGCGCATTACCGACACCGAACGGCAGCAACGGATCGGTGGTGGCGGTCGAACCGTATGTCCGGCCCTGACCGATGCCGAACTTGAAGCCGCCGGTGCCGTCGATCGAGGTCACGTTCATGCCGATGGTGCGCACCAGTGTGCGGCTGACTTCGGCGAACTTCACATGCAGGCTGACCTGCAGCGGGGTTGCCATCTTCAGGCGGCTGATGACGTTGGTCTTGTCGCCGGTGAAGGCGCGAACAAGTCGTTCAGCCTCAGCTGCATCTTCCGGTGCGGCAACAGTGCCGGTCAGCAGCACGGTGTTGTTCATCGTGGCCACGCTGACACGGGCGTCCGGCATGGCCAGGCGCAGCATCTGATCGATCGAGTCGATGTTGTTGCCGACGCGGATGTTGGCGGACCATACCACGGTGCCCTTGGTGTCGCTGGCATAGACAGTGGTTTCACCGCCACCCTTGCCGAACACGTAAAGCTGGTTGGTCGATTTGACCTGAACGTCCGCTACCTTTTCATCTGCGACGAAAACGTCGGCCAGACGGCCCGGCACGGTAATCATTTCACCCTTGCCGATGGACAGTGTGACAGTGCGCGAAGGGCTGGTCATGCTCTGGGCGTGCAGTGCACCGGGAACCGGGGCGATTGCCAGCGGCAGCACGATCATCGCGGCCGAGATAAGCGAGGTGGAGAAGCGGCGGTTCATCTTGCGATCCTTCGCATGCGGATTGGGGCGCGCGGTCTTCATCACTTGCCTCCCAGCGAGACGTCTTCAGTCTCTTTGCCGCGAGTTACACGAACGGTCGGGCCGGTCTTTACCTGCTCGTCGCGTCCGCCCATGCGGGGGGAGGGGCTGGAGAAACCGCCCATCCGGGGCGTTTCGGTGACCGGCATGGTTGAGCGCTGGAAGCGCGAGACATCGCCGCCGGTGACAAAGCTGCCCTTGCCTGCTTCAAGCGGGCGGTTCATCGCCTGCTTGAGCAGGGCTTCTTCCTGCTGGGGCGTGGCGCCGGCTGGGATCTTCACGTCGCCTGAGGCAACCGCCTGTTCAAGTTCGGCAGAGTTGTCGGCCAGCGAGCGCAGCGAGAGGCTGATCGTGCCGATAGTCTGCGACACGGCAATCTTTTCGGCCATCTTCGGCGTCGCTTCAAGCGTGACAGTGCTGAAAGTGCGCACCTGGGTCTTGCCGTCCACCATGGTCTGTTCGGTCGACTGGTCGGTAGCGAGAACGCGGAGGTTCTTTAGGAAGGTTTCCGAAGCCCTGAGCGCAGCGGCCTGACCGCTTGCCTTGACCGTCTGGGTCAGCACGAGGTCGATGCGGTCGCCCGGAAAGACGAAGCCCGCAACGCCGGTGCGTGCCGAAACCGGGATGGTGACGGCGCGCATGCCCGGTGCAAGGGCTGCCGCAAGAAAGCCACGGTCGCCCGGCGCCACAAGATTGCCCTTGGTCACTGGTTCGCCCGCAGTAATCGGGTTCCGAACCACGGTGCCCAGCATCTTCTGCATGTCGGTTTCGCCTTCAATGAAGTAGGCGTCCTGCACCATGTCCTTGGGCCAGGCTTGGAAGTTCAGCGAATCAGCCGTAATGATCGTGCCGATGGGCAGGGCGCGTTGCGCGACCAGCACCTTCGGTCCCATCGCCAGCTTCGAGGCCGCTTCGGCCTGAGGCGTCGATGCGCCGGCGAAAAGGCTCCTCGCAGCGAAGGCCGTGCCGATCGCCACGATCAGCGCCCCCACCAGCAGCATCAGCTTCCTCTTGTCCATGGCTAACTTTTCCCGCCCAAGTTCAGAGTTCAAAAATTACAGATCGGATGTTCAATTCGGCCCGGATGTGTCGGTCAAATTGGTTAAAAATTGCATTACCGCGTTTACGCCCCGGTAACGGAGCGCCACCCGGCCTCCAGCGTGGGAGCCAGCGTAATCAGGCCTGCGGCGGCAATTGCTACGCCGTAGGGGATCTTCGCATCGCGGCGGCGCGTCCGTGTAAAGTGCCACGCTGCCATCACGATGGTCAGGAGACCGCCGATGATCGACATCATCAGCAGCAGTTTGAGAAACGTCAGCGGCGCAAGCCAAAGCGCCAGCGCGGCCAGCAGCTTTACATCGCCGCCGCCCATCATCTTCAGCGCAAACAGCCCGGCCAGCACCAGAAATGCCGCGAGAGCGACCCCCAGTTGCATGGCGACGTCCGGCCACAAGGAAAGATCTGCCGCCCACCAATATACCGGTGCGCCCAGCGCAATGGCCGCGTTCAGCCAGTTGTCGATCTGGCGGCGACGGATATCGGTGAAAGCGGCAATCAGCAGCGCGATTGCCAATGCTCCGACCAGTCCGTAAACGATGATGTTTCCCTGCATGTCACCGGGCATACGGGACAATCACTTACCAAACGGTAACCAAACCTTGGCGCGGATTTGCGTTGGTGGAGGCAGTTCGGCATGGATCTGGGCACGATGCGGCGGATGGACCGCAGGGCAATTCCTGCCACGGCAACCGAGGCTGAGTGGGCCGCGCCCGATGGCCATGCAATCCGCCGGATCGATTGGCCCGGTGTGTCCGATCCTGCCATGCCCGATGCCCCACGCGGATCCATCCTGTTCCTGCCGGGGCGGGGGGACTTTTATGAAAAGTATCTGGAATCACTTGATTACTGGCACGAAGAAGGGTGGCGTGTCACTGCTCTTGACTGGCGTGGACAAGCAGGTTCAGGACGCTTTGCCGCTGATCCGCTGACCGGCGATGTGCCCGATTTTTCGGTGTGGTTGGATGATCTGGCAGTGTTCTGGCAGGGCTGGGTTACCACTACACCAGCCCCGCATGTCATCGTTGGTCATTCGATGGGTGGGCATCTTGTGCTGCGTGCTGTTGCTGAGCAACGAATTAACCCTGTTGCTGCGGTTTTAAGTGCGCCGATGCTCGGATTTCTCGCGCCGGGTCCGATTCGCATGCTTCATGGCGTTGCCCAGTTGATGTGCCGAATCGGTAGTCCTGATCGGCCTGCATGGAAAAGTAGCGAGAAGCCCGGCGCATCAGTAGCGGCGCGCAACACGCTACTGACGCATGACGAAGCGCGTTATGCAGACGAAGCGCACTGGAAGGCCGCACGACCGTTTCTGGGTATGGGACCGGGGAGTTGGCGCTGGGTTGAACGCGGCTATGCCTCGATCCGCGCGCTGGAGGTGCCCGGTGTGCTTGAAGCGGTGGACACGCCGGTCCTGTTGCTGGCTGCGCGCTATGATGGGCTAGTGTCATGGCCTGCGATCGAACGCGCTGCTCGCCGTTTGCCCCGCGCGCAGCTCGCCACTTGGGGCAAAGAGGCGCGGCATGAACTTTTGCGCGAGGTTGACGAAGTGCGTGACGAGGTGATTCACACCATCGACGACTTTCTGGATCGTCTTGCCCCTCCCACGGAAGAAACGAAGCCTGCGTGAACCAGTTTGCCTCAGACGATATTGCCGGAGAATTTGACGTTGCCATCATTGGCGCAGGTATGGCCGGAGCCAGCCTTGCCGCCGAATGCGCCCCGTATGCGCGTGTGCTGCTGGTAGAAGCCGAGGATACGCCCGGTTATCACACGACAGGACGTTCTGCCGCGTTCTGGGAAGAAACTTATGGCGGGCCGGGGGTTTTCCCACTGACCATGGCATCGGGCCGCTTTCTGAAGGAGGGCGGCTTTCTGTCGCCGCGTGGCGCGCTGAACATCGGCACGGCGGCGGACCGGGACAAAGTGGAAGCATTCATCGAAAAGTTCACCGCGCTTGGCGCTACGCTGCATTTGCAGAACCGCGCCGCGCTGGATGCTCGCGTTCCCGGTTTGCGGGGGGACTGGGTCGTCGGTGCGTGGGAGCCGGAATGCGCCGATATCGATGTGGCGGGCCTGCATCAGCACTATCTTGCGGCATCGCGCCGCACCGGCACGGTGCTGCGTGTGCGGGCACGGGTGGAGCGGATTGAACGTGATGGCGCTGGCTGGCGGATAAGCTGGGCGGATGGTGCTGCACGCGCAGGCATTCTGGCCAATGCCGCAGGGGCATGGGCCGATGGCGTGGCCGAACTGGTGGGCGTGGGGCCGCTGGGCATTCAACCACTGCGCCGGACTATCGTGCAACTGCGCACCGATCCTGCGCCCCTCGATACCCTGCCGCTCACGCTGGGTATCAACGAAGACTTCTATTTCAAACCGCAAGGCGGGCGGCTGTGGCTTTCTCCGCATGATGAAATTCCCGATGTGGCAGGTGATGCCGCGCCTGAGGAACTGGACATTGCCATAGCCATCGACCGTTTTGAACAGGTGGTGGACTGGAAGATTGCTGCGATGGAACGGCGCTGGGCCGGATTGCGTTCGTTCGCGCCTGACAGGCTGCCAGTCTATGGCTTCGATCCGCGAGCGGACGGACTGTTCTGGTTTGCCGGGCAGGGCGGTTTCGGCATTCAGACCGCGCCTGCTGCCGCGCGGCTTGGCGCGCAGTTGCTGTTGGGCCTCCCGCGTGATGGGCTGACACAAGAGATTGACGCTGCATTCTATGCACCGGCAAGATTTGCGACGGTGTAATACCAGTTTTTACATGAGGCGGTGTGCAGGCAATGCTAAGCTTGCAGGGCAATTCCACCAAGGAGGCCCTGCGATGGCGCACCGTTTCGAAATCCGCAAGAACAAGGGAGGCGAGTTCGTCGCCTACTTCTGCCACAATAGCGAGGCCATCTTCTGGACCGAAGGCTATGCCAGCAAGGCCAGCGCCAGAAACGCCATTGAATCGATCCTGAAGAACGGTCCCGGTGCAGAAGTGGTAGATACGACTACCGCAGACTGATCGCTTCCTGACACCCGACTTGCGCCACGCGGAAACGGGCGGCGCAAGTCGGCATCAGGCTGCCAGCGCTGCGTCGCTGGCCAGTTTGTCCACGCGTTCGTTTTCCGGATGGCCGTCGTGGCCTTTTACCCAGACCCATTCGATCTTGTGCGGGCGCGTGGCTTCCACCAGTGCGCGCCACAGGTCTTCGTTCTTCACCGGCTTGTTATCGGCTGTTTTCCAGCCCTTCTTTTGCCAGCCGAATACCCATTTGGTGATGCCATCCAGCACGTATTTGCTGTCGGTGTGCAAAGTGACTCGGCATGGCTGCTTCAAGGCTTCCAGCGCGCGGATCGCGCCCATCAATTCCATGCGGTTGTTGGTCGTTTCCTTTTCGGACCCGGCCATTTCCTTTTCATGCTCGCCCATGCGCAACAGCGCGCCCCAGCCTCCCTTGCCGGGATTGCCCTTGCACGCGCCATCGGTGAAAATTTCGACGTGCTTCATGCAAAGATGGCCGGATTTTCAGCGTAGAATTTCAGCCGCCGGGCAAAGGCCATCGGGTCTTTGCGCATCACCAGCGCATCGACAGGTGTGTTCAGCCAATCGAACGCGCGGCTTGAGGTGAAGCGCATTGCCGCGCCCTGCGCCAGCAGCGGCAGCGCAGCGCGTTCTTCGGCCGATAGCGGACGGACCGCTTCATACCCTTCAAGCAAGGCAGCCGACAGGTCGGCCTGGAAGGTGTGCCCGCTGGCATCAAAGCACCACGCTGCATGGGTTACTGCAACGTCATAGGCGATCAGATCATTGCAGGCGAAATAGAAGTCGATCAGCCCTGTCACCCTGTCGTTCAGCATCAGCACGTTATCGGGAAACAGGTCGGCATGGATCACCGAGCGTGGCAGATGGTCGGGCCATTGCGCTGCGATCTTTGGCATATATTGCGCCACCAGCCCGGCCAGGTCAGGGTCGATTTGCGCCAGCCCGTCAGACCCGCAGGCGTCGAACAGTCGCTGCCATTCGGCAAGGCCCATTCCATTTATGCGACTGGCCGGATAATCCGCCGCCGCCGCATGCAGCGAAGCCAGCGCTCCGCCCACTGCACGGGCCTGTGCAGGCGTGGGATCGCTGACCGAAACGCCGGGCAGAAACTCGATCAGCGCCAGCGCCTTGTCCTCGCCATCGGCATTGGGGCGCAGGCGGAACAGCCGACCTTCCCGATCGTGAATCGTCCGCGGCACTGGACAGCCTTTGGCTGCCAGATGGTCCAGCAGCGACAGGAAATAAGGCAAGTCCGCAATTTCTATGCGGAATTCATACATTGTCAGGATGAAGCGCGCGCCGGCACCATCTGCCCCTGTCGTTTCCAGCAGCCAGTTGCTGTTGGATACGCCCTCGGCAATGCCCTTGGCCGAAACCAACTGGCCTACGCCAAAATCGGCAACAAGCGCGGCCATCTCTTCCGCGCCGATCTGGGTATAAACGGCCATGGTCAGTCCACCAATTGGCGCGGCAGTTTGAACACCATCTTTTCTTCGGCAGTGGTCACCGTTTCTTCGGTCACCGCGCGCAAGCTGGCGATCTTGTCCACCACCTCGCGCACCAGCACTTCAGGAGCCGACGCACCGGCGGTAAGGCCCAGCGTTTCCACACCGTCCAGCCACGCAGGATCAATCTCGCTGGCGCGCTGGATCAATCGCGATGGTGTGCCCAGCCGCTGGGCCACTTCCACCAGCCGCAGTGAATTGGAACTGTTGGGCGCGCCAATCACCAGCAGCAACTGGCATTGTTCGGCAATCGCCTTCACCGCAGCCTGCCGGTTGGACGTTGCGTAACAGATGTCCTCGGCCTTGGGGGCGACGATCTGCGGGAACTTTGCCTGCAAGGCGGCCACGATTTCGGCGGTATCGTCCACCGAAAGCGTGGTCTGCGTCAGGAACGATAGCGCCTGATCTTCGGGAAAGCTCAGCCGGGCCACATCGTCCAGCGTTTCGACCAGTGTAATCGTGCCTGCCGGAACCTGCCCCATCGTGCCGATCACTTCGGGGTGTCCCTTGTGGCCGATGAACAGGATGTGCCGCCCGGCTTCAACCTGTCGTTCGGCCTGCCGATGGACTTTGCTGACCAGCGGGCAGGTGGCGTCCAGCCAGTCCAGCCCGCGTTCGCTGGCGACTTGCGGCACCACTTTGGGCACACCGTGGGCAGAAAATACCACTGGCGCGCCATCGGGCACTTGGTCCAGTTCTTCCACGAACGTGGCACCCTTGGCCTTCAGTCCATCCACGACAAAGCGGTTGTGTACGATTTCGTGCCGCACATAAACCGGCGCGCCGTAACGCTGCAGGGCGCGCTCCACAATTTCGATCGCGCGGTCCACCCCGGCGCAGAATCCGCGCGGCGCGGCAATCAACAGGCGCAGGGGAAGAAGGTTGGGCGATGTCCCTTCGGACGCGGGTTCTGGCAAGCTGGCGTTCATCGCCCGGCCCTTAGCAGCAAGCGCAGCCTCCCGCCATTGCCGAAAGCGGTCTGGGTGGGTAGAGGTGACCGCAAATGTCGGCCCAGCGCCAAAAGAACACAGCTTTTTGCAAGGATGAAAGTGCCCATGATCGCATCCGCCCGTCGCCCTGTGATGAAATGGGCCATTTGGGGCGCCCCGCTTGTTGCGGCCCTTGCATTGGGTGGTTGCGGGGCCAAGCGTGGCGAACTGGTCGTGGATGAAGCGGTGGGCGTCAAGGCGCTGCGCGATCCTTGCCCGCGCGTAGGTGTGCCTGATTACACCGGAGACATCACGCTGTTCACTGCAGCGGGTCGCACTGATTCGGCGGCGATTGATGTCGAAGCGGTCATCACCAATGTCCGTTCGCAGTGCACCGATGGCGACAAGCTCTATTCGCTGGCCAGCTTTGATGTGCAGGCCCGCCGTGTCGATACGCGCGGCGCGCGCCGGGTGGAACTGCCCTATTTCTCCACTGTCATTCGTGGCGGCAACGTGGTGGTCGCCAAGCGGGTGGGCAAGGTCGTGCTCGATTTTGCCGATGGTCAGGCTCGTGCCAGCGCCAAGGCACAAGGCGCGGCCTATGTCGAAAAGGCCGAAGCTGCACTGCCCGAAGAGATCGCCCAGCGCATTTCGCGCAAGCGCCGCGCTGGCGATCAGGACGCCGCTGTCGATCCGCTGGCCCAGCCTGACGTGAAGGCTGCGCTTGCCCGTGCGAACTTTGAATTGCTGGTGGGCTTCCAGCTTACGGACGCACAACTGCAGTACAACGTGCGGCGCTGACAATCTCTGATGGCTGGCTCTGATGGCTGACGCGGCTCGGAAGTGACCGGGTATCACACTCTTTCGCTTTTCGCGCACATCCGCTAACCGCGCGGCCATGACTGATGGCCAGATGAATCTTCACGCCGACTTCGTTCGGGTAATCGATGCCGCGCTGACTGCGCTGGAAGTGGCAGGCACGTTGCCTGGCGGACTGCCGCGAAGCGCGGTGACGTGCGAACCGCCGCGCGATCCTTCGCATGGCGATCTGTCGACCAATGCCGCGATGGTGCTGGCCAAGCCTGCAGGTACCAACCCGCGCGCTCTGGCCGCTGCGCTGGTGGCCGAACTGGAAAAAGAACCGCGCGTCGTTTCGGCCGAGATTGCCGGGCCGGGGTTCATCAACCTGCGATTGGTTGATGATGCCTGGCGCGGCGAACTGGCGCTGATCGCGCAGGCAGGGGCTAATTATGGCCGCTCTGCCATGGGTGGCGGCAAAGTGGTGAATGTCGAATATGTGTCGGCCAATCCGACCGGTCCTATGCACATGGGCCACTGCCGCGGCGCGGTGGTGGGCGATGCCCTGGCTGACTTGCTCGCCTTCAGCGGGCACAA
Source organism: Novosphingobium sp. SL115 (assembly GCF_026672515.1). Lineage (GTDB taxonomy): Bacteria > Pseudomonadota > Alphaproteobacteria > Sphingomonadales > Sphingomonadaceae > Novosphingobium. The sequence goes on along the minus strand of NZ_JAPPRG010000002.1, from coordinate 2,860,969 downwards.
AGTCATCAAGGAATACTACGTCAACGATGCGGGCGCGCAGGTCGACGTCCTCGCTCGTTCGGTCCATATCCGCTATCGTGAAGCGCTGGGCGAAGCCGTTGGTGAAATTCCGGAAGGGCTTTATCCGGGCGACTATCTGGTCCCGGTGGGCCAGGCGCTGGCTGCCGAATTTGGTGGCAAATATGCCACCGCGCCCGAAAGCGAGTGGCTGATTCTGTTCCGCACGCGCGCGGTGGCCGCGATGATGGACATGATCCGCGTCGATCTGGCCACGCTGGGCATCCGTCACGATCTTTTCTCCTCCGAAGCGGAGCTTCAGGCATCGGGCAAGGTCGATGCGGCCGAAAGCTGGCTGCGCGCGCACGATCTGGTCTATGATGGCCAGCTTGAAGCGCCCAAGGGTAAGACTCTGGACGATTGGGAGCCGGTCGAACTGCCGCTGTTCCGCTCGACCCGTTTCGGGGACGATCAGGATCGCCCGATCAAGAAGTCGAACGGGGCGTGGACCTATTTCGGGGCGGACCTTGCCTATCACTTCCAGAAGGCCCAGAATGCCGATGCATTGGTGGACATCTGGGGCGCGGACCATGCCGGCACGGTCAAGCGGATCAAGGCCGCCGTTGCCGCACTGACCAGTGCCGATGGCGGCACGGCAAAGCCTTTCGAGGTGAAGCTGGTGCAGATGGTGCAGTTGCTGCGCGATGGCCAGCCGATGAAAATGTCCAAGCGTTCCGGCACTTTCATCACGCTTGCGGATATGGTGGCCGAAGTGGGCAAAGACGTGGTCCGCTTCACCATGCTGACCCGCAAGCCTGACGCACAGATGGACTTCGATTTTGCCAAAGTGGTGGAAGCATCGAAGGACAACCCGGTGTTCTATGTGCAATATGCCCATGCGCGCATCTGCAGGAACATTCGCAAGGGGGCGGACGAAGGCTTTGTTCCATCGGCGCAAAATCTTGGCCTGCTGGGCGAAGAAGAACTGGCGTTGGTGAAGCTGGCAGCACAGTTCCCGCGTATGGTCGAAGCGGCGGCCATTGCGCGCGAACCGCACCGGATCGCCTTCTTCCTCCATGACCTCGCCTCGGCCTTCCACTCGTACTACAACCTTGGCAATGATCGCCCGGAGAAGCGGTTCATTGTGGCACATGACTCCGCAATGACCGCAGCTCGTCTTTTCCTTGCCGCGCAAATCGGGCAAGTTGTGAAGAACGGTCTGGCCCTGTTGGGGGTTCAGGCTGCGGAAGAGCTTTGACAGCACGGTTAATGGACGGGGCAGGGACTCACGATGCACGGCGATAACGACGATCAGACCTGGGGCGAACAGGGTCCCGAAGGGCAGGGCGCGGGCAAGCCGTTCAATGTGTCGGCTGAACTTGACCATGTTTCAGGCGTTGCTGCTGATGCGGCCTCAGATGCGGTCGCGTCTGGCGCAGATGTGTTAAAAAGCGCGGCTGCTTCGGTAACAGCGGCGGCATCGGGCGTTCTGGCATCGGGTAATGACCGTCTTGCGCTGGGTGACAATGAAAGCCTGCCATGGCTGGAAAGCGCTGACGATCTCGATGCCGATGCCGAAGATGCGGGCAACGGTCGTCTGATTGGTTTTGCAGTGATGGGTTTGGTCGTGCTGGCGGCGCTGATTGGCGGCATCTATTGGGCATCGAACCGTGGTACCGGCCCTGCCAACGCCGATGGCAGCCTGATTGAAGCGAGCAAGGCCCCCTACAAGGTCGCGCCGAGCGATCCGGGTGGCAAGACTTTTGCCGGCACCGGCGATTCCAGTTTCAAGGTGAGCGAAGGCGAAAAGCCCGGTGCGACGCTGGCAGGATCGGCTGCTGCGGCACCATCTGCCTCGGCAAGCGCCGCGCCCAAGCCTAACGCTGTTGCCACACCTAAGCCTGCCGCTGGCACGGGTGGTATCGGTGTGCAGGTCGGCGCTTATTCTTCTAGCGCAACGGCCGAAGCAGGTTGGAACAAGCTGGCTTCCACGCACGAATCGCTCAAAGGCCTGTCGCACCGCGTGATCGAAGGCAAAGCCGACATCGGCACCGTCTATCGCCTTCAGGCGGTTGCGGCTGATGTCTCTGCGGCCAATGCCTTGTGCCAGAAGCTTCAGGCAGGTGGCCTGAAGTGTCAGGTAAAGCGCTGATCGCAAGGTTTTCCCCGATATCGCGCAATCCCGGCCTTGAGTAAGCGCCGGGATTGCGCAAACCCTTACCCCCATGCTTCCCGCCATTTTCGGGCTGTCCGGCCTGACCCTCACCGATGATGAATGCGCGTTCTTTCGCGATTGCGATCCGGCAGGCTACATCCTGTTTGGCCGCAACGTGGAAAGCCGGGCGCAGATTCGGGCGCTGACCGATGAACTGCGCAACCTGCATGGCCGCGACCGCACCTTCATCTGCATCGATCAGGAAGGTGGCCGTGTCGCCCGTATGAAGCCGCCGGTCTGGGCGGCATATCCGCCCGGCGAACGGTTTGACCGCCTGTATGACCTTGCGCCGGCCAGTGCGATTGAGGCCGCGCGGGCCAATGCTCACGCTTTGGGGCTGGATCTGGCCGAAGTCGGAATCAGCGTCGATTGTCTGCCTTTGCTTGATGTGCGCCAGCCTGGCGCGCATGACGTTATCGGGGACCGCGCGCTGGGGGCGGAACCGCGCCGTGTGGCTGCGCTGGGCCGGGCAACGCTGGATGGCCTTGGCCGTGCCGGAGTTGCGGGCGTTATCAAGCACATGCCGGGGCATGGCAGGGCGCTGGTGGACAGCCACAAGGAACTACCCACAGTCACCGCGTCGGCAGAAGAGCTGGCACTGGATATCGAACCGTTCCGGGTGTTGAAGGATGCGGCCATCGCCATGACCGCGCATGTGCGCTTCACCGCATGGGATGCGGACAATCCGGCGACGCATTCGGCCTTCGTGGTTGAACAGATCATCCGTCAGGCCATCGGCTTTGATGGTCTGCTGTTGACCGACGATCTGGATATGCAAGCCTTGGGTGACACCGTGCCTGAACGCGCGGCGCGGGCGCAGGTGGCGGGTTGTGATATTGCACTGAATTGCTGGGCGAAAATGGACGATATGGTCGGTATCGCCCACGCGCTTGCACCGATGAGCGTACTGACCAAGGCCCGCCTTGATCGGGCGCTGGCACCCACTGCCGCGTTTGACGGGCCTGCTGATCTTGCCGAACAAGCGCCACTTTTCGCGACCCGCGACCGGCTGTTGGATCTCGCATGACCGACGAAGCCGCCGCGCCCAGCCTGTTTGCAGGCGATGAGGTGTGGGATGGCATTGCTTCGGCCGAAAATCCCGACGCTGCGCTCTATCTGGAACTGGATGGGTGGGAAGGTCCGCTGGATCTTTTGCTTGAACTGGCGCGGCGGCAAAAGGTTGATTTGCGGACGATTTCCATCCTTGATCTGGTCGATCAGTATCTGGGATATATTGAGCGTGCCGAGGCGTTCAAGCTGGAACTGGCGGCGGATTATCTGGTGATGGCGGCTTGGCTGGCTTACCTTAAGTCCTTGTTATTGTTGCCGCGTGATCCTGAAGTGCAGCCAAGCCCGGAAGAAATGGCGCTGCGATTGCAACTGCGGTTGCAGCGGCTTGGTGCGATGCGGGAAGCGGGCGCGCGGCTGATGGCGCGGGACCGGGTAGGGCGCGATGTGTTTGTGCGGGGCGCGCCAGAGGGGCTGGCGGTGGATCGCAAGGCGCTGTGGAAGTGCGATATTTTCAGCCTGATTCAAGCCTATGGGGCAATCAAGAAGCGCCAGCAACCGGTGGTCCACATGGTCCGCGAACGTGCGGTGATGACGCTGGATGCGGCCCTGGCGCGCGTGGCGAAAATGCTGGGCCTGGCGGTGGACTGGACCGATCTGCGGGCCTTTTTGCCGGTTGAGGCGGACCCGCAGTTGCGGAAATCGGCGCTGGCGTCGAGTTTCCTTGCGGCACTGGAACTGGCCAAGCAGGGACGGGCAGAAATCGCGCAGGATCAGGCATTTGGACCGCTTATGTTGCGGGCGGTGTAGGCATGAACGAACCGGACGACCTTGAACGGGCGGTAGAGGCGACATTGTTCGCGTCTGAGCAACCCCTTACAATACAACAGATTTCTGCGCATCTGGGCGGGGCTGACCTGAACCATACCTTGGCGGCACTTAAAACCACCTATGCCGACCGGGGCGTCCATTTGGTGGAGCGGGGAGGGCGCTGGCACTTCCAGACCGCACCCGACCTTGCCCACCTGCTGCGCCGCGAAAAGGAAGAGCCGCGCCGCCTGTCGCGCGCGGCAACTGAAGCGCTGGCGATCATCGCCTATCAGGAACCTGTCAGCCGGGCCGAGATTGAGGCGATTCGCGGTGTGCAAACCGCCAAGGGCACGCTGGACGTGCTGCTTGAGGCGGGGTGGATACGTATTGCTGGACGGCGCGAAGTTCCCGGTCGGCCTACGATCTATGCGACAACACCTGAATTTCTAACGCATTTTGGCCTGTCTTCCCGCCGTGATCTGCCCGGAATCGAGGAATTGCGCGCTGCCGGCCTGCTTGACCCGGTGGAGGAAGCGTTTGCCGTCTTGACGGGCGGCGGGGATAGCGACACGGGGAAACAACAACCGTCTGGCGAGAACGGCGAAATCAGCGGCATGGATTGACTGGCAAGTTGCCGCCGGACTTCCTATCTAGGTCTGGTCTTCTTATCTTGGTTCGGCGTTCCTCGTGAGTATCTTGGCCTTGGGGCGTTAAGGAGTTTGTGACATGGGTGGTCTTTCCCTTCCGCACCTGATCGTGCTGGCGCTGGTTGTTCTGGTGCTGTTTGGCCGCGGCCGCATATCGGAAATGATGGGCGATTTCGGCAAGGGCATCAAAAGCTTCAAGGCCGGCATGACCGACGAGGACAACAAGCCTGTCCCGCCGCCGCCCGCACAGATTCAGCAGCAGGCGACCCCAGTTCAACCCGCTGCGCAGCCGACTTCGACCGAACAGGGCCAGTAAGCGCCTTTTGCTGCACGCAAGCGTTAAGGGCCTATAGCCTTGTTTGATATCGGCGCGTCCGAACTTCTGGTGCTGGTCATCGTGGCGATCGTTGTGATCGGCCCGAAAGACCTGCCGCTTGCGCTGCGCACAGCCGGGCGGTGGGTGGCCAAGATGCGCCGTGTTTCAAACCACTTCCGTTCAGGCATTGAAACCATGATCCGCGAGGCGGAAATGGAAGAGATGGAACGCAAGTGGAAGGAACAGAACGAGCGGATCATGAGCGAAACCGCCGCGCAGGAAACTGCCGCTGCCGCGGATGGTCAGACCCCTGCTGCGGCGGAAGATCAGAATGATCCGGTTATGATCGGCCCGATGCCGCCAGAAGAAAAGGTGGCGCAGGCCGATGCCGCGCCCTCGGCTATGCCAACTAGCATGCCCTCAGGCATACCGGGACCGGGAGCCGCGCAATCGTGATTGGCGATATCGACGAGACGCAGGCTCCGCTGCTGGACCATCTGCTGGAACTGCGCACGCGTCTGTTGCGCTGCGTCTACGCGCTGCTGGCCGCGTTTGCGGTGTGCTTCTATTTCGCGGACGACATCTTCACCATTCTGGCGCAGCCGCTGGTCCATGCGTTCCCGCCGGGACAGGGCAAGCTGATCTACACCAAGCTTTACGAAGCGTTCTTCGTAGAACTGAAGGTGTCGATGTTCGCCGCGTTCTTCATCAGCTTCCCAGTGATTGCCAACCAGCTTTGGGCGTTTGTCGCGCCGGGGCTTTATGCCAAGGAAAAGAGGGCGTTCCTGCCGTTCCTTCTGGCCACGCCAATCCTGTTTACCGCCGGTGCCAGCCTTGCCTATTTCATCGTCATGCCCACGGCGTTCCGCTGGTTTCTGGGCTTTGAAGGCGACAAGGGCGGGCTGCAACTGGAAGCGCTGCCGGGCACGGGCGACTACCTGAGTCTGGTGATGCAGTTCATTCTGGCGTTCGGCATCAGCTTCCTGCTGCCGGTGCTGCTGATGCTGCTGAACCGTGCGGGCATTGTAAGCCGGGCGCAATTGGTCACAGCGCGCCGGTATGTGGTGGTAGGCATTTTTGCGGTAGCGACTGTGGCGACACCGCCCGATGTCGTATCCCAGCTTATGCTGGCGATCCCGCTGCTGCTGCTGTTTGAAGGCACGCTGATCCTGATGCGCTTTACCGAAAAGGCCGATGCGCGGCGCAAGGCTGCGGAAGAGGCTGCCGAGGCGCAGGCCGCGTTGGCCGCTGGTGAGGTTCCGCCGCTGCTGCCTTGAGTTTTGGGTTTGGTGTCTCGACTTCGCTCGACATGAACGGTGAACAAGAGGATTACGCCCGGTCCAAAAGAAACGGGGGCCGCAGCCCCCGTTTCGGAAAATCGATGCTTTGGCCCGATGCTTAAAGGCCGCGATGTGGGCTTGAGAGGGCGCAACTTTCGCAACGCAGCTTTGGAGGCAACTTTGGAACTGGGCCACCTTAGCCTTCCGCGTCGGGCTGGTTAACGCTTATCCCCGGCACTGGTTTCCATGGCCGGATCTGCTGACCAGACGCGCGCCCCCCCAATCCACGTTTCCAGCACTTTGGTTGCGCGGATCTGTGCTGCATTTGCGGTGAGCGGATCAGTATCGACCAGCACGAAGTCGGCGCGCTGGCCGGCGGCGAGGCGGCCAAAGCGCTGTTCGGCAAAGCCCGCATAAGCGGCATCGGCGGTATAGGCGGCGAGCGCTTGGGCAGGGGAGAGTCGTTCCTGCGGTTGCCAGCCGCCTGCGGGTTGATCGTCTGGACCTTGGCGGCTGATGGCGGCGGCAAGGCCGGCCCATGGATCAGCCGTTTCAACCGGGGCGTCCGAGCCGAAAGCCAAGCGGACGCCTGCGGTTTTCAAGGACTTCCATGCATAGGCTCCGGCCAGCCGATCCGGGCCAAGGCGGGCTTCTGCCATCAGACGATCCGATGTCTGGTGAACGGGCTGCATCGAGGCGATGGCCCCGCTGCTGGCGAAGCGGGCAAAATCTTTCGGATCGACGATCTGGGCATGTTCGACGCGCCAGCGGCGGTCACCCTTGTATGTGGCGGAAAGGTCGTTGATCGCGCCGATCACGGTGGTGTTGGCTTCATCGCCAATGGCGTGAACAGCCACCTGAAAACCGTCCATCGCGGCGCGGCTCATCATGTTGCCAAGCTGGGTTTGCGACAGTTGCGGTAGACCTTTGGTGCCGGGCGCATCGGCATAGGGCGCTTTCAGCCATGCCCCGCGTGAACCCAGCGCGCCATCGAGATAGAGCTTTACCCCGTTGAGGCGCAGGCGATCCTGATAGAGCCATGGTGAGGGGCCGGGGCCGCCGATCAGCACCATTTGTTCAGGCCCGGCGGCATAGGCCATGACGCGCACATAGAGGCGGTTGGCGTCGCCCGCGCGGCGGAAGGCCTGCCAGTCTTCGATATTGGTGCCCATGTCCGCGACGGCAGTGACGCCGCGCTTGAACAGGATTTGTTGCGCTGTGGCAAAGGCGGTGTCGCGGTCTTCCGGGCGGGGTGCGGGGACACGCACATTCACCAGTTCCATCGCAGCGTCGACCAGCACGCCCTGCGGTGTGCCGTCGGGCGCGCGCTCGATCTTGCCGCCTGCCAGGTCTTTGCTGGCGGCGGTGACGCCTGCGGCTTTCAACGCCGCACTATTGGCCCAGCCTGCGTGGCCATCGACCCGTTCCAGCCAGACCGGGCGACCGCCGGTAACCGCATCAAGTTCAGCCGCCGTGGGAAAGCGGCCCAGTTTCCACAGTTCCTGATTCCAGCCGCGCCCGGTTATCCACGGGCGATCCGGGTGTTCGGCGGTGAATTTGGCGATGCGATCAAGCGCCTGGCCAAGCGATGTGGTGTCGGACAGGTCGAGGCTGAGCGCGGCAAGGCCAAGGCTCATCACATGGGCGTGGGCATCGATCATGCCGGGAAGCATGACGCGGCCTTGGCCATCGACGTGATACTGGTATTCCTTGCGCGGTTTGGGTGCCTTTTCACCCTTGCGGATCAGACGTTTGACCACGCCACCATCATCGAACAGCAGCCCGGTGAAAGTATCCACCTCGCCGTTTACGCCGATGGTTGTGCCGCGCACATTGTCGATCAGGGTATCGGCAAAGGCGGGCGATGTGGTTGCGAGCAGGGCGGCGAGGAGTGCAGGAGCAACCTTTGCTTTCACGATTTTGCGCCTCCACGGCGGGGCAGGCGGCGGATCAGCGCGCTGGTATCTTCACGCCCATATCCCATAGCCTGCACATCGACATAGAACTGATCGACCAGCGCGGTGAAGGGCAGGCTGGCGCCCAGATTGCGCGCTTCATCGATGGCGAGGCCCAGATCCTTGCGCATCCAGTCGACCGCGAAGCCGAAATCAAATTCGTCCTTGGCCATGGTATGGAAGCGGTTGTCCATCTGCCACGATTGCGCCGCGCCGCCCGAGATGGCTTCAAACACCTTGTCGAGATCGAGATGGGCGATCTGGGCGAAGCGGATGGCTTCGGACAGGCCGGCAAGCGCGCCTGCGATGCACATCTGATTGGCCATCTTGGCGGTCTGGCCTGCGCCCGATTTGCCGACATGGACAACGCGCTTGGCATAGGCGGCAAGGATGGGGCGGGCGGCATCAACTGCGCGCGCACTGCCGCCGCACATGATGGCAAGGGTTCCGGCTTCGGCACCGGACTGGCCACCGGTGACCGGGGCATCGACACAGAGCAGTTCCTTGTCGCGCCCTTCGACCGCGATCTGGCGGGCGATGCGTGCCGAAACGGTGGTGTGATCGATGTAGAGCGCGCCGCGCCGCAGGGTGGAAAACGCGCCATTGGGGCTGAGCACGACATCGGCAAGGTCATCGTCATTGCCGACGCAGGTGATGACGGCATCGGCGCCATCGGCGGCTTCAGCCGGGCTGGAGGCGACGCGCACGGTGATGCCGGGGTTGGCGGCCTGCCACGCCTCTGCCCGCGCAGGGGTGCGGTTGTAGATGGTAAGGTGGTGGCCGGCGTTGCCAAGGTGGCGGGCCATGGCCCCGCCCATGACGCCAAGGCCCAGGAACGAGACGTTGATGGGAGCGGCGGAAACGGGAGTGTGATCGGTCATAGCGGTATTCATATCGGGTTTGCGCGCGCATGCCAGCCCTTGCCGATTGATGCGCCGGTTGCGCTGACGCTGCGGGCGCAGCATAGGCGGGCGATGACTTCGTGGACCGACACGTTATCGTGGCTTGCCCGGCTGGCTTTCTGGCCTGCGCTGATCTTTGCGCTGGTAATGGCGGTTTTGCCCAAGCCGCCGCAAGTGCCCGGCATGGATCTGGGCGACAAGGTGCAGCATATGCTGGCGTTCTTTACGCTGGCAGTGCTGGCGGGCACGGGCTGGCCGCGCGCGTCGCTGGTAAAAGCGGCGCTGTGGCTTTCGCTGGTGGGAGCGGGGATCGAGGTAGTGCAGGCCATTCCGGTGCTGCACCGCGATTCGGACTGGCGTGACTGGGTGGCGGATACGCTGGCGATTGTGGTTGCGATGATGCCAGTGCTGGCATTCCGCCACGTTTCCCGCAAAGCTTGAGGTTTTCTTGGACGCTGCTTTCCGTTAGGGCGCAGGCCATGGAAACTACAGCGCTCATGCCCGAAACGCAGGAAAATGCCCTGCTGACCCTTGCCGACGTTCGTGCGGCGGCGGAGCGCATTGCCGGTCAGGTGGTGCGCACGCCAACCCTGTATAGCAAGACGCTGAGCGCGATTACTGGCGCGAACATCTGGATCAAGTTCGAGAACCTGCAATTCACAGCTGCCTATAAGGAGCGTGGCGCGCTGAATGCGCTGCTGCTGCTGCCTGAAGAACAGCGCCAGCGTGGCGTGATTGCGGCATCGGCAGGCAACCATGCGCAGGGGCTTTCGTATCATGGCACCCGGCTGGGGCTGCCCGTCACCATCGTCATGCCCAAGACCACGCCGACGGTGAAGGTGATGCAGACCGAGGCCGTGGGCGGCAAAGTGGTGCTGGAAGGCGAGACGTTCGACGAGGCCTATGCCTATGCCCGGAGCATGGAAAAACAGCTTGGGCTGACGTTCGTTCACCCGTTTGACGAGCGCAATGTGGCGGCGGGGCAGGGCACCGTGGCGCTGGAAATGCTGGAAGACGCGCCCGAAATCGACATGCTGGCGGTGCCGATTGGCGGCGGCGGGCTGCTTTCGGGCATGGGCACGGCGGCACGGGGGATCAAGCCGGGGATCGGGTTGATTGGTGTACAGGCGCAACTGTTCCCGTCGATGTTTGCCAAGCTGAAGCATCTGGAACTGCCCTGCGGCGGCGATACGTTGGCCGAAGGGATTGCGGTGAAGGAACCGGGCACGTTCACGTCGAGCGTGCTGGGCGGTCTGGTGGACGATGTGGTGCTGGTGGATGAACCAGCGCTGGAATCGGCACTGGCGCTGCTGTTGCAGATTGAAAAGACCGTGGTTGAAGGCGCGGGCGCGGCGGGGCTTGCGGCGGTGATGCAGAACCGCGAGATGTTTGCCGGGCGTAATGTGGGTATCGTGCTGACAGGCGCGAACATCGACACCCGCCTGCTGGCCAACGTGCTGCTGCGCGATCTGGCGCGTTCGGGGCGGCTGGGACGGCTACGCATTACCTTGCAGGATCGGCCCGGTGCGCTGTTTAAAGTGGTGGAGGAGTTCAACCGCCATCAGGTGAACATTCTGGAAGTGTGGCACCAACGTATCTTCACCTCGCTTCCGGCAAAGGGGCTGACGGCGGAGATCGAGTGTGAAGCGCGCGATCGGGAGCAGATCGACCGGCTGGTCGCTGGCCTGCGCGGCAAGGGATATGACGTGGTGCAGGTGGAGCTGGGCTGACGTTACGGCGCGGGATGAGCGATTTGCGTGCATCTTGCGCTTGTTAACTTTTGCCGTTGCGGGTGTCCTGTATCTGCACCGACTGCAGTTTATGCCGTGAAATCGCCGGAACGGTACCACTTTGTGCGTAAAAACCGCGTGAATGCATGGTTAACGGGGCTTTTACGAAAGGGTTTGCTGGGGCATTGTCGTTACTGACATGCCGGACAGCCCGGCTGATGGAGGCAACTGCAAGGCCGTGACTGCGCCAGTCCGTTTTCCGCGATTTTTCGTCACCAGCCCCGCACCGTGTCCTTATTTGCCGGGGCGGAGCGAACGGAAGGTGTTTACCGAGCTGAAAGGCCCAAATGCGGGCGAGTTGAACGATGCGCTGGGCCGCATCGGTTTCCGTCGCAGCCAGACTGTGGCCTACCGCCCCAGCTGCATTGATTGCACCGCCTGCATTTCGGTGCGCGTTGCGGCCGACCAGTTTCAGCCATCGTCCACGCAAAAGCGGCTGTACAAGCGCAATTGCGATCTTGAAGTGAATGTGTGCAAAGCGTGGTCAACCCCGGAACAATTTGAGCTTTTGCAGCGTTACCTCGCCGTGCGCCACCCTGGCGGGGGGATGGCAGCCATGGACGAGATGGATTTCGCGGACATGGTGGAGCATACGCCCGTCACGAGCTATGTTATTGAATACAGGGAACCGACTGTGGACGGTTCGCCGGGACGACTGGTAGGAGCCTGTCTGACCGACGAGCAGGGCGACGGTCTTTCGATGATCTACAGTTTCTACGATCCACAACACGAGACACGGTCCGGGCTTGGCACCTTCATCATCCTCGACCATATCCAGCGGGCTGCCCGCGTCGGGTTGCCACACGTCTATCTCGGCTATTGGGTCGAAGGATCGGACCGCATGCAATACAAGGTGCGTTTCCGCCCGATGGAGAAACTGGGCCGCGATGGCTGGGAACGGTTTGAACCTGCTGAACAGGCTGTCGCCATCGAACGCGCGGTATCCGCACGCGATGGCGGGCAGCGAGGCGTTGCCGGTGAAGGCAGCCTTAAAGATGGCGTTCACGGCGCGCAGGAGCGTTACGCCCTCGATTGAAGACATGATGGAGCGCGGAGCGGCGCGGCCCGCGTCGGGGCATGCATCGCTTGCCCGAATCATCGCATCGCTGCTGGTGTTGTGTCTGCCTGCGCAGGCGATGGCGCAATCGATGCAGGCCGATCAGGAACTGGAAGACCTGATCCCGGATTCTGCGGTGCAAAATGCCGAAGCGTGGGCCATCGATACCGATGCGGCCCGCACTGGCGCTCCTGAAGCCAGCGTCCTGCAGGATATCGAGACGAACGCGACGCCGGTCGACAATGCGATGGCCGATCTGCCGGGCATCACCATTGCATGGCCCGACGGCAGTGAACTGCCCTCCATTGAACCACTGTCACCCGATCCTGATATCGAAGTTGCTGAACAGGCGGCTGAAGCCGCTGTCGATGCTCTGCCGGGGCAGGGGGAGGCTGATAGTGCGCGCGGTATGAAGCTGGGCGACGCGCTGGTTTCGCGCGTGGGCAAGCAGGTGGAAGTAGCCTTCCCGCGCGGGACCGAGGAAATTGCCGACCGTCATGCGATAGTCGAGAGGTTCGGCGGCCTTTCCACGCTGCGGTCCTATGACGACGACGAAGACAATCTGGCGCAGATTGTGCGGCGTGCCCGCACCGACAATGAATTGCTGGTCGAAATATTGCGTGGATATGGGTATTACGACGCGCAGGTTTACCAGTCGCTGGGCGGGCTGGGCAGCCCGACAACGGCAACGGATGCGTCCAGCGCTGGCGGGACTGCGGCAGCAGGTGGACAGGTCAATTCCGATGGTACCCCGGTGCGTGGACCGATCGACGTTGAAAATGTTGTAGTGCGGTTCGATGTGCAACCCGGCCCTCAATACAAGTTCGGCACGTTTGCATTTGGCGATCTTTCGGCAACCGGTGCGGATTTTGACAAGTTGCGCAGGGCGTTTGCGCTGAAAAGCGGGGATGCTGTCAATTCTGACCGGATCGTGACGGAACGGCTGAATCTGCAAAGCGCATTGGGTGAAAATGGCTATGCCTTTGCCAAAGTCGCTGACCCCGATCTGCTGATCGACCATGAGCGCCGTGAAGGGGACCTGACCGTGGCTGTGACGCCGGGCGGAGTCTATCGTTTTGGCGCGGTGCATTCCTCGCTCGAAAAGTTCCTGAGTTCGCGTCACCTTTCGCGGATCGCGCGCTTTGACGAAGGCGATCTTTATCAGCGTTCTGACGTGGATGACCTGCGGCAGGCGATCCTTGCCACTGGGCTGGTATCTTCGGTGACGGTTGAAACGCGCGAGGCGCGCAAGCCGAACGCAGGCGAGCCGGGCACGGTTGATGTGGACGTGGCGTTGACGGCCGCACCGCTGCGCACGATTGCCGGATTGATCGGGTATTCCAGCGGCGAAGGTTTCAGGCTGGAAGCACAGTGGGAGCATCGCAACCTGTTGCCGCCTGAAGGCATGTTGCGGGTGCGCGGGGTTGCAGGCACGCAGGAGCAGCTTGCGGGCGTAACCTTCCGTCGCAACAACTTCCTGAAACGCGACCTGATTTTGAATGCCGATCTTTACGCGCGCAACCAGACGAGCAACGCATTCGAAGCGCGCACGCTTTCTGCCACCGCCGGGCTTGAGCGGCAAACGACTCTGCTGTTCCAGAAGCCGTGGGTGTTTTCTGCCGGGATTGAAGCCGTGGCGACGGCTGAACGCGATGCGGCAGCCATTCTGGCCGCTCAGCCGCGCAAGACCTATTTCATCGGCGCGCTGCCGATGCGCGCAGCCTATGATGGCAGCGATGATCTGCTGGACCCGACGCGCGGTTTCCGTGTGGGCTTGCGGGTTTCGCCGGAAATTTCGGTGCAGGATGGCGTCAAGTCCAGCTATGGCAAGGCGCAGTTCGACGCCAGCTATTACCAGCGCGCGGGCGACAAGGTGGTGGTGGCAGGCCGTGTGCGGCTGGGCACGATCGTGGGCACTGAAATTGCCAACATTGCACCATCGCGCCGGTTCTATGCCGGGGGCGGTGGGTCGGTGCGCGGATTTGGTTATCAGCAGATCGGTCCGCGCGATACGGCCGGCGAACCCAGTGGCGGGCGCGCGCTGACCGAATTTTCGCTGGAAGCGCGCGTCAAGACCGGGCTGATGGGTGGGGCTGTAAGCGTGGTGCCGTTTGTGGATGGTGGTGCGGTGGATACCTCAACCACGCCGCGTTTTGACGATCTGAAGATCGGCGTGGGCGTGGGCATTCGTTACCAAACAAACTTTGGCCCGATCCGTATTGATCTTGGCACGCCGCTGAACCCGTCAAAGGGGGACAGTCGGATCGGCGTTTATGTTGCGCTGGGACAGGCGTTCTGATGGTGGACGAAGATATTCCTCCGCCCGGTCCCGAAGCAGGGCCGCCTGTTAGGCCGGTACGTTCGCGCCGATCTCGCATTGCGCGCGGCCTCGCCCGGCGTGTGGCGATCTTGTTCGTGGCGGGAATCGCGGTGATTCTGGCTGCGCTGATGGTGCTGGATTCCTCGTTGGGCCACCGTTTGGTGGCAGACCGTATCGCCGCGATCACGCCGGGATCGGGTCTGCGGATCGAGATTGGCCGGATAGACGGCTCGGTGTTTGGAACGTCACAATTGCGCGACGTGCGGGTCAGCGATCCTGAAGGGGTATTTCTGACGATTCCCGAAGCGGAACTGGACTGGCGTCCGCTATCATGGCTGAAAACCGGGTTGGATGTGCGCCTGCTGGCATTGCATCGCGGAACGTTGCGCCGTGCGCCGCGTCTGCGGCAAAGCGAGGATACGGGTGAGCCGATCCTGCCCGACTTCGACATTCGCGTCGACAAACTGGTGATCGACAATCTGACGGTTTCGGCGGCCATGGCCGGGCAGAAGCGCCGTGTCGATCTGCTGGCCAAGGCGGACATTCGCGATGGGCGCGCCATTGTTGATGTAAACGGCAAATTTGGCGGCAAGGATCTGATTTCCTTCCGGCTGGACAGCGAACCGGACCGTGACAAATTTGACCTGCGGTTGGTGTACGACGCGCCGAAGGATGGCGTGATCGCGGCGCTGGCAGGTGCGAAAAGCGATATCAAGGCACGCGTTTTTGGGCGTGGCGGCTGGTCGAAGTGGGACGGCATTGCCTATGCCACGCAAGACGGGCAGCGGCTGGCGGCATTCCAGCTTGGCAACCGAGCTGGCCAGTATCGTTTGGCAGGGCAGGCATGGCCGGCCAAGCTGTTGAGCGGAACGGCAGCGCAGGCGGTGGGACCGGCGCTTTCGGTTCTCTATGATGGCACATTTGCGGCCAGTACGTTTGATGGACGGATGGGGCTGGCGGGCGATGCGTTCAAGGCGGTGGCCAATGGCAAGCTTGATCTGGCGGATAACGCTGCTGAAGGCTTGCAGGTAAAAGCGAGGCTGTTGAAGCCGGAAAAGGTGTTGGAGACGCCGGAACTGGCGGGCGTTGCGCTGGATGCCACGCTAGATGGGGCGTTTTCCGACCTTTCGATTGCGCATGTGCTGACGGCTGACCGGCTGAAGGTGGGCGCGCTGGATGCACAAGGGTTGCGCACCGCGGCAACCGCGACCTGGGATGGCCAGCGCTTTACGCTGCCGCTGGCGCTGACGGCGCGGCGGGTTGTCACCGGCAATACGATGATTGATCCGCGCTTTGCGGGCGGCCGGGTGACGGGCGATCTGGTGTTTGCGGGCAGCAAGCTGACGTCGGACAACCTTTCGCTGGCGTTGAAGGGGTTGGGCGCGCGGTTGGCATTGCGGGGTGATATGGCGCGCGGCGGCTATGCGCTGGCCGGACCTGTTGCAGCGCGTGGGTTTGCCGTGCCGGACATTGGCGTGGTAGATGGCAACGCCAAGATTGTGTTCAAGATCGGTAATGGCGTGCCGTGGACATTGCAGGCCAATGTCGCCGGGCGGATGAGCCGGATCGACAATACTACACTGCAGACCCTGACCGGTGGCAACCTGCGCTTTGCTGGTGGGCTTGCGCTGGGCGAACGTGTTCCGGTGACATTCCGCAAGGCCACAATCAATTCGGCCAAGCTGCAGATGGCGCTTGATGGGCGGGTGCAGCCAAGTGGGGCGGCATCGCTGACCGGGCGCGGGCGACATACCGAATATGGGGCCTTCACGGTAGAAGCCGCGATGACCGATGCCGGACCGAACGCAGTATTGGTGTTTGCCAGCCCGCTGCCTGCGGCGGGTTTGAAAGATGTGCGTGTTGCGCTGTCGCCCATCACCGATGGTTTCCGCATTGAAACGCAAGGCCAATCCACACTGGGACCGTTCAACGGAGCGCTGGGACTGTTCATGCAGCCGGGCGGACCGACGCGGGTGGATGTGCAGCAATTCCGTGTGTGGCAGACGGAAATCACCGGTGGCTTTACGCTGGCCGATCAAGGCGTTTCAGGACAACTTGCCTTGGCTGGTGGCGGGCTGAACGGGACGGTGGCGCTTGCCCCCCGTGATGGTGGACAGGGCTTTGACGCCGATATTGCCGCACGCAATGCGCGTTTTGGCGGGACCACGCCGCTGGCCATCGGCAATGCCAGAATTGACGCGACCGGGCTTGTAAAAGATGGCCACTCCACCATTGAAGGCAACTTGCTGGCCGAAGGGATCGGCATGGGCAAAGTGTTCATCGGGCGGCTCGCGGCGTCGGCCTATGTGCAGGATGGCAGCGGGTCTGTTACGGCAT
The DNA here is from genome assembly GCF_026672515.1 of Novosphingobium sp. SL115. GTDB lineage: Bacteria > Pseudomonadota > Alphaproteobacteria > Sphingomonadales > Sphingomonadaceae > Novosphingobium. The sequence goes on along the minus strand of NZ_JAPPRG010000002.1, from coordinate 2,844,335 downwards.
CGGTTTCAGGTAGGCGGGGCACGCGCTTTGCCTTGCAGGGAACCGCCGCTTTCGCGCCCAATCAGATCGTGACCTATGTTTCGGGTGAATATGCCGGGCGTTCGGTTTCGATGCCGCGCCGTGCGGTGCTGACGCGCGTTGCTGAAGAAAACGGCGGCGGCTGGCAGCTTGCACCCACCCAGATCAGCTTTGGTCGAGGTATCTTGATTGCTGAAGGACATGTGCTGGGCGGCCCGACGGAATTGAAGCTGATGCTTTCGCGGATGCCGCTGTCGGTGGTGGATATCGTGGTGGCCGATCTGGGTCTTGGCGGTGTGGCATCGGGCATTGTCGAATATCGCAATGACGGGCAGGGCGCGCCTTCGGGCAAGGCGGCGCTGATGGTGAAAGGGCTGACGCGGTCGGGTCTGGTGCTGACGTCGCGCCCCGTCGATCTGGCGCTGGTGGCGCAGCTTGATGCCGATGCGGTGCAGACGCGCGCGGTAATTCGCGAAGGTGGCGATGTGCGTGGGCGGTTGCAGGCGCGTGTGGGCGGGCTGCCGCGTGGCGGCGGGTTCATGGACCGGCTTGAAGCTGGACAACTGGGCGGGCAATTCCGCTATTCCGGGCCTGCCGATGCGCTGTGGCGGCTGTCAGGCGTGGAAGTGTTCGACCTTACCGGGCCGATTGGCGCGCGGGCGGACATTTCGGGCACGATTGCCGCGCCGGTTTTGCGCGGGGCCGTGTCGTCCAAGGGGCTGCGCCTGCAAAGCACACTGACTGGCACCGATCTGCGCAATGTCGAAATGGCCGGAACATTCACCGATTCCTCGCTGGCACTGGCGCGCTTTTCGGGCGTGACTGACAATGGCGGGCGCGTGAGCGGTAGCGGCACGATTGGCTTGGCCGAACTGTCGGAACATGGACCATCCATCGATTTGCGCATGTCGGCGCAGAACGCGCAGCTTATCAACCGCGATGACATGGCGGCCACGGTGACTGGGCCATTGCGGATTGTCAGCAGCGGTGTCGGTGGCACAATTGCCGGGCGTGTGCGGATTGATCGCGCACGTTGGGCGCTGGGCAGCGCGAGCGCGGTGGAAGAGCTGCCATCCATTTCCACGCGCGAAATCAACGCGCCTGCCGACCGTGCGCCTGCGCGAGTTGCTGCGGCGCCGTGGAAATTCCTGATTGATGCCGCTGGTGCCAATCGCATTGATGTGCGCGGGCTGGGGCTCGATAGCGAATGGGGCGCGGATATCCGTTTGCGCGGCACAACGGCAGCGCCGCAGATTTTCGGCAATGTCGATCTGGTGCGGGGCGGTTATGAATTTGCCGGCAAGCGTTTTGAGCTGACGCGCGGGCGCATTCGTTTTGCCGGGGAAGTGCCGATCGATCCACGGCTGGACATTGTGGCCGAGGGCGATGCGAACAACATTAGCGCCAAGATTTCCATCATGGGATCGGCCATGGCCCCCACGATCACGTTCTCGTCCACGCCATCCCTGCCCGAAGAGGAACTGCTAAGCCGCCTGCTGTTCGGCAGTTCGATCACGCAGATTTCGGCGGCAGAGGCAGTGCAGCTTGCATCGGCACTGGCCAGCCTGCGCGGCGGGGGCGGGCTTGACCCGATCAACAAACTGCGTGCTGCTATCGGGCTTGACCGGTTGCGCATTGTCGGGGCCGATCCTTCGATTGGTGCGGGCACAAGCATTGCCGTGGGCAAGTATATCGGGCGGCGGTTCTTTGTGGAGCTGGTGACCGATGGCGCAGGGTATAGCGCGACTTCGGTGGAGTTTCGCATCACCCGCTGGCTGGCGTTGCTGGCCACGATGTCGACCATTGGCGATGAAAGCATCAACCTTAAGGCGAGCAAGGATTACTGAAGCGGTTGTAATCGTGCTGCAACTGCGTCCCGAAACTGAAACGCTGGCGTGGCGAGGGTGTGGGGATGAACCCAGCACCGCAGCAGCCGCTTCTGATCTGTGACCTGACGCAAAGCTATGCTCCCCACGGAGGCGGAGGGATTGGCACTTACCTGCGTGAAAAGCGGGACCACATTTTGCGACACACCGGGCACCGGCTGTTGCAGATTGTGCCGGGGCCGGAAGACCGCGTGGTCGAAGACGGCCGGCACATCTGGGTTGAGGTGGGGGCCGAACAGGTGCGCGGCAGCCCCAACTATCGCTTTATCATGCGGACCAGGGTGGTGCGCGACGTGCTGGAGCAATACCGACCCGACATCATTGAGTCGCAGTGCCCGTGGGTGCTGCCATGGACCGCGATCAACTATCGCCGCGCCTTTCCGCACACCGCGCTAGTGGCGGGATATCATACGGATTTTCCTGAAGCGCATATCTACCGCGTCGGTTCGGCCTTGTTCGGCAGTTTTGTGGCGCGCGGATTGCGCAGGCTGGCAACCGGTTATGCCCAACTCACCTATCGCGAATTTGATCGAGTTTACACGCTGAGCGCGGTGATGGAGCAGGCGCTGCGGCAATACAGTATCGATCACGTGGACGTGATGGCATTGGGTGTTGATACCACGCTGTTCCATCCGTCGCGGCGCGATCCGGCATGGCGCAGCGAACTGGGGCTGACGGCAAGAGGGCCGCTGCTGGTCTATGCCGGGCGGCTGGACAATGAAAAGCGCGCAGACAGGCTTCTGGCGATGTTCAAGGGACTGCCGCGTTCGCTTGATGCTGGGCTGGTAATGATTGGCGATGGCAAGTTGCGGCAAACCTTGCGCGATCAGGCACGTGGTTGGCAGGTGGCGTTTCCCGGCTACATTGGGGATCGCGCGCTGCTGGCACGGGGGCTGGCGTCGGCGGATATCTATGTTTCAGCCATGGCTGACGAGACGTTTGGCATTTCTGTCATCGAAGCGCAGTCTAGCGGACTGCCGGTGATCGGCGTGGCATCAGGAGCGATGCCTGAACGTATTCCGGCATCAGCAGGCGTGCTAGTGGATGTGGACGATTGTGCAGCCATGGCCGCAGCCGTTGTGCGGGTATGGCGCGGGCAGGCACGGGGCATGGGCGCTGCTGCAAGGCGCCATGTCGAAGGGCAGTTCGAATGGTCGCAGACTTTCGACCGGCTGCTCGGGCAGGTCTATCCTGCAGCATTGGATGCGGCGGCGGAGCGCATGAAAAAGGGCCGCCCCGGTGGAGCGACCCTTCCCATGTGGCAGAATGCGAAGATCAGGCAGGAAGCCCGCTGATTGACTTCACTTCCATGAAGTCCTTCAGGCCATAGAGGCCGCCCTCACGTCCGTTGCCCGACTGTTTGTAACCGCCGAACGGGGCGCCGGGGCTTGGTCCCCAATTGTTGATCGCCACCATGCCTGCGCGCAGGGCAGGGGCGACTTCGGCGGCCTTGGCTGGATCGCCGGTGATACAGGCGGACAGGCCATAGGCTGTGTCGTTGGCGATATCGATTGCCTGATCGAGGCTGTCATAGGCCATGATCGTGGCAACCGGGCCAAAGATTTCTTCCTGTGCGATACGCATGTCCGGGGTGACGCCCGAAAAGACCGTGGGCTTGATGTAATAGCCGCGATTGACGTTGGCAGGCAGATCGGTGCCGCCGGTTTCCAGCTTTGCGCCTTCGTCGATGGCGGACTGGATGAGATCGCGGATCTTGTCGAACTGTGCCTTGTTCACCACCGGGCCAATATGGCCACCTTCCTGAAGCGGATCGCCAACCTGCGTTGCCGAATACATTGCGGATACGAACTGCGCGGCTTCATCGGCACGTTCACGCGGGACGAGGATGCGAGTGGGCGAAATGCACGATTGACCGCTGTTGACCAGCGGACCGGATGCGGTGGCGGGCAGATGCGCTGCAAAATCTGCGTCGGGCAACACGATGTTGGGCGATTTGCCGCCCAGCTCCTGATGCACGCGCTTGACCGTGTCCGCAGCGGCCTTGGCCACCAGAATGCCCGCGCGGGTCGATCCGGTAAAACTGACCATATCAATGCCGGGGTGCGAGCTGATGGCCGTGCCGACGCCGGGACCATCACCCTGAATCAGGTTGAATACACCCGGCGGCACGCCTGCAGCATCAAGTATTTCGGCAAAGATTGCTGCGTTGGTGGGGCATTCTTCCGAAGGCTTGAGAATCATGGTGTTACCAGCGGCAAGCGCCGGGGCCACTTTTAGTGCGATCTGGTTGAGCGGCCAATTCCATGGCGTAATCATGCCGACCACACCGATAGGTTCATAGGCAACCTTGAACGCGCCGTTGTCTTCGACAAAGGTGAAGTTCTTGAGCGCCGCCATGGTGCCCAGAAAGCCGCCGATGCCTGCGCCAACTTGCGCCGTTCCGGCAAAGCTGACCGGTGCGCCCATTTCTTCGGCCATAGCTACGGCCAAATCGGGCGCACGCTTTTTGTATTCCTCGACAATGCGGTCCATCAGCGCCAAACGCTCTTCCCGCGTGGTCTTGCTGAAGGTTTTGTAGGCCCGCTGCGCAGCGGCCACGGCCTTGTCTACGTCGGCCTGTGTGCCCAGCGTGATGGCGCAGATGGGCTCTTCGGTGGCGGGATTGATGACTTCGTGGCGCTTGCCGCCTTCGCTGTTCACCCATTTGCCGTCAATGTAATGCTGAAGCCGTTCGCGCATCTCGAAACTCCCGAAAAAGTTAGTGCGCCAAACAACGGATTGTCTGGCGCCTGACCTTCAAGAAGCTAGGAGGCCACGTTTCACTTCGCAACCCATTGGCCTTGGCAAGTCATGACAAAACGCGCCTGACCGGGCGATTTGTCAAATTGATCTGCGGCCACGGAAAAGCTGCACCAGCCCAACGACAAGTGCCACGACCAGCAGCAAATGAATGACGCCAGCGGTTACTTTGAACGCAAACACGCCAAGCGCCCACAGCACGAACAGGATAAGAGCAAGGGTCAGAAGCATGGCTTTTCTCCGGGGCTGCCCTCCCGCCGGTGCCCATATGCTGTCAAACGACGCAGTGTGATGCAGGTTCCGCTGTAGAAATGTTTCGACGAAATAGATTCTTGCGCAAATTCCGCTAACCAATTGTTCGTAACCTCCCGCTAACCTTGAAAAATATGGGGACGGGACATTCCTTATCACGGCATGAATCGCGGTCTGGCAGCGCCGGCTGGATTGCTGTGGCCACGTTTCTGGCGCTTTTGGCGCTGACCGCCGCGCTGGTTGTGGCGTTCCGCAATTCCACCCGTATTGCCGACGATCTGACACATGCTGAAGAGCAGCGGCTGGTTGAACGCTTTGTGAAGCGCACTGAACGCGGGCTTCTGGAAGGTGCCAAGCTGCAATTGATCTGGGACGATGCGGTTACCAATTTGAACGCGTCTAACCCGCTGGAATGGACGCACTATTTCATCTCAGGCTATTTTTGGGACAGCTACCGCGTAGATTATACCTATCAAGTCCATTTCGACGGTACGCTGGTGCGTTGCTGGCGTGAAAATCGGCCGATGAAGCAGTGCCAATACGATGAAGCCGCGCCGCTTGCCGCGGAGACAATCCGACGCTCTGTGCGCGAAAGCCGCAATGATGGCGCAATCGCAAGCTGGCGCAAATTGGGCGAGGTGCATTGGCCTTATAATGCTGCCGGTATCCCGATGTCGCGCGGGCTTTCGACTATGACGCGCTTCAACGGTCGCCCCGCGTTCCTTGCGGTGGCGGCAATCGTCCCTGATAAGACGGCTTCGCTGCTGAAGCACGAACCGGACTATATCGTGATCGTGCGCTATCTGGATGCGCGCGTGATTGCGGATCTGCAGGACACGTTGCTGCTGGACGAAGTTCGCTTCCTGTCGACATCAGATGATGAAGCGGGTCGTAATGATCTTATGCTGACCGGCGCTGATGGCAGCCATATCAGTTGGATATCGTGGCGCTCAAAGCCCCCCGGCCCGGCAATCCTGCGGCAGACAGCACCGTTGTTGGCAATCTATATCCTGTTCTTCATCGGGGTGATTGCGGGCGGGGCGATCATCGTGCGGCGGATGCGGCGCACGACCAGCGAACTGATCGCCAGCGAGGCGCAGGCCCAGCACAATGCGTTGCATGATGCGATGTCGGGCCTGCCCAATCGCGCCCACTTCATGCAACGGTTGCGACAGGAACTTTGGGCCTGCGTTCGTCAGCGCGAGCTGGGTGATGTGTTTGTTGCCTATATCGATATCGACCGGTTCAAAGTGGTGAACGATACGCTGGGCCATCATGTGGGCGATGAGCTGGTGCGGCAGGTGGCCTTGCGGTTGCGGCGTTCGCTGCCGCCCGGAGATTTTCTGTCGCGCTTTGGCGGGGACGAATTCGTGCTGATGCGCCGGGCCACGGGGGGCCGTACCGCTGCTGATATGCTGGGGCGTCAGATCATGGCGCTGACGCGCGAACCGTTCGAGATTTCGGGCAACAATCTGGAAGTCAGCTTTTCCTGCGGGATCAGTTGGGGGCCGGAGCAGAGCGAAGATCCCGGCGAACTGCTGCGCCGGGCCGATATTGCGCTGTATCGGTCGAAGCAGCGAGGGCGTGCCCGCTATCGCCGGTTTACCCGTGATATGGATGCATCGGTCAAGCTGCGTCGCGAAATGGAGATGGAGCTGCGCCGGGCGATTGCCGGGGACGAACTGGCGCTGGCTTATCAGCCCATTGTCGAGGCGACAGATGGTTCGATTGTCGGGTTCGAGGCGCTGTTACGCTGGCCCCATCCAGAACGTGGCCCGATCCGCCCTGGCCTGTTTGTGCCGGTGGCAGAGCAGGCCGGGCTGATGGTGCCTTTGGGCAACTGGGTGCTGCGCCGCGTGTTTACCGAATGCCGCGATTGGCCTGCGGGTGACATATCGGTCAACCTGTCGCCGCTGCAGATCATGGCCAGCGATTTCCTGCACACCATTGATGCCCTGATCCGCGAAACCGGGGCCGATCCTCGCCGCTTTGTACTGGAAGTGACCGAAGGGGTCATGCTCGATCGCAGCGATCATGTGGTCGATGTGCTTAAAGGCCTGCATTATCGCGGTTTCCGCATCGCGCTGGATGATTTCGGGATCGGTTATTCCTCGCTCAGCTATCTGCGGTCGTTCCAGTTTGACCGGATCAAGATTGACCGTTCGTTCGTGCAGAACATCGAGGGCGATCTGGACGCGCATTCGATCCTGCGGGCCATCGTTTCGCTGGGGCATACCTTGCGGATGAAGGTGGTGGCTGAAGGTGTCGAAACGCCCATTCAGCGGGCGCTGGTGCAGGCGGCGGGATGCCAGATGATTCAGGGCCACCTGTTCTGGCAGGCGCTGCCGCCGGACGAAGCACTGGCGCTGGTGCAGCCAAAACTGACACAGCCAAAACCGCACTTGCAACACGAAGAACTTGCGCTTCGCATCGGCTGACAGCACCGGGCGATGGGGAGGGGACGCGCCGCAGCTTCTGTGCCGAGGGTGCCAATATAGGCAGCGCTTAACGGTAAGTGGGGATCAGCCCTGTGTGGGCGTGCTGGCGCTGGCCGTTACAGTTTCGGCGCCACGGTCTGGATAGATGAAGCCTTGTGCCGGGCTGGCGCGAAGGCCGACCGACTTGATCGGGGCATACCACACTCGCACTTCGCTCCAGTCACCTGCTGCCGAAACGTCTACGGCAACGACGCCACGCTCGACCTTGCCCGGACCCGACCAGTTGGCATGGTCGATCAGGATGTGCCGATCATCAACCACTTTGCGGACCACGGCGACGTGGCCATAGGGCATCGCGCGGGTGCCGGCGAATGCCAGAACGGCGCCGGGGCGGGGTTCGTGACCGCGTTCGTAACGGCCTTCGGCATTGCTCCACCATTCGCGCGCGTTGCCGCTGATCTGCACGTCTGAAACCTGGCGGGCATAAGCCACGCACTGCAGCCGTGCGTGCGCTGCACCGGGCAGGGCGGCGAAGGCGGAAAGGGCGAGGAGCGTTGCGACCACGTTACGAAGCATGGCAGCCTTCCTAAGGGTTCTGGCGGATTCGAGAACCCGGCGGCGGCTCGCTTCGCCTTGGCTGACAAACCGTTCATCCCGCATCTGCGAAGGCTGTGGAGAAAATCACAATCCGGAGCGTTTCCCGCCCATAGCGGTGACTGCGCATTCAACGGAAAAGGGCGCCCGGTTTCCCGGACGCCCCTTTCGTTTGTCGGTGATCGCTGGTGGATCAGGCCGAATAGTACATGTCGAATTCGACAGCCGAAGGCGTGGTTTCCCAACGCATCACTTCCGGCCACTTCAGTTCGATGTAGGCTTCGATCTGGTCCTTGGTGAACACGCCACCCTGCAGCAGGAAGTCGTGGTCAGCTTCCAGAGCTTCGAGCGCTTCACGCAGCGAGGCGCAAACGGTCGGAACCTGGGCGAGTTCTGCCGGGGGCAGATCGTACAGGTTCTTGTCCATGGCTTCGCCCGGATGGATCTTGTTCTTGATCCCGTCGAGGCCGGCCATCAGCAGCGAGGCGTAGCACAGGTAAGGGTTGGCCATCGCATCCGGGAAGCGGAATTCGACGCGCTTCGCCTTGGCGCCAGCGCCATAGGGGATGCGGCACGATGCCGAACGGTTGCGAGCCGAGTAAGCCAGCAGCACGGGTGCTTCATAGCCCGGCACCAGACGCTTGTAGCTGTTGGTGGTCGGGTTGGTGAAGGCGTTCAGCGCCTTGGCGTGCTTGATGACACCACCGATGAAGTACAGGCACATGTCCGACAGACCGGCATAGCCGTTGCCTGCGAACAGGGGCTTGCCACCATCCCAGATCGAGATGTGGGTGTGCATGCCCGAACCGTTGTCCTTCATGATCGGCTTCGGCATGAACGTGGCGGTTTTGCCATATGCCTGTGCGACCTGATGGACGACGTACTTGTAGACCTGCATGCGGTCAGCGGTCTGCACCAGCGTGCCGAAGGTCAGGCCGAGTTCGTGCTGGGCCGAGGCGACTTCGTGGTGATGCTTGTCGCAGGGCAGGCCCATTTCGATCATCGTGCGGACCATTTCGCCGCGGATGTCGACGCAGCTATCGACCGGAGCGACCGGGAAGTAGCCACCCTTGGCACGCGGACGGTGCGCAAGGTTGCCGCCTTCATAGTCACGGTTCGAGTTGGTCGGCAGTTCGATGTCGTCGATCTTGAAGCCGTTGCCGTCGTAACCGTCGTAGAACTTCACGTCGTCGAACAGGAAGAATTCAGCTTCCGGACCGACATAGACGGTGTCACCGAAACCGGCCGACTTGACGAAGGCTTCTGCGCGCTTGGCGGTCGAACGCGGGTCGCGGGCATAGAGTTCGCCGGTCGACGGTTCAACGATGTCGCAGTTGATGATGAGCATCGGCGAGGCCGAGAACGGATCGACAAACACCGAGTCTAGATCGGGCTTGAGGATCATGTCGGATTCGTTGATGGCCTTCCAGCCTTCGATCGACGAACCGTCGAACATCAGGCCGTCTTCCAGTTCGTCTTCACCGAGAAGCGTCGAAACCATGGTCAGGTGCTGCCACTTGCCCTTGGGGTCGGTGAAACGCAGGTCGACCCATTCGATTTCCTCGTCCTTGATACGGGCGAGGATGTCCTTTGCAGTTGCCATCGCTGGTCCTTCTTCTTGCCCCCGGTGGAGAGGTGCGGGGGATATCTGGGGTGGTTGCGTTCTGGAGGCTTGCCCGTCCACAGGCCCACCCCCGTTCTGATGCCCACCCGATGATTCCGGGTGTGGCTTCAACTGGTTACGTGTTTACGATCCGGTTGTCAGATCGCGTCGTTGTCACGTTCACCCGTACGAATGCGCAAAGCGCTTTCGATCGGGATCACGAAAATCTTGCCGTCGCCAATGCGACCGGTCTGGGCTGCGGCTGCAACGGCTTCGACCACGCGATCAACCAGGGTGTCAGGCACGACGACTTCAAGCTTCACCTTGGGCAGAAAATCGACAACGTATTCTGCACCGCGATAAAGTTCGGTGTGGCCTTTCTGGCGGCCAAAGCCCTTGGCTTCGGTGACGGTGATGCCGGACACGCCGATTTCATGCAGCGCTTCCTTCACTTCATCGAGCTTGAAGGGCTTGATGATCGCTTCGACCTTTTTCACGTCGTTCAGACCCCTGCAACGCAGGCCGGAACACCTGCGATCAGGCGGCCCGGCGTTTTGTTCGTGTATATGGCGATGACACTACAAGAATCGTGCCACGCCATCGCTTCAGAGCACTAGGCGATAGTGTGCCTGCGGGAAAGCCGTAAAATCGGGGGCTTTGCAAGATTTGAATCGAATGCGTGGGCAGGGCATATGCTTCGTTGCGTGCGACTGTTCATATCGTGCACAAATTTTGCGCATGTCCTGCCTTTTTTTTGGGCAATTTTAGACTGAATAGGGCGGGTTATGCAGCCCCTTCGGACTCGCCGTGAAAATTTCGCAGCCGTCTTCGGTAATCCCGATGGAATGTTCGAACTGCGCCGAGAGCGAACGGTCGCGCGTAACCGCCGTCCAGCCATCTTCCAAGATCTTCACGCCGGGTTTGCCCAGATTGATCATGGGTTCGATGGTGAAGAACATGCCCGGCCTTAGCTCTGGGCCGGTTCCTGCGCGAGCGGCATGGATCACTTCGGGAGAATCGTGGAACAGGCGGCCCAGCCCGTGTCCGCAAAATTCGCGGACAACGCCATAGCGTTGCTTTTCGGCATGAGCCTGAATTGCCGCGCCAATATCGCCCAGACGCGCGCCGGGTCGGGCTTGTTCGATGCCGATCATCAGGCATTCATAGGTTACATCGACGAGACGTCGGGCCTTCAACGGTACGTCGCCGACCAGATACATGCGGCTGGTATCACCATGCCAGCCGTCCACCAGCGGGGTCACGTCGATGTTGACAATGTCGCCGTCCTTCAGCGTCTTGTCCGAAGGAATGCCGTGGCAAACCACATGGTTGATCGAGATGCAGCACGAATGGGTATAGCCACGATAGCCGAGCGTGGCGGGCACTGCGCCTGCGTCCAGCGTCATCTGCCGGACGACGTCATCCAGATGATCGGTGCGCACACCGGGCACGACCAGCGGTGCCAGCGCATCAAGGATTTCGGCGGCAAGACGCCCGGCCTTGCGCATCCCGTCAAATCCGGCGGGGCCATGGAGCTTGATCGTCCCGTCACGCGGGAGAAGATCGTGGTCTTCTACGGTTACATACTCGGTCATGCGCGTCATGTAGCGGCATTGGACGGGAATTGCGAGTTCGCTGCATCATTTCGCCACGAAACTGTTCCTGAATTCAGGCTTCACCGCAGCCAGCACGCTGGCTGTGACAGGAACCGTCACTTCATAGGACCCCTCGGCGTATGGACCGGCGGCATAGGGGGCAACCAACACGCCGATCCGGTCAAACGCCTTGCCGTTGGATGATCCCAGTATGACTGTCTGTTCGGCAGGATCAATGCATTCGGCAAATTCACTGATTCGGCCGCTGGGCTCTTCGCCGCCGCGTTTCTTTGCCCGCTGGCGGTCCAGTTCCTTGCAGAACGGCGCGCGGAGGGAGGCGGAAAGCGCGGATTTCGATGCAAAAAGATCGGTAGGGGCACGGCGTTTTCCGGCGATCCGGTCCCACAGGATGGTATCATAGCCGTAATTGGGGTGCGCGCCGCCGCTGTAGGTTCCTACCAGTGTCGACATGCTCAGCCATGCAGGGAGGTCGGTCACCACCTGCCATTCAATGTGATGGCTGTAGGGGTGATAGGGAAAGTCGCTTTCCTGCGAGAGTTTTCGGCCTTCGCGCGCATCTGCGATCAATCCCGTCCGGGTTTTGTCCAGATCGGTATCCAGCAAAGCCTTCAGCGCAGGAATCGCCCCGGCGCTGGCGGGATAACTATAGTCGAATTCATACAGGTCATTGTTGTCGTGCACTGCGCGCGCGGTGACCGGGGTCTGTGCCGGGGGTGTGGCTGGCGATGGCGGCGCGGCAGAGGATGTGGCTGGCGGGCTGGCGCTTGGGGCTGCATTTGGAGCTTTGTTGCCGGAACATCCGGCCAGTAGCGACAACGAAACGAGCAGGCTTATCGCCGGGACAACACGCATGGGGCAATTTCCTCTCGCAACGCGCCGCGCGGTGCGGCATGAATTGAACCAACATGACTGACAAAAACGCGCTGATCCAGCCTGATCGCGGCCAGCAGGCCACCGCTCTCCACCTTGTCGACAAGGCGACCCTGCCTGATTTTCTCAAGGGCCTCAACGCCGGTCAGCGGGCAAGCCTTGCTGCGCAGAAGTTTGAAGGTGGCGGTTATGAACATGCCATCGTACCGGACGGCGACGGATGGTTCGCGGTGGCAGGGGTGGCCAACGTCAGCAACCTTTCGTCGTGGTGTCTGGCCAAATTGGCCGATGTTCTGCCCGGCGGCACTTATCGTCGCATTGGGGCAGAACCGGGAAAAGCACTGCATGGCTGGGTCACCGGGCAGTATCGTTTCGACCGCTATCGCAAGGACGCCAAAGACGCCGGGCCGCGCATTTTGCTCACAACGGATGTGGCGCGGATAGGGCCTGCGCTGGCAGAAGCTGCGGCGGTGCTGACCGTGCGCGATCTGGTGAACACCCCGGCTGAGGACATGGGGCCGGCCCAGCTTGAGGCCGAGGCCCGCGCCCTTGCCAAGACATATCATGCCGAAATCCATGTGGTTGCAGGTGATCTGCTGGAGCGTGATTACCCGATGGTTCACGCGGTGGGCCGCGCCGCGGCGCGCAGCCATGCGCCGCGGCTGATCGAACTGGAATGGGGCGATCCGGCGCATCCGCGCGTAGCGATTGTGGGCAAGGGCGTGTGCTTTGATTCGGGCGGGCTGGATATCAAGCCTTCCTCGGGCATGGCGCTGATGAAAAAGGACATGGGCGGCGCTGCGCATGCACTGGCGCTGGCCGGGCTGGTGATGGGATCGGGTCTGAAGGTGCGGTTGCATCTGCTTGTTCCTGCGGTGGAAAACGCCATTTCCGGCCATGCGTTCCGCCCCGGTGATATTCTGCGTGCGCGCAACGGCCTGTCGGTGGAAGTGACCAATACCGATGCCGAAGGGCGGCTGGTGCTGGGCGATGCGCTGGTGAAAGCCTGTGAAGGTAAGCCCGAACTGGTGATCGATTTTGCCACGCTGACCGGGGCTGCGCGTGTAGCACTGGGGCCTGATCTGCCCGCAATGTTCGCCCGGCGCGATGATACGGCGCAGGGCCTGCTGGCTGCCGGGCTTGATCGCGATGATCCGTGCTGGCGGTTGCCGTTGCACGAAGGATATCGCGAATATCTGAAATCGGACGTGGCTGACCTGCAGAATTCGCCCGCCAACGGGTTTGCCGGAGCCAGTGTGGCCGCGTTGTTTCTGGACAAGTTCGTGGCCGAAGGCATTGATTGGGCACACTTTGATACTTTTGCATGGCGCCCTGCGGGCAAGCCGGGGCGGCCCAAAGGCGGCGATGCGCTGGGTCTTCGTGCAGCATGGGGCTTGCTGAACGCCCGTTATGGCGCAAATGCGGCATAGCTTGCCTGAACGCACCGAGGCGGCTAATCGCGCGGCTTTCCTGTTCCGGGGGCCTCCTGAATTGACCGTTGAAGCATCGCCTCTTCCCATTGACGTGCCGACCGCCCAGCTCACGCTGAACCGCCCGGCGGATCGTTCGGACAAGCCGCACCTGCCGGTGCGCGGCGACCTTGCGCATATCGGTCTGGCCGGACGATACTTCGTGCCTCACTATGCGGTGCCGATGCCGCATGTGGTCAAGGCCGGATCCGTCTTGCGTGCGGGCGGCAAGGCTGAGGGCGAGGAACTGCGCGGGTTGTGCGCGGGTGAAGTGTTCGATGTGCTGGATATTGCAGGCGGATGGGCCTGGGGGCAAACGCAGGCTGATCTGCTGGTCGGCTATGTCGAGATGAGCAATCTGGAAGCTGTAGTATGACCACGACTGTTTTCATTGACGGAGCAGCAGGCACCACCGGTCTTGAAATTGCCGAACGGCTGGCTGGTCGCAATGAATTCACCCTGCTCGCACTTGACGATGCCCGCCGCAAGGATGATGCCGCGCGGGCGGAAGCGATCAACGATGCGGATGTTGTGATCCTGTGCCTGCCTGACGATGCTGCGCGCGATGCTGTGGCGATGATTCGCAATGAACGCACCAAGGTCATCGACGCATCCACCGCATTCCGCGTGGCCGACGGCTGGACGTATGGTTTCCCTGAAATCGTCGGGCGCGAAACGGTGGCAGATGCCAAGCGGGTGTCGAACCCCGGTTGCTATCCCACCGGGTTTATCGGCCTGTTGGCGCCGTTGGTCCACAATGGCCTGTTGCCTGCGGCATGGCCGTATAGCTGCAATGCGATTTCGGGCTATTCGGGCGGCGGCAAGGCGCTGATCGCCCGGTTTGAAGCGGACCGTGATATTGCATGGCGCGGCTATGGCCTGACATTTGGGCACAAACATGTGCCTGAAATGCAGCACTATACCGGCATTGCCATCGCCCCGATGTTCAGCCCGGCCGTGGTTGCTGGGCATCGTGGCATGGTGGTGGAAATCCCGCTGCCCTTGGGTGTGATGCCGGGCAACGTGCCCGCCGATCTGCTGCGGGCCGCGCTGACGCAGTTTTACGAAGGTTCGCCCATTGTCACCGTGGCGCAGGAATTGCCAGCCGAAGGCGAACTGCTGCTGCGCGCTTCGATGGAGCCGTGGGATGGTTTGAAGTTGCATGTCATGGGCAGCGCCGATGGCGAACAGGTGCGTCTGGTGGCCGTGCTCGATAATCTGGGCAAGGGCGCTAGCGGTGCTGCTGTGCAGTCGCTGAACCTGATGGCCGGGCTGGACGAAACGGCGGGCCTGCGGCTCTGAACGGTCAGGCAATGCGCCCATGAAAAAGGCCCGCCTCCTTTGGGGAGCGCGGGCCTTTTTCATGGGCGCATTGCCCGGAAGGATCAGTCTTCCGGCGCGATGGTCACGCGCAGGCCGTCAAGGTCGCCCGTGATCTGAACCTGGCACGAAAGGCGCGAGGTTTCGTTACGATGATCCGAGCTGTCGAGCAGGTCGTTTTCATCTTCGCTCATCGGTGCAACCCTGTCGGCAAAGGCTGGGTCGATATAAACGTGGCAAGTGGCGCAAGAGCAGCAACCGCCGCACAGGGCCAACAGTTCGTCAAATCCGTTGTCGCGGATGGCTTCCATTACCGAAAGACCGGCATCGGCCTCTACCGTCTGTTCTTCACCCGCACGATTGACCACGACAATCTTCGGCATCGTCCATTCTCCAAACCTGGCACAGGGTGACTCCCGCCCCTGTTCGCCTTTGGAACGGGCTGCTATCGCGTGGTTCCGGCTTTGGCAACTGCCGATCCGGCCAAAACAATGTTGCAGGAGACGCGGCCATGGGCCTTTCGGCAGAGGCGATTCGTGAAGGGCTGGACCACGTTGCCGCCAGCAGTCCTGCATTGCGGCAGGCGATTGAACGGGTAGGCTATCCCGAACCGCGTCTGCGCCCAACTGGATACGGCACACTGTTGCGCACGATTGTGGGCCAGCAGGTCAGCGTTGCAGCGGCGGCTTCTGTCTGGGCCAAACTCGAGGCGTTGCTGGGCGAAGACATGCCGCCGCACGATCTCCTTGCTGCCGACTTTGATTCGCTGCGCGCTTGTGGATTGTCCCGCCAGAAGCAAGGTTATGCGCGGTCGCTGTGCGAATTGGTCGTTTCGGGCGAGCTTGATCTGGACGCGCTGCCTGCTGATGATGAGGCCGCGATTGCCGAGCTGGTAAAGATCAAAGGTATTGGGCGCTGGTCTGCCGAAATCTACCTGCTTTTTGCCGAAGGTCGGCCTGACATCTGGCCTGCGGGCGATCTGGCGGTGCAGGTCGGGCTGGGCAAGCTGCTGGGCCTGACAGAGCGGCCAAGTGAAAAGGAAACCCGCTTGCTGGCCGAAGACTGGCGGCCCCATCGCGGTGCCGCAGCGATCTTCACATGGCATTGCTATAACAACCCGGCTCTGTAATCTGCTGCTGACAATAATGTAGGCAGGGGGCGAAAGTGGCTGGCAGGACGATCTTTATCACCGGTGGCGCATCCGGCATCGGCCGCGCGGTGGCAGAGCGCTTTGCACAAGGTGGCTGGTTTGTGGGGTTGGCCGATGTGAACGAGGCCGGCATGGCGCAAACCGCCGCACTGCTGCCCGCCGGGCAAAGCTCCTGCCACAGGCTCGATGTGCGCGACCGTGGGGCATGGGATCAGGCGCTGGCCGATTGTGCGAAGGTATCCGGCGGGCGGATCGACGTGGTTTTCAACAATGCCGGTGTTCCGATCGGTGGCGCGATTGTTGATCTTGCGACCGAAGAGATTGAACGCACGCTTGATATCAACCTGAAGGGCGTGATCTTTGGCGCGCAGGCGGCGTGGCAATGGTTGAAGGCCAGCGGACCGGGGTCATGCCTGCTCAACACCGCCAGCGCGGCCGGGATCTATGGCTCGCCGGGAGCTTCGGTCTATTCCGCTACGAAGTTCGGTGTGAGGGCCATTACCGAATCACTGGACGGTGAATGGGCAGCAGACGGCATTGCGGTGCGCAGCCTGATGCCCAGCTTCATCGAAACCCCGCTGTTAGACCACGCCCCAAACCGCGCAAGTAACGAAGATATCCGGACCCGTGTGCTTGGCGCTGGACTGGAACTCACGCCGGTAAGCGAAGTGGCCGAAGCTGCATGGGTGGCGGTGCATGGCGACCGGCTACATACGGTGGTTGGCAAGACTGCGCGCAAGCTGGCATTCGCCTCGCGCTGGATACCAGGTGCGTTGCGCAAACAGATGCGTTCGTCCGAGCGGCCTTTGGGGAAATAGGGCTTATAGAAAGTCTTCCATGGCCCTCGCCATCGCCGCATCCCTTGCTGACAGCCCACTGGCATCATGCGTGGTCAGAGTCACTTCGACGCGGTTGTACACGTTGAACCATTCGGGGTGGTGATCTGCCTTTTCGGCATAGAGCGCGACACGGTTCATAAAAGCCCATGCTGCCGAAAAATCTGCAAATCGAAAGGTTCGGACGACGGCAAGGCCATCTTCGCGCAGGCCCCACTCTGGAAGTTCTGCAAGTAACGAATCACGTTCAGCATCGGTCAGGCGGGCAACAGCCATTCTGTTTATCCTTATCTTATCGGCATCCTTGGCAGTGGGCGCGGTTTCCCCTATCGCTTCGCACCATGCAAGAGTGCAGTCTGGTCGCCAGTGAAATTGCCTGCAGGCGCGGCGATCGTATCCTGTTTCGCGGGCTTTCGCTTTCGGTCGGAGCGGGCGAAATCGTGCATTTGGCAGGGCCGAATGGCGTTGGTAAGTCCAGCTTGATTCGCATCCTTGCAGGCCTGTTGTGGCCTTTTGCCGGGTCGGTGGAGCGTGTGGGCGGGCTGGCACTTGCTGATGAGCGGTTGGCGCTGGATGGCCACCTTCCGCTGGAACAGGCGCTGGGCTTCTGGCAGCGGATTGACCGGGCAGGCGCGGCTATGGTCAATTTCGGATTGGCTGACCTGCTTGATGTGCCCGTGCGCTATCTTTCCACAGGGCAGCGCAAACGTGCTGCATTGGCCCGTGTTGCAGCAAGTGGTACCCCCATATGGCTGCTTGATGAACCCCTGAACGGCCTTGACACGTACTGGAGCGACACTGCGCAGGCGGCAATCGCTGCCCATGCAGCTTCTGGTGGTGCGGTGGTCATCGCTTCGCATCAGCCACTGGGGCTTGGTGATGTAACGGCGGTCAAGCTGGTGGATTTTCAGCCATGATCCGCAAGCTCTGGCCGATCTTTACTCGTGATCTCAACTTGCTGATGCGCGGTACGCAAGGGCGGGGTGGGGCGGTACTGCCGCTGCTGTTCTTTCTGGCGGTGGCGATGCTGTTTCCCTTCGCCGTTGGCCCGGATGCGCGTCTGCTGGCGCGGACCGGGGCGGGCGTGATCTGGGTGGCGGCGCTGTTGGCGGCCATCCTGCCGCTGGACCGTCTGGTGGAACCGGATGTGGAAGCGGGAATGTTCGACCAGTGGGCCTTGCGCGGTATATCGGAAGAACTTCTGCTGCTGGTGCGGATCGTGGCGCACTGGATCAGCTTTGGTGTGCCGCTGATGGTGGCTGCGCCGCTGTCTGCCGGTCTGTTGTCGCTGGACGGGGCGCAATTGCGGACGGTGGAGTTGGGGTTGCTGCTGGGCACACCGGGGTTGGCGGCGATTGGCGTGACGATTGCGGCGCTGACGGCGGGAATGCGCGCGGGCGCAGCGTTGGGCGGGTTGCTGGCGATCCCGCTCACGGTGCCTTTGCTGATCTTTGGTGCCGGATCGCTGCAGCCCGGCGGCGAAGGCGGGCTGGCATTGCTGGGGGCGTGCAGCCTTGTCGCGCTGGCGGTTGCGCCGTTCGCAGGCGGTGCGGCGATCAGGGCTGGGCGTGAATAAAAGTGGGCGCGAGCATGGCTTGTGCTGTCCAAAGCGCAAATTCGTTGGCAATCGCGCGAAGTGACCTTACCTCGGTGCACATGATGGCACCTTCGATTGCACCCGATACTATTTCCCTCATTGGCAACACCCCGCTGGTCCTTTTGAAAGGGCCGAGCGAAGCGGCAGGTTGCGAGATTTACGGGAAGTGCGAATTCGCCAACCCCGGCGCTTCCGTAAAAGACCGCGCGGCGTTGTGGATCGTGCGCGATGCTGAAGAGCGCGGGCTGTTGCAGCCCGGTGGCACGATTGTCGAAGGCACGGCGGGCAACACCGGCATCGGTCTGGCGCTGGTGGCGAATGCGCGCGGATACAAATCCGTCATCGTCATGCCGGAAACCCAATCGCGCGAAAAGATAGACACGCTGCGCGCTTTAAGGGCCGAACTGGTGCTGGTTCCTGCGGCGCCGTTTTCGAATCCGGGTCATTTCGTCCACACATCGCGCCGGATTGCCGAAGAAACCGAAGGGGCGGTGTGGGCCAACCAGTTTGATAATATCGCCAATCGCCGTGCCCATATCGAAAGCACCGCGCCTGAAATCTGGGAACAGATGGAGCATCGCATTGACGGCTTCACTTGTGCGGCGGGCACTGGAGGCACAATTGCCGGTGTCGGTCTGGGGTTGAAGGCCTTTGACGAAAAGATCACCATTGCGCTGACCGACCCCCACGGTGCAGCGTTGTATAACTATTATGCCAATGGTGAATTGAAGGCCGAAGGGTCTTCGGTGGCTGAAGGCATCGGGCAGGGGCGGATTACCGCCAATCTCGATGGCGCGCCCATCGATACGCAATTCCGCATCTCGGATGAGGAGGGCCTCTATTGGGTGGAACGCCTGCTGGCCGACGAAGGGCTGTGCCTTGGCCTGTCGAGCGGGATCAACGTGGCAGGGGCGGTGGCGCTGGGCAAGCAGTTGGGCAAGGGCAGCCGCGTGGCGACGATCCTGTGCGACACCGGCTTCCGCTACCTCTCGTCACTTTACAATGCTGAATGGCTGAAGGCCAAAAATCTGCCGGTGTTCCCTTGGCTGGAGCAATGATGTAAAAGAGCGCTATGCCTTTTACCGCCAAGTCGCAGGCGCGCGGCGCAACCACTGCCGAAATTGAACAGGCGCTGTCTGCCAGCGTGCTGCTGCATGTGCCGCCTTCGGCACGCGAACGGCGTGCGCAGGCCGTACATCGGCTGCAGGTTGGGCTTTTCGGGCTGGCGGGGATGCTGCTGATCGTCAGCCTGGCCAACGTCATCATGGACCGGGCAAAGTATGTCGATTCCACCGCTGTAAATGCTGCGGAGCCGACCGTTTCGGCCAGTGAGACCACGGCGAAAGATCCGCTTGTGGATATGGGCGTCGCGCCGGGGTTGCCAATGTCGTCGCAAGACAAGCCAACTGTTTCCATATCGCCCGCGCCACCGCCCACACCTGCGCCAACGATCAACACACCGCAGCGTTGACATGGCGCGCCCGGCAATACGCCGACGCCACGTTCTGCTGATTGTTGGCGCAATCACGTTGGCGGCGGCTGGATACGCAGGTTTCGTGAACGATGGCCCCGTGGTCAAGGCCGGGGACAGACCCATCGGCCTGTTCACCAGCCTGCCGATCCTGTGGGCTGAACAGGACGGTGTGGCGGGAATGCTGGCAGACAGCGCGCCGCCGCATTGGGTGCGGACTGTGCTGGAGCAGCGTGGACCGGTGGTGGCGCTTGATACCCTGAATGATCCGGCACTTTCCCGTGCCGGGACAGATCGACTGGTCATGGCTCAGCCGCGCGCGCTTTCCCCGGACGAGAACGTCGCGCTTGATGGTTGGGTGCGCGCAGGCGGACGGGTGCTGATCTTTGCCGACCCGATGCTGACGCAGGACAGCGCCTTTGCGCTGGGGGATCGACGCAGGCCGCAGGATGTTGTGCTGCTGTCGCCCATTCTGGCGCGCTGGGGGCTGCAGCTCCGCTTTGACGATATGCAGCAGCATGGTGAGCGGGAAAGTGCGGGAGAGGGGGTTCCGGTGAACCTGCCCGGTACGCTGTCGTTCCTTGCTGGCGGTCATGACGCGCGTTGCCGGATGGGGCCGGAAGCGCTGGTTGCCCGCTGCGCCATCGGTAAAGGATACGCGATGATTGTGGCCGATGCGGCTTTGCTGGAACAGGCAGGCGATGCGGATTCGCGCCGCCCCCGGCTTGACGCCCTGCTGGATCAGGCGTTTCCTGGCTGAACCGGATCATTTTACGGGAAAGTGCGGGACAAAGGGTTCCTGCAGGCCGTAACTATGCCGAAAATCCTGCATTTCTGCGACTTTGCGGCATATCCAATTCAGGTGTTGTTTGGTTAACTGCACGATAACTTCTATAAAAAATGCTATGGATTCATAGTTACTCCGCAAATTCCCGCATTTTCCCCTTTTCGCCCGCATGCTCCCGCGTTAAGAATGATTTCTATCGGGACGAACTCCAGTCGCATCCGCGGGGGATGAGTCGGCAAGACGCGCAGGTGTCTGGCCGGGATGTGGAGCTTTTTGTCCCCGATTTGGGGTGTCACGGGTGGCAGGAGGGCCGGTAAATTTTGTGGGACAGGGCTTTTCGCCGCGCGGCGAAAAAGGTCGCTTTGTCCTGCCTGCCGACTTCCGCTCCGATGTTTTCGCCGCTTCTGAAAATCAGCGCGTTCTCTGCCTCGACAAGCACCCCCGCCTGCCGTGCCTTGTCGGGTTTGGCCTGTCGCGTCTGCAACAGTTTGCCGACGAAATTGACCGCGAAGAAGAAAAGAAGCTGCGACTCGGCCTCGATTTCGACCGTGATATGGCAGAGGCACAGGTCTACGGTTTTTACCGCGCGAGCTTTGATGACAGCGGCCGCTTTGTTCTGCCCGATCATCTGGGTGAACTGGGCAAAGTGGAAGACGGGCTGTATTTCCACGGTGGCGGCCGCCAGATCACCATCTGGAACCCCCGCATCCTGTTCGATCAGGCGGCAGGCTGGGAGGGTGCGCAAGCCGGTTGCCGTGCCAAGATGGCCGAAGCTGCCAAGGGGAAACGCAAATGAGCGGGTCTGACGCGGCACAGGCGCGCGCGCCGCACATTCCGGTTCTGCTGGAAGAAGTTGCCGAAGCTCTTGCGCCGAAACCGGGCGATCTTATCGTCGATGGCACGTTTGGAGCAGGTGGCTACACTCGGCGTTTGTTGGTCGCAGGGGCCATCGTCCATGCTTTTGATCGCGATCCCGATGCGATTGCGGCGGGTCATAAATGGGCCGAAACGCAAGGCAGCGATCCCCGCCTTATCCTGCACCCGCGCCGTTTCTCCGAACTGGCCGAAGGGTTGGCCGAAGCTGGCATTACCAGCGTGCAGGGCGTTGTCTTCGACATAGGCGTAAGCTCGATGCAGCTTGATCAACCGGGGCGCGGCTTTGCGTTTTCGTCGGATGGCCCGCTTGACATGCGGATGTCGCAGGACGGCCTGAGTGCGGCAGATTTTCTGAACGAAGCCGACGAAGCGGAAATTGCAGACGTGCTTTATCGCTATGGCGAAGAACGCCAGTCACGCCGGATTGCGCGGGCTGTCGTTGCCGCGCGCCCGCTGACGACGACGGGCCAGTTCGCCAATGTGGTGCGCAAGGCGCTAGCTTATCGTCCTGATATCAAAGGGCCAAAGGCGCAGAAAGATCCTGCCATCCGCAGTTTTCAGGCAGTGCGCATTCATGTGAATGGCGAACTGGACGAGCTGATCGAAGGGCTGGCCGCCGCTGAAAAGGTGCTGGCCCCCGGCGGTCGACTGGTGGTGGTCAGTTTTCACAGCCTTGAAGACCGCATCGTCAAGCAATTCTTGCGCGAAGGTGCAGGCGCAATGCCCGCAGGGTCGCGGCATATGCCGCAGCTTGCGACGAAATCGGTGGCGGTATTCGAAAAGCCGTCGGGTGCGATCCGTCCCACGCCGGAAGAAGAAGCTCGTAACCCGCGCGCGCGCTCAGCCACTTTGCGCTGGGCCGCCCGCACCGATGCGCCCGCCCGTGCTGTTGGAAGGATCGTCGCATGATCGCTTCGGCCAATCGTCTGCGTTCTGTTGGGTGGCTGGTGCTGCTGGGCCTTTGCCTTGCGATGGTGTTGGTACTGGCGTTTCGAGTGAATGCCCTGCGCAGCCAAGTGCATCATGCCGAAGTTCGCATCGTGGCGTTGAAGCAGGAAAAGCTTTACCTTGAAACCGAGTTTGAAACGCGCTCCAACCAGCAGCAGCTGAAGGCGTGGAACGATGTGGAATTTGGCTATGCCGCGCCCGGTGCCAGCCAGTATCTTGAAGGCGAACGCCAACTGGCCGCATTGAGTGTGCCGACAACACCCGATGCGCCAGCGCCCATTCGCGTTGCCAGCGTGGATGATGCGGTGATTGCTTCGGCAGCATTTCCGGCGATGGTGTCACCGCTGAGCGGTAAGGCGCTGTCCAGCGACGACAGCAAGGTGGCAAGCGAAAGCACTGCGCGTCAAGCGCGCCGGGTCAATCACGACGAAGCGGTCGAGACGTTGAACGACCGGCTTGGCAAAGTTGTCGATTCGGGCGTGGCAACGCCGGTGCGGAACAAGACCGCATCCGAAAAGGAGCGACCCGCCGCAAAGGCCGCAAAGGCCGCAAAGACGGAAAAGACCGGCAAAAACGCTGCAACTGCGGATAAGTCGATAATCAAAGGCACGAAGTCCGTCGCGTCCTCTCGTCCTTCGGCGCGCAAGGAGGCTAAGGCAGTCCGGTGAACGCACTGACCGCATCCGCAGCGATCGCTTCTGGCCGTGTGCGCCTTGCCAACGTCCGTCAGCGCTCGCTGGTGGAGGCCAAGGTGCGCGTGCTGGTGGTGGCGCTGCTGTTCCTGCTGGCCGGCATCGCCGCGCTGATCCGCATCGCGCAACTTGGCTTTTTTGAAGACGCGCCGGAAAAGCGTTCGCTGGCCGAAGCATTGCTGCCTTCGCGCGGTGAAATTACCGACCGCAATGGCGTGCCGCTGGCTCGTGCGTTTCCGGCCTATGCTTTGTGGTTCAACCCCAAGGCCCTGGGTGATGTTGGATCGCCTTTGGTGAAATCGCCCGAAGAAGTGGCCAATGCGCTGCTGCAGGTGTTTCCCGATGCTGATTACAACGATCTGCTGACCCGGCTCAAATCTGACAAGCCCAGCTATCTGCGTCGCCGGGTGATGCCGGAAGAAGCCAACCGGATATTCGCGCTGGGCGAACCGGCGTTGGAGTTTCCGCGCGAAAACCAGCGTTATTATCCGCAAGGGTCGCTGGGCGCGCATGTGCTGGGTTATGTCGATGGCGAAGGCCGCGGGCATGTGGGCATGGAACAGGTGCTGGAAAAGCGCCTGCTTGATCCTGCGCAGCGGGCCGTGCCGGTTGCCCTGTCCATCGATATGCGCGTGCAGGGCGCGCTGGAAGACGAACTGGGCCGTGGGATGCTGGAAACCGAGGCCAAGGGGGCGGCGGGCATCATTCTGGATGTGGACACCGGCGAAGTGGTGGCGCTGGCATCGTTGCCATCGTTCAATCCAAATCGGTCCGACCGTGCTTTCAACGATCTGGTGTTCAACAAGGTCACCAATCAGGTTTACGAACTTGGCTCTACGTTCAAACCGCTGTCGGTCGCAGCGGCGATTGATGCTGGCGTAGTGACGGATCTTTCGGTGCGCTATCCTGCAAACCGTCCTTTGGAAATCGGCGGTTTCCGTATCCGTGACAGCCACAGCTTCGGCGAATCGCTGAATGTGCCTGAAGCACTGATTCATTCGTCCAACATCGTCACTGCGCAAGTGGCCGACAAGCTGGGCAGTGCCGGGCTGAAGCGCACCATGGCGGCGCTGGGCATGAACGAACGCCCCTATATCGAATTGCCCGCGCGCGGGTTCCCGCTTTGGCCGCGTGGCCATGACAAGAGCGGGGAATGGGCGCGTATCACCACGATGACGGTCAGCTATGGCCACGGCATTGCAGTGACACCACTGCATCTGGCCGCAGCCTATGCCGCGATGGTGAACGGTGGCGTCTGGCGTCCGGCAACACTCTACAAGGTCGATCCGGCTAATGCGCCCGCCGGTCGGCGCGTCTTCAAGGCATCCACCAGCGCGCGGATGCGCCAGTTGTTGCGCATGATTGTGGTTGATGGCACGGGCAAGAGCGCAAACGCAGCGGGCTTTCGCGTGGGTGGAAAGACCGGGTCTGCCGAAAAGCCGGGTGGCCGTGGCGGTTATAACCGCACGTCCCTGGTCGCCACTTTTGCAGCAGCTTTCCCGATGGACAAGCCGCGCTATGTCGTGATCGCCATGCTGGACGAACCCAAGGGCACGGCGGCAACGTCGTTTCAGCGCACAGCCGCGTGGAATGCCGGGCCGATTGTGGGCCGCGTGGTGCCGCGTATCGGTCCACTGTTGGGCGTGGTGCCCGATGACAGTCGCGATGTCGATATTACCGACTTGTCCCCGTTGGTCGGCAATGGAGAAGGCGAATGAAGCTGGCGGCCATTCTCGAAGCTGCCGGGTTGCCCGCTTCGGGTGTTGAAGCAAATGTCACCGGGTTTGCGATCGACAACCGTAAAGTGGCACCAGGCACGGTTTTCGGCGCATTTCCCGGCGCGCGCTTCAATGGCGAGGATTTCATCGACGATGCGGTGCAGGCAGGGGCCGTGGCGATTGTTGCCCGGCCAGAGGTAAAAGTCACAGGGGCGATCCACATCGCCGATTCTGAGCCCCGCCGCGCCTTTGCCGAACTGGCATCGCAGTTTTTCCAGCCTGTGCCGGAAACGGTGGTGGCGGTAACGGGCACAAACGGCAAAACATCGACGGTCGAGATGACCCGCCAGATCTGGCGCATGGCGGGATATTCGGCGGCTTCCATCGGCACGCTGGGAGTGACCACGGCTGACGAAAGCGTGTCGACCGGGCTGACCACACCCGATATCGTGACCTTCCTGTCGAACATGACCGGCCTTGCCCGTGAAGGGGTGACGCATGTTGCCTATGAAGCATCGAGCCATGGTCTTTCGCAGTTCCGCAACGAAGGCCTGCGCGTTGTGGCAGGCGCATTCACCAACCTAAGTCGCGATCACCTTGATTACCACGCGACGATGGAAGACTATTTCGCCGCCAAGATGCGCCTGTTCGATAATGTGGTCGAAGACGGCGGTACCGCTGTCGTGTGGATGGATGATGAATGGTCCAGTCGCGCGGCGGACCATGCGCGCGCCCGCGGGTTGAGCCTGTTTGGTGTGGGCCAGAATGGAGATGCAATCCGCCTGCTTTCGCGCACGCCAACCCAGCTTGGCCAGACGCTTGAGATTGAATGGCAAGGCGCCGCCCGCAAGATCAATCTGCCGCTGATAGGAGCCTATCAGGCCGCCAATGCGCTGGTGTCGGCAGGGCTTGCCATCGCGTCGGGCTTGGACGGTGGCGCGGTGTTCGATGCGGTTGCCCGCCTTCAGCCGGTGCGCGGGCGGCTTGAACGCGCGGCGATCAATCGCGCCGGTGCGCCGGTCTATATCGATTATGCGCATACGCCCGACGCAATCGAAGCCGCGATTGCCGCGTTGCGTCCGCATGTGAAGGGCCGCCTGATTACCGTGGTTGGCGCAGGCGGAGACCGTGATGGTGGAAAGCGCCCCGAAATGGGCCGTGCTGCCTGTGCCGGGTCCGATGCGGTCATTGTTACCGACGACAACCCGCGCGGCGAAGATCCTGCAGAGATACGCGCTGCGGTGCTGGCGGGCTGCGATGCCAAGGCGCGCGAGATCGGTGATCGTCGTGCTGCGATTGCCGCTGGGATTGCCGATGCCGGGCGCGATGACATTGTGCTTGTTGCGGGCAAGGGGCACGAACAGGGGCAGATTGTGGGCAGGGGTGATACCGTGCGCGTCCTGCCGTTTGATGACGTGCAGGTCGCAAGGGAGTGTACCACATGACCGCCCATCCCGCGCTTATATCATGGCCAGATGACCCGTCCGATGCGGCGGGTCTCGCGCTGTGGAGCAGCGACGACATCGCTGCTGCCACCGGCGGGCGGGCCAGTGCGAAGTTTACGGTTTCGGGCGTAGAGATCGACAGCCGTGAAGTAACGGAAGGCGACCTGTTCTTTGCTCTGAAGGGCGAAAGTTCGGATGGCCACCGCTTTCTGGAAGGCGCCTATGGCCGGGGCGCGGCGGGCGCGGTGGTGGAACATGGCACGTTTGGCGCGAACGTGTTGGTGGATGACACTTTTGCAGCGCTTGAAGCGCTGGCCCGTGCCGCCCGTGCGCGCGTCGATGCCGGGATCATTGGCGTCACCGGGTCTGCGGGTAAGACCGGGGTCAAGGAAGCGCTTTATGCCGCGCTCGACCGGTCAAGCAGGGGCCGGGCGCATCGTTCGGTCAAGAGCTACAACAATCACGTCGGCGTCCCCCTCAGTCTGTCCCGAATGCCCGCCCGCACCACTTATGGCGTGTTCGAAATGGGCATGAACCATGCGGGTGAACTGGCTGCGCTGACCCGGCTGGTGCGTCCGCACGTCGCCATCATCACCACGATCGCGCCAGCACATATCGGCCATTTCGCTGGCGAGGATGCGATTGCCGAGGCCAAAGGTGAAATCTTTGAGGGGCTTGAACCGGGTGGTGTGGCCATCATCCCGGCAGATAGCCCGCATTTCGAACGGTTGCGCGCCAAGGCAGCGCTTCATGCAGGCCGGGTGGTCAGCTTCGGTACGGCTCGCGATGCGGCAGTGCGGCTGCTAGATGCGCTGCCCGCGCCGTGCGGCGGTACGCTGGTGACCGCAGACCTTGGCGGACGCAAGCTGTGCTACACCATCGCGCAGCCCGGAGCGCACTGGGTGGCCAATTCGCTGGCGGTGATGGCAGCGGTAGAAGCGATTGGCGGCGATCTGGGGGCGGCGGGCCTTGCCCTTGCCGAAATGGCTGGCCTTGCCGGGCGCGGCGCGCGCCACACTATTGCGGCAGACGGCGGCGATGGATCGGGTGCGGCGCTGCTGATCGATGAAAGCTACAACGCCAATCCGGCTTCGATGACGGCCACCTTGCAGCAACTGGGTGCCACGCCCGCTGTGCGCCGTGTTGCCATTTTGGGGGCGATGCGCGAACTGGGCGCAGATGAGGCGCGCTATCACGCGGAACTTGCCGGGCCGATTGCGGCTGCAAAGGTCGACCGGTTGATTCTGGTCGGCCCCGAAATGGCGGCATTGGCGGACGCACTGGGGAAAAGCGATGCGCCTGCGCTTGCCGCTGCAATCGATGTGTCGCATGTGCAGAACACGGCGGAAGCGGGGCAATGTCTTGCGGCAGATGGCGTGCGCGGGGGTGATGCAATCCTCGTGAAAGGGTCGAATTCAGTAGGGCTGGGCGCGCTGGTGCGCGCGTTGACGCTCAGGGAACAATGAATGCTCTACGAGCTGGCGCAATGGCTGAATTTTGAAGGATTTAGCAACCTTATCCGCTACCAGACGTTCCGCGCCGGCATTACGCTGGTCACGGCGCTGCTGATCGGCCTTATCATCGGTCCGCGCTTCATCAACATGCTGCGTGTGCGTCAGGGCAAAGGTCAGCCGATCCGCGAGGATGGGCCGCAATCGCATCTGGCTAAGCGCGGCACGCCGACGATGGGCGGACTGATGATCGTGACGTCGCTTCTGCTGTCTTTGATGTTGTGGATGGATGTCAGCAGCCATCTGCTGTGGGCTTGCATCGTGGTTACGCTAGGCTTCGGGCTGATCGGCTTTCTCGACGATTACGACAAGGTGACGAAGTACGCACACAAGGGCGTTCCTGCCAAAGTGCGTCTTGCGGGCGAATTTGTGGTGGCCGCTGTCGCGGCGTGGCTGGCGGTAGGGGAAACCAACCTTTACGTGCCTCTGTTCAGCAATCTGTATATCCCGTTGGGACCGTTTTATTATCTGTTCGCGATCTTCGTGATTGTCGGCGCAGGGAATGCGGTGAACCTGACCGACGGGCTGGACGGCCTTGCCATCATGCCGGTGATTATTGCGGCGGGCACATTTGCCATCATCGCCTATCTTGCCGGGCGAGTGGACTTTGCCAGCTATCTTGGCATTCCGCACGTCAAGGGCGCGGGTGAACTGGCCATTTTCTGCGCGGCCATGATGGGCGCAGGTCTGGCCTTCCTGTGGTTCAACGCGCCGCCTGCCGCCGTGTTCATGGGTGATACCGGCAGCCTTGCGCTGGGTGGCGCGCTGGGCGTGATCGCGGTGGCGGCGCACCATGAAATCGTGCTGGCCATTGTTGGCGGGTTGTTTGTGATGGAAGCTGTATCGGTGATCGTGCAGGTAGCCGTGTATAAGCGCACAGGCAAACGGGTGTTCCGCATGGCCCCCATTCATCACCACTTCGAACAGCTTGGCTGGAAGGAGTCGACCGTTGTGATCCGCTTTTGGATCGTGTCGATCGTGCTGGCGCTGATCGGTCTTGCCACGCTGAAAGTGCGATGATCGTCTCTCCCGCCTTTGCCGGAAAACGCTTTGCCGTACTGGGCCTTGCCCGATCAGGGCTGGCCAGCGTGGAAAGTCTGATGGCAAGCGGCGCTGACGTTACCGTGTGGGACAGCCGCGAAGAACCGCGTGCCGCATTTGAAGGCCGCTGCACCGTTGCCGATCCGCTGACGATTGACCTGACCGGCTTTGCGGGCGTGGTGGTATCGCCTGGCGTGCCGCTGAACCGCCATCCCATTGCCGCCCATGCTGCGTCGTTCGGCGTGCCGGTGATTGGTGACATTGAACTGTTTGCGCAGGCCCGCGCCGATCTGCCGCCGCACAAGGTGGTGGGCATCACTGGCACCAACGGTAAATCGACCACGACCACGCTGGTTCACCATATCTGCAAGGCCGCTGGCCTGCCGACCACGATGGGCGGCAATATCGGCCTGCCGATCCTGGGGCAGGAACCACTGGCAAGTGGTGGTGTTTATGTGCTGGAACTGTCCAGCTATCAGATTGACCTCACGCAAGGCCTTGCCTGCGATGTTGCCGCGCTGATTAACCTCAGCCCGGATCACCTTGACCGGTATGACGGCTTTGCCGGTTATGCCGCGTCAAAAGCGCGCTTGTTTCAGATGCAGCGTGCAGACCAGCAGGCCGTATTCGGTTGTGGCGATGATGATACGCTGGCCATCGCAGCCGATGCATCGGCATCGCACCTGCAGGGCTTCGTCCATGTCATCCAGCCAGATGCGTTGGATGGCCAAAGCGCATGGCCTTCATTGCAGGGGCCGCACAACCTGCAGAACGCAGCAATCGCGGTGGAAATCGCGCGCCAGCTTGGCATTGCCGAGGACGTATGGCGGCCCGCGCTTGCCAGTTTTGTCGGCCTGCCGCACCGGATGGAACGTGTGGCGCAGGCCCATGGCGTGCTGTTTGTCAATGACAGCAAGGCCACCAATCCGGCATCCACGGCGCCCGCACTGGGGGCTTATCCGCGCATCCACTGGATTTTGGGTGGTCTGCCCAAAAGCGACGATCTGGATGAATGCGCTCCCTATTTCAGCCATGTCGTCGCTGCCTATACCATTGGCGAGGCTGGCCCCCGCTTTGCCGAAATCCTTGATCCGGTCATGCCTGTCACCCGCAGCGAAATGCTGTGCGATGCCGTGCGGCAGGCGATGGAAGCGGCGCAACCGGGCGATGTGGTGATGCTTTCGCCCGCCTGCGCCAGTTTTGACCAATTCCGTGATTTCGAAGCGCGGGGCGACAGCTTCCGCCAGATCGTTGAGGCATTGATCGAGGACCGTGCGGCACCTTGTCCGCCGGGCAGTGGCGCGCCGGAGGCTGGGACGGCATGAGCACATCGCCCACCCCGACCCGGCTGGTTACCACGACCACGCCTGATGGCGGGGTGCGTGTGGTGGGGCATGGCACGCGGTTCCGCCGCAGTCGCCGCAGCGAACTGCTGATCTGGTGGCGCGAGATTGATCGCGTGCTGCTGGGTCTGATCCTGTTTCTGGTGACGATCGGTACGATTGCCGTGGCGTCCGCGTCGCCTGCCAGTGCGCACCGACTTTCAACCAGCAAGACCGTGCTGGGCGATCTTTACTTTTTCTGGATTCATTTGCGCTGGGTGGCGATCGGTCTTGTTGCCATGTTCTTCGCTTCGGTCCTGCCCAAGGATGCGGCGCGGCGCGGTGCGATCATTCTGGCAGCAGCCATGATTGTCGCGCTGGTGCTGGTGCCGCTGGTTGGCAGTGAAGTGAAGGGGGCCAAGCGCTGGTTGTGGATTGGGTTCAGCCTGCAACCGTCCGAGTTCCTGAAGCCCGGTTTTGCCATTGCCATCGCCTGGATTCTGTCGTGGCGGGTGCGTGACCCCAACATTCCGGTGATTCCGATTACCGTGGGGATCATGGGGCTGGTCGGGGCGTTGTTGATGGCACAGCCGGACTTCGGATCGACCGTGTTGTTTGGCGGGGTGTGGTTCGTGCTGGTTCTGCTGTCCGGCTTGTCGGTCAGCAAGATCTTGTGGTCGATGGGGGCTGGCATTCTCGCGGTTGTCGCAGCCTATCTGTTCTACCCCAACGCGACGCATCGTATCGACAGTTTCATTTCCGGCGGGGCAGAGTTCGATCAGGTTGATCTGGCCATGCGCACGCTTATTAACGGCGGGTGGAGCGGGGCCGGGCTGTGGCTGGGTAGCCGCAAGAACGCGCTGCCCGAAGCGCATACGGACTATATCTTTTCGGTGATCGGAGAGGAATTCGGGTTGATCGCATGTGCTGTGGTGGTGGTGGTCTATTGCGCCATCGCGCTGCGCGTGCTGATGCGACTGCTGGATGAAGACGATCTGTTCACGATCCTTGCCGCGGCAGGGCTTACCGCGCAGTTGGTGGGGCAGGCGTTCATTAACATCCTCGTCAACCTGCAACTCTTTCCTTCGAAAGGTATGACCTTGCCGCTGATAAGCTACGGCGGATCGTCGACTATTGCGCTCCTGCTGGGCGTGGGCCTGTTGCTGGCTATCACTCGTCGCAATCCCTACCTTTCGCGGGAACAGTTCGACATTTCAGATTTGGTGCGCAAATGACCGGTGTTTCCCGACATTATGTGCTGGCAGCAGGCGGCACAGGCGGCCACCTGATCCCGGCATTCGCCCTTGCCGTAGAGCTTGAGCGGCGCGGGCATCACGTTGCGCTGGTCACTGATGAACGCGGGGCCAAAATTCCCGGAAAACCTGATTTCCTGCCTGCGCATGTCTTGCCTGCGGGACGTCTCGGCAAGAACCCGGTAGCCCTGTGGAAGGGGCTGAAAGCGATCTGGCAGGGGCGTGCCATGGCGCTGCGCCTGTTTGAAAGCTTCCAGCCTTCATGCGTCATCGGCTTTGGCGGGTATCCTGCACTGCCGGCATTGCTTGCGGCCCATGCGGCGAAAATCCCCACAGTGATCCACGAACAGAATGCCGTGCTGGGCCGGGTCAACCGGTTCCTGGCCAAACGGGTGAACGCTATCGCGACCGCCTATGGCGAAGTTGATCGGCTGGAGCCGAAGCTGTGGGGCAAGGTGCATCGTGTGGGCAATCCGGTGCGCCCTGAAGTGCTGGCGCTACGCGGTGAGCCGTTCCCTGAATTTACCGAAGACGGCCTGTTCCGCGTGCTGGTGACCGGTGGTAGTCAGGGCGCGTCGATCCTGTCAGATGTTGTGCCCGATGGCCTTGCCATGCTGCC
Source organism: Novosphingobium sp. SL115 (assembly GCF_026672515.1). Taxonomy (GTDB): domain Bacteria; phylum Pseudomonadota; class Alphaproteobacteria; order Sphingomonadales; family Sphingomonadaceae; genus Novosphingobium. The sequence goes on along the minus strand of NZ_JAPPRG010000002.1, from coordinate 2,812,243 downwards.
GCCTGCGCTGCGTCACCGGTTGCAGGTGACACAGCAATGCCGCGCCGAAGACCTTGAGGCGGTGCGCGCCCGCTATGCCGCGCATGAAATTCCGGCAGAACTTGGCACCTATTTCGAAGACATGCAGGCGCGGCTTGCTGGTGCACATCTGTTTATCGGACGGGCCGGGGCATCGACCATTGCGGAACTGACTGCGGTTGGCCGTCCTGCCATCCTGATCCCGCTGCCGATCGCAACGGACGATCATCAGGCTGCCAATACGCGCGAAATGGTGGCCGCAGGTGGCGCGCGCGCCATCCGCCAGACCGGCTTCACCCCCAAGGAACTTGCGAAACAGATTCAGGCCATGGCGCAACATCCCCATACCCTTGCCAACGCCGCACATGGTGCGTGGAACTGTGGTCTGCCCAATGCGGTGGACGATCTGGCCGACCTTGTGGAAAGCTTTGGCGCCAGCCCGATCATGGACGTGATCCGCGTGGATACCAGCGCGACCGCCGCTGCCGGGCAGGAGCAACTGGCATGAAGGGTGTTGGCACTGAAATCGGCACGATCCACTTTGTCGGCATCGGCGGCATCGGCATGTCGGGCATTGCCGAAGTCATGCACAACATGGGCTATTCCGTGCAGGGGTCGGACATGGCGGAAAGCTATGTCGTCGAAGGCCTGCGCAGCCGTGGCATCAAGGTGATGATCGGACAAGCGGCGGAAAACGTGGCTGGCGTTGCCGTGGTGGTGACTTCTACTGCCGTAAAGCGCGACAACCCCGAAGTTGTCGCCGCGCTGGAAGGCCGCATTCCCGTGGTGCGCCGTGCCGAAATGCTGGCCGAACTGATGCGCCTGAAAAGCACCGTTGCGGTGGCGGGCACCCATGGCAAGACCACGACCACATCGATGATCGCCTGCCTGCTGGATGCGGGCGGGGTGGACCCCACGGTGATCAATGGCGGCATCATCAATTCCTACGGCTCCAACGCACGTCTGGGTGACAGCGACTGGATGGTGGTGGAGGCGGACGAAAGCGACGGTTCGTTCCTGCGTCTGGATGGCACGCTGGCGGTTGTCACCAATATCGATCCCGAACACCTTGACCACTATGGCAGCTTTGACAAAGTGAAGTCTGCCTTTGTCGAATTCATTGAAAATGTGCCGTTTTATGGCGCGGCCATGCTGTGCATCGATCATCCTGAAGTGCAGGCGATCATCCCCAAGGTGCGCGACCGCCGCGTGGTGACATATGGTTTCTCGGCACAGGCCGACGTGCGCGGGGAAAACGTGACGCCAATTCCCGGCGGCAACCGCTTTACCGCCGTGCTGCGCCAGCGTGATGGTTCGTTCCGCCGCATCGAAGGCATCGAATTGCCGATGCCGGGCCGCCACAACGTGCAGAACGCACTGGCCGCTGTGGCCGTGGCTGTGGAAATGGGCGTTTCGGACGATCTGATCCGGGGCGGCTTTGGCAAGTTCGGCGGGGTCAAGCGGCGCTTTACCAAGGTTGGTGAAGTGGACGGCATCACCGTAATCGACGATTACGGGCATCATCCGGTCGAAATTCGCGCTGTTCTGGCCGCTGCGCGCGAGGGCGTGCAGGGGCGCGTGATTGCCGTGGCGCAGCCGCATCGCTTCACCCGCCTGCGCGACCACATGGAAGACTTCCAGGGCGCGTTCAACGATGCCGACGTGGTCTATGCCGCACCGGTCTATGCCGCGGGTGAACTGCCGATTGATGGCGTTGACAGCGCGGCGATGGTCGAAGGCATCAAGGCACGTGGCCACCGCAGCGCGCATCTTGTCAGCGGCGCGGATGCATTGGCCAAAGAACTGGCGAGTGTGGCGCAAACGGGCGACATGATCGTGTGTCTTGGCGCGGGCGACATCACCAAATGGGCGGCAGGTCTGGCCGAAGCGATCGCGCGCGAAAGGGGACAGGGGTGACGACCACCGCGCTGCCGCTGGTTCGCGGCAAACTGACTCAAAATGCACCGCTCGCTCCGCTGGTATGGTTCAAGTCCGGCGGCACGGCTGACTGGCTGTTCGAACCCAAGGACGTGGCCGATCTTCAGGACTTTCTGGCAGGTCTTGCGCCCGATGTGCCGGTCATGGCGCTGGGGCTGGGATCCAACCTGATCGTGCGTGATGGCGGCGTGCCGGGTGTGGTGATCCGTCTGGGCAAGGCTTTTGCCAAAGTTGAACGGGTGGACGCCGTGACGTTGAATTGCGGGGGCGGGGCCAGCGGTATTCTGGTGTCCTCCACCGCGCGCGACAACGGTATTGCCGGACTGGAATTTCTTCGCTCGATCCCCGGCACGGTCGGCGGCTTCGTGCGGATGAACGGCGGCGCCTATGGGCGGGAGGTCAAGGATATCCTGATCGATTGCGACGTGGTGATCCGTTCGGGCGAAATCGTCACGCTGCCGCTGTCGGAACTGGGCTATACCTATCGCCATTCCGATCTTGTCGATGGCTGCATCGTTGTGGCCGCGCGTTTTCGCGGTGAGCCGGGCGATGCGGATGCCATCCAGACCGAAATGGACCGCATCAGTGCCGCGCGCGAGGCATCGCAGCCACTGCGCAGCAAGACCGGCGGTTCCACCTTCAAGAACCCGGATGGCGGGAAGGCATGGGAACTGGTTGACAAGGCCGGGTGCCGGGGGCTGGCCATGGGTGGCGCACAAGTCAGCGAAAAGCACACCAATTTCCTGATCAACACCGGCACGGCGACCAGTGCCGAGATTGAAGGTTTGGGCGATGAGGTTCGGCGCCGGGTGAAAGACCACTCTGGTGTGGACCTTGAATGGGAAATCAAAAGGATAGGCAGGCCGTGACAATTCCGAAACTTCATGTCGCGGTGCTGATGGGCGGCTGGTCCAGCGAACGTCCGGTCAGTCTGATGTCGGGCGAAGGTGTGGCCAAGGCGCTGGAATCCAAAGGCCATCAGGTGACGCGGATCGACATGGACCGCGACGTGGCGCTCCGTCTGGCTGAGGCAATGCCCGATGTGGTGTTCAATGCGCTGCACGGAACGCCTGGAGAAGATGGTTCGATTCAGGGCCTGATGGACATCATGGGCCTTACTTATACGCATTCCGGCTTGGCGACGTCGGTGATCGCCATCGACAAGGAACTGACCAAGCAGACGCTTGTGCCGCATGGGATTCCCATGCCGGGCGGGCGCGTGGTGAAAACGGCGGACCTGTACAAAGCCGATCCCCTGCCGCGCCCTTATGTGCTCAAACCCGTAAATGAAGGTTCGTCGGTGGGCGTGGCTATTGTCATGGCTGATGGCAATTATGGCAACCCGATCAGCGCGGACAGCAAGGGGCCGTGGCAGGAATTTGACGAACTGCTGGCTGAACCGTTCATTCGTGGGCGTGAACTGACTACGGCGGTCATCGGGGACCGCGCGCTGCTCGTCACTGAACTGCGCCCGAAATCGGGTTTCTACGATTTCGACGCCAAATATACCGACGGGATGACCGACCACATCTGCCCGGCCGAAATTCCGGATGATGTGACCGAAGCGTGCAAGCAAATTGCCCTGCGTGCGCATCAGTTGCTGGGTTGCAAGGGCACTAGCCGTTCCGATTTCCGCTGGGATGACGAACAGGGGACCGAGGGCCTGTTCCTGCTGGAAGTGAACACGCAGCCGGGGATGACTCCGCTTAGCCTCGTGCCCGAGCAGGCGCGCGCGCTGGGCATGGATTACGCCGATCTGGTGGAAGCCATCATTGCCGAAGCGTTGCAGGATGGCGGAAAGGCCTGATTATCATGGGGCAGACGATCAAGCGAGGCGGAAAGGGTGTGCGGCGTGCGGCGGCTTCGCGCACGACGCAGCGCAAGGTTCAGACTGCGCGCCAGCAAACCGGCTCTATCGTCGACAGCGTGATGCGCTGGGTGCCGTTCAGCGATGAAACCCTGCACCGCATCTTGATGACGGTGATTCTGGGGGTTGCGGTGGCATTGGTGTGGATAGTCGCTGCCATGGCAGGGGTCCCCGCGCTGGTATCAGAACAGGCATCAATGGTTGCGTCCAGTGCCGGGTTTAAGGTCAGCCATCTTGAAGTTCGCGGCGTCAACCGCATGAACGAATTGAAGATATACGAAAAGATCCTCGGCCAGAATGATCGCGCGATGACTACGCTCGATCTTGCTGCGCTGCGGGATGAATTGAACGAACTGTCATGGGTTAAAGATGCGCGCGTATCGCGCAAACTGCCCGATACGCTGGTGATTGATATCGTCGAACGCGCGCCGCATGCCGTCCTGAAGAAGGCTGACCGGCTGGTGCTGATCGACGAAACCGGGGCCGAACTGGAACCTGTCCGCAAGGACCGCGCCAAGGGTATGCTGGTGCTGGAAGGCATGGGCGTGGGCCAGCGCGTGCAGGATCTGGGCCACCTGCTGGATGCGGCACCTGCATTGAAACCACAGGTCGCAGGCGCCGAATGGGTCGGCAACCGGCGCTGGAATCTGACCTTCAAAAGCGGGCAGGTGCTGGCTTTGCCCGAAGGCGATGAACGCTCTGCCGGAGCATTGTTGAGCTTTGCGCGGATGGATGGCGTAAATCGCCTGCTGGGCGGAAAGGTTGCTGCATTCGATATGCGCGCGCCCGACCGCATCTATATGCGCGTGCCCGGCCATGCCGAGGAAGTGGCCGAAGAAAAGCGCGCCGCCGAACAGACAAAGGCGGAAGCCAAAAAACTGGCCGCCGCCGCCAAACCGTCAGTGGAAGACTGATCCGCGATGGCAACCCCGCGCATCTCGAAGGTTTTTGCCGCCGTCAACATCGGCTCGTTCCGGGTATCCGCGATGATTGCCGGGCTTTCCGAAACCGGTGAAATGGTGGTCATGGGATCTGGCCATCGTGCTGCGCAAGGGATCAAGCGCGGCTATGTCACTGATATGCAGGCTGCCACCCATTCGGTGCGCGATGCGATTGAACGCGCTGAAAAGATGGCGAACATCGGCATCCAAAAGGTGTGGATCGGTTGTTCCGGGGCAGGCCTTGCCAGCACCACCGCGCGGATTGAGGTCGATATCGGCGGACGCCGGATCGAACAGGATGATATCGAACATCTGCTGGTTGCCGGGCGGGAAGTGATTCAGCCCGATGGCCGCACCGTGCTGCACGCCCAGCCTGCGCATTATACGCTGGATGGCGCGCATGGCGTGCCCAACCCTAAGGGGCTACATGCTGAACGGCTGGCCGTGGATATCCATGTCATGTTGGCTGATGGCGCGCCAGTGCGGAACATTACCGAAGCGGTGCAGAATGCGCACCTCGACGTGGAAACTGTAGTTGGATCGCCCGTTGCGGCCGGGCACGCCTGTCTTACTCCGGAAGAGCGTGAACTGGGCGTTGCACTGGTCGAATTCGGCGCAGAGGTGACGACCGTTTCCGTCCATGCGGCAGGTATGCTTCTGGGCATGCAGGTCATCCAGTATGGTTCGGGCGATATTACCGACGCCATCGCATCGGCCTTTGGTATCCGCCGCTATCAGGCAGAGCGGCTGAAATGCATGTCGGGATCGGCCATCGCCAGCCCTGCCGACCATCGTGAGATGATCCCGGTCAACGCCCCGGGGGATCCTGAAGGCGGTCCGGTGGCGCGCCATGCGGATGACAAGAATCGTATTCCGCGTGCGGAATTGATCTCGGTGATTACGCAGCAACTGGGCTTCTTCTCTGAAGAAGTGTCAAAAGCGTTGAAGGCGCTGGGTTTTGTCGGACAAACTGGGCAACAGGTGGTGTTGACCGGGGGCGGGGCGCAATTGCCCGGCCTTGCCGACTATGCCCAATCCGCGCTGGGCAGGCCGGTAAGGATCGGTTCACCGCCGACGATGCTGGGCCTGCCGCCGGGACATGCAACACCCAGTTCATCGACCTTGGTTGGCTTGGTCCTTTTCGCCGCGGCCGACCCGGTGGACATTCGCGCCATTGGGCCGGCCTACACACCCACCGTCTCCTACAAGGGAGCGAAGCTGGCGAGTCGGCTGTTGCGAGCGGTTAAGGACTATTTCTGAACGGGTTTTGCCTTGTCACAACTCCAAAATGGGGCAAACGCGGGCCGTCATAGTGCTGCAACCTGTGGAAAAGGCGAAACCGCCTTTGATTCGTCTTACTGCCTTGTGCAACAGGTTGCGGTGAACTTTTTCAATCTCGCCAAAGGCCAAGTCCCGCCAAAGGCGAAGCAGACCCGCTTGGGAGACTGATAATGAGCATCAACATCGGACCGCCGGCAATTGACGAACTTCGTCCCCGGATCACGGTGATCGGGGTTGGCGGCGCAGGCGGCAATGCCATCGCGAACATGATTAACGCCAAGATCGAAGGCGTCGATTTCGTCGTCGTCAATACCGATGCTCAGGCGCTTAATAATTCCATCGCTGAACACCGCATCCAGCTTGGCCCTGATATCACGCAGGGTCTTGGTGCCGGTGCTCGCCCCGAAGTGGGCCGTGCGGCTGCGGAAGAAACCATCGAAGATCTCGAACGGTCGCTGGAAGGCGTCCACATGCTGTTCATCGCCGCAGGCATGGGTGGCGGCACTGGCACTGGCGCTGCGCCTGTGATCGCAGAAGCAGCGCGCCGCAAGGGTGTGTTGACGGTGGGCGTGGTCACCAAGCCGTTCCTGTTCGAAGGCACGCGCCGCATGCGCGCGGCAGAAAGCGGGATCGAGGAACTGCAGAAGCACGTCGATACGCTGATCGTCATTCCAAACCAGAACCTTTTCCTGGTGGCAAAGGCGGAAACCACGTTCAAGGAAGCGTTCCAGCTTGCCGACGAAGTTCTGCAGCAGGGTGTGCGGTCGATCACCGATCTCATGGTCATGCCCGGACTCATCAACCTCGACTTTGCCGACGTGCGTTCGGTCATGGGTGAAATGGGCAAGGCGATGATGGGCACGGGTGAGGGTGAAGGCCCCAACCGCGCGCTGGAAGCCGCTGAACGCGCTATTGCTAACCCGCTGCTTGATGGCGTGTCTATGCAGGGTGCCAAGGGTGTCATCATCTCGATCATCGGCGGCGACGACATGAAGCTGCTTGAGGTTGACGAAGCGGCAAACCACATTCGCGAACTGGTTGATCCCAACGCCAACATCATCTGGGGTTCGGCGTTCAACCCCAATCTTGGTGGCAAGATTCGGGTGTCGGTTGTCGCCACGGGTATCGAACAAAGCGTCGAACAGGCCGAAGTGGCTGCGCGCCCGGTATCGATCCCCTCGGCAGCGCGCGGACCTGCTGTGCCTTCGGCGGCTCCAGCTGCTCCGGTGATCGCTCAGCCTGCTGCGCCAGAACCGGCACCGCAAGCATGGACCCCGGCTGTGGAACAGGTTCAGCCGGTGCAGCCTGCTGCTCCCCAGCCTGAACCGCTTGATCTTACCCTGGATCTTTCCTCGGCACAGGAAGCTTCTGCCCCCCCGGCCAGCGATGAACTGCTGTTGGGTAGTCTTGAAGCGCCAACGGAGGCCACGCCTGCATCGGAACCTGTGATGCCGCGTCTGGGCCGCACCGAAGAAGCCCCTGCGGCAAAGCCGGGCGCCGGCAGCACCTTGTTTGAACGCATGGCAAACCTTTCGCGGGGCAGCCGGGCGGATGATGAAAGCGATGAGGGAGCCTCGCTCAACATCCCGCGCTTCCTCGGTCGTCAGAATAACCAGTAAGTATGTGCGAAGCGGCGGCTTGTTGTCGCCGCTTCATCTTTGGGTCGGTATGAGCGCGGCTGGATGACGAATCGTTTCACCTACGCGCAGGGTTTTCCTAAGTCCGCCGCGCTGGCCGTTGGATTACTTCTGGCGGCTGCATCGCCTCGCGCTATGGCGCAAGCCGATGATGATCTCGATGGACCGGTCACTGTATCGCGTCCGGTGGTGCAATCCATCGCGCCCAGTCCCAGCCGGGATTTGAATGCCGCGTTGTCCCGTCTTGCCGCTGATCCGCGCAATACCACGGCGCTGTTCGATGCTGCCGAAGCGGCACTGCGCATGGGTGACAGCGATGCCGCCATCGGTTTTCTTACCCGCGCCAATGAAGTGCAGCCCGGCAACGCGCGTTCGCGGATGCTGATGGGCAAGGCATATCTTGCAGACGAAAATCCTGTCGATGCAGTGCGCGCTTTTGATGACGCTGAACGGGCTGGAGCCGATACCGCCTTGATGGCGGCGGATCGTGGGCTGGCTTATGATCTGGTGGGCGACAATGGCCGGGCGCAGCGCTGGTATCAGGTGGCGCTGGCCAAGGGAGCCGATGATGATGTCACGCGCCACTATGCGATGAGCCTGGCAATTTCAGGGGATCGACGTGGGGCTGAGGCTCTGCTGGCCCCGTTGATCCAGAAGCAGGACCGCGCGACCTGGCGCACGCGCACATTCGTCATGGCGGTTACTGGCGGGCCGGATGAAGCGGTGGCCATCGCTTATGCTTCAATGCCGCAGGAGTTGGCATCAGGCATTGCGCCATACTTGCGCTACATGCCGCGGCTTACCCCTGCACAACAGGCCGCCGCTGCCAATTTTGGACGTTTCCCGCGCGCTGCCGATATCGGGCGTGATGATCCGCGCGTGCTGCAATATGCTGCGCTCAACCCGCGCCTTCCGCGCGCTGCTGAAGCCGGACTGATTCCGGTGGGCGCGCCGCTTGGTTTGGCGAAGGCTAAGGCCGTCGAAACTGCCAGCCATGAAAAACGCCGCCGTCCCGGCAAGGGTGATGAAAAGATTGCGATTGTGAAGGCCATTTCCCGGCCATTGCCTGTATCGCCATCGTCTGCTTCACCACTGACACCTGCGCCTGATGCGCTGGCCGCAGCAGCGCCAGTCAGGTCATCGCCTGTTCCAGCCCGAGTTCCGGCATCACCCCGCCCGACTGTCCTTTCCGTGCTGGATGTGCCGCCGGGGGCTGTTCGCCCGGCCTTCACCGCGCCGGGCACCTCAACACCGCTCCCCCCGTCGGCGACGCCTACTGCTGTCGTGGCGCCCAAGCCCGCCCCGGTTCCGGCCAAACAAGCGCCCGTTCTGCCACCTGCGCAGATGGCGGCACAAACGGTTGCCCCGCCGATCACTCCACCCGCAGCCGTGCCGGTCGTATCGACGGCGCCGTCTGGCTTTGATCTGGCAAAGCTGGGCGGATCGACCGAAGCCGCAACCGCGACGACCGCAGTTCCGGCCTTGCCCTCAACTCAGACGCTATCGGTATCGACGCCAAGCCCTTCGGTTTCTCCACCGGCTGCGGTTGCAATCGCAGCAGCGCCGCCTCAACCGGCTGTTCCTGCGGTGCTGGAAAGCGCTGGTGCGTCTGAAAAGGCTGCAGATTTTTCGTCCCTGTTCAAAAGCTTTACGCCACCGCCGGAAGAGAAGCAGGTGCAGACAGCGGCAGTGGACATTACTCGCCTGCCGCCAAAAACTGCGCCGCAACCCCCGCGTACTGACCCGCGAGGTGAGCGACCGGACGGTCCTGCCGACGTTTCGCGCATCGCTACGAAGGAAGTTGAAAAGCCTGCAGCGAAGGACCAGCGCCCTGCCAAAGCCGCAAAAGACGCCAAGGACACCAAGGACGCCAAGGCCAAAAAAGTTACGCCCAGCCATCCGAGCCGCATATGGGTGCAGGTGCTGACAGGCGCGAATAAGGCCGTGATGCACAACGAATGGAATCGCCTTGTTAAGGAAGCGCCCGCAGTGCTGCGGGGGCGCAAGCCTTACCTGTCGCCATGGCGCAGCAACTTCCGCCTGTTGACCGGCCCGTTCGAAAGTGAGGCTGTTGCGCAGGAATTCATTGGCAAGCTTCGCAAAAGTGGCGTTTCCAGTTATCAGTGGACCAGTCCTGCCGGACAGGCTGTGGACAGCCTTGCGCTGAAATAAGCGATGGGACGGCGGCGGTTGTTCACTCCTTGTCCACAGCTTTCCCACAAGCTTATCGAGTTTTACCCAACCGCCTGTTAACCCATGATTGTCGGGAAGGGGGGGAACCCTTCATGGACTGTCTTAGCGGCAGGTCGGGCATTCCGCCTGCCGGGGCCGTCCATCCCGGAGGGTCCATCGAGTGTTCAGGGGACGTAACATGCGGACCAGCCATGACGACAACGAGCGCGACGAGGCTGCGCCGGTCGACATGATTGCCTCTTTGTTCGAGGCGCGGGGCTGGCCTTGCGAATTCGTCTCTGACGATGAAGTGACCGGCGAAATTCAAGGGTCGTGGGCAAACTATCAGATCCGCGCGATCTGGCGGGCCGAAGATCACGTTCTGCAGATTCTGTGCCTGCCCGACATTCGCATTGCGGATGACAAGAAGGGTCCAGTGTTCGAACTGATGGCTCTTATCAACGAACAGGTCTGGATTGGGCACTTCGATATCTGGTCCAATGGTTCGGTGCTGCTCTATCGCCATGGGCTGATGCTGGGCGATGAAGGATTGCTCAGCCTTGGTCAGGCGCAGGCGGCGATCGAGGCGGCAGTGGATGAATGCGACCGCTTTTATCCGGCGTTTCAGTTCATCCTGTGGGGCGACAAAAGCCCGTCCGAAGCGCTTGCCAGCGCGTTGGTGGATGCCGCAGGCGAAGCCTGAAGTCTTGCTGTGCCGGGTGATGCCCGGCATGGATCGCGCATCATGATTCAAAGAGGCTTCCCCTAATGACCAGCACTTTCCTTCAGTTCGGCTGCGGCAACATGGGCGGTGCCATGCTCAAGGGGTGGTTGGCAGGTGGTCTTGCCCCCGATACCTTTACCGTAGTCGATCCCTATCTGCAGGTTGCCCCGTCCGGCGTGCGTTTGCTGAATGCTGCGCCGCAGGGGGAAGGTGCGTTTGACGTCGTGCTGTTGGGCTTCAAGCCACAGCAACTGCCCGAAGCAACGGCGGCAATCCGCCCGCTTGTGGGGCAAGGGACGCTGCTGTTGTCGATCCTTGCCGGGGTTGATCTTTCGACTTTGCGTGCTGCATTCCCGCAGGCGCGCGCGATTGTGCGGGTCATGCCCAACCTTGCCGCTGCGCTGGGCAAGTCTCCGATTGCGCTGGTGGGTGATGCGGACGACGCTGCCCGTCGCCAGACCGACGATCTGATGAAGCCCTTGGGTCAGGCGGAATGGTTGGCCGATGAAGGGCAGATGGATCTGGTCACCGCGCTGGCAGGGTCTGGCCCGGCATTCGTCTATCGCTTTATCGATGCATTGGCCGAAGGGGCTGCTGCGCTGGGCTTGCCGCGCGAACAGGCGGATCGGTTGGCGCTGTCGATGGTCGAAGGCTCGGCCCTGCTGGCTGCCGCATCCGAACATTCCCCCGGTGAACTGGCCCGCCGCGTGGCCAGCCCCGGCGGTGTGACGCAGGTGGGTATCGACGTTCTGGACGCCGACAGCCGCCTTGGGCGGCTGATGGAGGACACGTTGCGCGGTGCGCGCGATCGCAGCGCCGAAATGACCGCGCAGGCAAAAGTCCGCCAATAACCGGCTCCGCAACAATTCGTTACAAATGATTGACCTGGCATTGCGCCGGTTTCGCTTGAAACCGCGCGCATCAAGGCCGATATTCGCATTACGCGGCCATCGGGGCCGCATAACGGAGCTTTGAAAATGGCAAACTGGAACGACCCTCGGCCCACCGGAACGGGCTTCGGCGCGTCTCCGAGCCTTTCCGGCGTCCAGGGCCGCAGCGAAGTGTTCGATGCGGGTCTGCGTCGTCACATGCTGTCGATCTACAACTACATGGCTTCGGGCGTGCTGTTGTCGGGCATCATCGCGCTGCTGTTCGCAACGTCTGGTGCGGCAGGCGCGGTGTTTGGCACCCCGCTGCGCTGGGTTGTGGCGCTCGCACCGCTGGCCTTCGTGATGATTATGAGCTTTGGCGCCAACCGCCTCTCGACTTTCGCCATGCAGGCGATGTTCTGGGGCTTCAGCGTGGCCATGGGCCTGTCGCTGTCGTCGATCTTCTTCATCTACACCGGCCCTTCAATCGCGGTCACGTTCTTCGCCACGGCGGGCGCCTTCGCGGGCCTCAGCCTGTTTGGCTACACCACGAAAAAGGATCTGACGGGTTTCGGCAGCTTCCTCATCATGGGTGTCGTCGGCCTGCTGATCGCATCGCTGGTTAACCTATTTGTGCAGTCGTCAGGCCTTGCATGGGCAATCAGCTTCCTTGGCGTGCTGATCTTTGCGGGCCTTACCGCCTATGACACGCAGCGCCTCAAGGCAGAATACGCCTATGTCGCGGGTACTGAATTTGCAGGCAAGGCTGTGGTTATGGGCGCGTTGAGCCTGTACCTCGACTTCATCAACATGTTCCAGTTCCTGCTGCAGTTCATGGGCGATCGCCGCTGATCTGATGGTAGATTGATCGGAAGCAGCAACCCGGTGAGCCTAACGGTTCGCCGGGTTTTCTGTGCATGGGGGATTCTCATTCCCGTCAAGCAGCGCTAGAGTTACTTTTCAGCTTACAGAAAGGTTGGGCAGGGCACTTATTTTGTCGAGTGTCTGCAGGACCGTCTGGGGGAAATGCCAATGTTTCGTATCGGGCGCGTTGTTGCGCCAACCATCTTCGTTTCCGCTCTGGCCATTGGCCTGGCTTCCTGTGCGCCAAAACCTGCGCCGCCTCCGCCGCCGCCACCGCCGCCACCGCCCAAGGTAGTGATTATCCCGCCAAAGCCGAAGGCACCCAACGGGGCGTCAGACAATCTGCCGGTTCCGGCAGCGGACGCCAGCGGTCTGCGTCATTCGCTAAACCGCAACATTTCGCCCAACCAGATGTTGTGGAACTTGCGTTCGGCTTACAATGTCGCTGCGCTCAATTGCCATGCACCGCAGCATGTCGATATTCTGGCGAACTATAAGGTTTTCCTGAAGGCGCATACCAAGACGCTGGCCAAGGCCAATACCAACGTCGATGCCGAATTCCGCAAAAAGTATGGCGCGAAGTTCATCGCTCCGCGCGAATCCTATATGACCGCACTGTACAATCACTTTGCCTTGCCGCCGACGCTGCCCGATTTCTGCGATGCGGTGCTGGCGGTCAGCCGTGATGCTGCGCCGGTGAAATCGGTTGAACTTGAAGCCTTTGCGGTCCGCAGCCTGCCCAATATCGAAGTCGTCTTCGACGATTTCTATCGCCGCTATGAAACTTACCGTCGCGATCTGGCGGCATGGCAAACGCAGTATGGCGTGCCGGTTACCACCGCGCAGCCAGCTGTGGTTCTGCCGCCTGCGGCTGGGCACACGGGTGGCGGGGCAGGAAATTAGCAGAGACGTTAACGGCTGATCCCCGGTGGCGGGCACGCAAGAAATCTGAATTTTGGTCTTTGCAGGCCGGGAGCGCTGCGCTAATGGCGGCTCTTCCGGCAAAGTCATGTCGGACGATGCCAGGAACGGGGCCGTAGCTCAGATGGGAGAGCGCGTCGTTCGCAATGACGAGGTCAGGGGTTCGATCCCCCTCGGCTCCACCAGGTGTCATCGAACCGTCTGATCGGGCAGGCGCCTTGCGGTTCACGGTTACAAGCACTCCATGAACGGGTATGTAAGGCTCGCTTCGGGGCAGGCTTGTTCCAATTGCATTCGGGCCTGTCATGTTCTTGCAGAACGTCAGTTGGATCAATAACGCCCATGCATTTTCTCGATCAGGCCAAAATTTTCATCCGTTCCGGGCAGGGCGGCCCCGGCGCAGTTGCGTTCCGGCGTGAAAAGTACGTCGAATACGGCGGCCCCAACGGTGGCAATGGCGGCAAGGGCGGCGACATTGTGTTTGAAGCTGTGGCCGGTCTTAATACGCTGATCGACTTCCGCTATGCCCAACACTTCAAAGCACAGCGCGGACAGGGCGGTGCAGGCACTGATCGCACCGGCGCAGGTGGCGAAGATCTGGTCATCAAGGTTCCGGTAGGCACGCAGGTTCTCGATGATGATCGCGAAACCGTGCTGCTGGACATGACCGAAGTGGGCAAGCGCGTTGTCCTGCTGCGCGGTGGCGATGGCGGGCGCGGCAATGCCAGCTACAAGACATCGACCAACCGTGCCCCGCGCCAGTCCGGCCCCGGCTGGCCGGGTGAGGAAATGTATGTCTGGCTAAGGCTGAAACTGCTGGCCGATGCTGGTCTGGTGGGGCTGCCCAACGCGGGCAAATCCACGTTCATCAACCAGATCACCAATGCCAAGGCAAAAGTGGGCGATTACGCTTTCACCACGCTGCGCCCGCAGCTTGGCGTGGTTAGCCATCGCGCCCGCGAATTCGTGCTGGCCGACATTCCCGGCCTGATCGAAGGCGCGGCAGACGGCGCAGGCATTGGGGACCGTTTCCTTGGTCATATTGAGCGCTGTCGCGTGCTGATTCACCTGATCGACATTCACAGCGATACCGATCCGGTAGAAGCCATGCACATCGTCGAGGGTGAACTGGAAGCCTATGGTGCCGGCTTGGGTGACAAGCCTCGGCTGGTGGCACTGAACAAGATCGATCTTGTCGACAAGGAACTGATCAAGGCGTTCAGCGACGAACTTCTTGAAGCAGGCGCTGAACGCGTGTTCCCGATCTCTGGCGCTACGGGGAAGGGTATGGAGGCGCTGCTGGACGCGGTGCTTGGCTACCTGCCTGCCGCCACGGTTACGGAACGCCCTACCGGCGAGGTTGAAGACGTGGCGGACGAAAAGCCCTGGTCACCGATCTAGGGGATCTTGCGGTCAAGGTGTTTCCTGACGAGTGGCGCGATGTCGGCGGCATGGCCGCTGAACAGGCCATCGCCATACGGTAGGTCGATTACGTCGATGTTGGGGGCAACACCGCGAATACGGGCGGTAATCGGGGACAACCCTTCTTTCGGATTCAGAACGAGAATCGGCTGAGCGATTGTCTTGACCGTGGCGGCAAAGTCATAAGCAAAGGCTGCGTCGTGGCCCCAGCCTGAGTGGGTCGGATCGCGATTCATTTCCCAAAAGAGCTGCCATGCGTCGGTGTCTCCCAGCTCGCTTCTGAACCGGCTGAATTTTTGCCATAGCGGCGGAAGCCGGTCTGCTGCGGCATTCAGGGTTCCGGGGACTGAACCTTCAAGGCGTGCTTTATAATCGGCAATTTCCTTGGGTGTGAACATCAGCGCCGAATGAAGGACAATCCGGTGAATGGCGCCCGGACGTTGTCTGGCCAGTTCGATGGCAGTGGCTGACCCGGTATGGCTGCCCACCACGTCGACCCGCTGCAGGCCCAGCCGGTCGATGAGGTCACTCATCGCCCCGGCAAAATCAACAATGGTTGAGGGATGCGGGGGGCGGTCCGACAACCCGAAGCCGGGGTTGTCAGCTGCAATGGTCAGCCGGTCCGTGCCCATTTCACGCAGAAAGTTGGCGAAACCGATCCCGGAACCCGGCGATGCGTGCAGGCAAAGCAATGGGGTTTTGCCGGTTATGCGTCCGGGGCCATTATATCGGTAATGGACCACGCCGAATCGGCCTTGCGCCATGTCATGCCCGTCGCGCAGCAGCAGGGACTCGGTGCCTGCCGACTGAAGCGTTCTCGGCGTGCGTGAACGTGCGATCGCAGGGGCCATTATTCCGCCCGCCGCAAGCGCCGCAAGGAACAGACGGCGGCCACTGTCAGCGAGGCTCATGATTGAAATCCACTTGGCAAGGTTGAATTGCGCGCAGCGTGACCCGGCATCTGCTTGATCAGATCGGCGCTGGACGATTTCACCGCCACGCGAACATGGTGTGGCCAAGACTATCGTCAGTCGGCGCCTCCCACACGACGGGTAGCACTTCACGCCCTGTCACAAATACCCTAAGCGGCCTCAATGAAGATCACCCAGCTTGCCCATCTGACCGACGCCCAGACCTGCCCGCGCCTTGTGGTGAAGGTGGGATCGGCATTGCTTGTCGGCAAAGATGGTGCGCCACGCCGCGAATGGCTGACGGCGCTGGTGGCAGAAATTGCCGCTGCGCGTGCCGCCGGGCAGGAAGTGATCGTCGTGTCGTCCGGCGCGATTGCGCTGGGCGCACGCAAGTTGGGCCTCGCCAAAGGTGGGCGGGGCAGCCTTTCGGATGCGCAGGCCGCTGCATCGGTTGGCCAGATTGCGCTGGCGGGGGTGTGGGCCGAACTGCTGGGCCAGCATGGGCTTGCCGCTGCGCAGATTCTGCTGACGTTGGAGGATCTTGAAGATCGCCGCCGTTATTTGAACGTCACCGCCACGCTGGGCACGCTGCTGGCGGCGGGCGCGGTGCCGGTCATCAACGAGAACGATTCGGTCGCCACGCAGGAAATCCGCTTTGGCGACAATGATCGTCTTGCTGCCCGCGTCGGGCAGGCGGCGGGGGCGAACGGCGTGCTGCTGCTGTCCGATATTGACGGGCTTTATGATCGCGATCCGCGCCAGCCCGGTGCGGTACGTATTCCGGTGGTAAAGGGTGTGACGGCGGAAATTCACGCCATGGCAACCGGTGGTTCATCCTCTGGCCTTGGGTCGGGGGGGATGACGTCCAAGCTGCAGGCGGCCGAGATTGCCGAACTGGCGGGCATGGCGCTGGCGATTATCGACGGTCAGCCGGTGTCGCCCATTGGCGCAGCCATGACGACTGATCGCGGCACGTTGTTTCTGCCGCGCGGGCGCAAGCAGGCGCGCAAGGCGTGGCTGGGCGGGCGGATGCGGATGCGTGGGCGTGTGCATGTCGATGCCGGGGCGGCCGCTGCACTGGCGCGCGGGTCCAGCCTGCTGGCGGCGGGCGTCACTGCGGTTGATGGCGATTTTCAGCGGGGTGATGCTATCGCCGTGCTTGGCCCCGACGGGCACACACTGGCGCGCGGCCTGTCTGAATATGACGCGGCTGAATGCGCCCGCCTGATGGGCCATCACAGCCGCGAACATGAAGACCTGCTGGGCTATGCCCCACGCTCTGCCCTGATCCACCGTGACCAGATGGTGCTGTTGTAATGGCCGCAGAATTGCTGGCGATTACCGGGGCAACCGGGTTCGTTGGGCAGGCTGTTCTGGAATTTGCCGCCCGCGCCGGAATTGAAGTGCGCGCTCTGGCCCGTCGCCCGCAAGAGGCGCGTGCTGGCGTGGAATGGGTTCAGGGTGATCTGAACGACAAGCGCGCGCTCCAACGCCTTGTGGGTCGGGCCAGCGTGGTTTTGCACATTGCAGGCGTGGTCAACGCGCCTGATCCCAAGGAGTTTGAGGACGGCAACGTCTGGGGCACGCTGAACGTGGTCAACGCCGCATTGAATGCGGGCGTGCCACGCTTCGTCCACGTATCCTCGCTTTCCGCCCGCGAACCTGGCCTGTCGATCTATGGCAAGTCCAAGCTGCGCGGGGAAAAGATCGTCAAGGCCAGTTCCCTGGACTGGACCGTGGTGCGGCCGCCATGGGTATATGGTCCGCGCGATACCGACACGCTGGATATGTTCAAGGCGGCACGGTTTGGCTTCCTGCCGGTGCCGCCCAAAGGTTACGCCTCGCTTATCCACGTCAACGATCTGGCCCGGTTGCTGCTGGCACTGATCCCCGGCGGTGAAGACGTGACCCATATGACGTTCGAGCCGGACGACGGCACACCGGGCGGCTGGAGCCACAACGACATTGCCAAAGCCATTGGAATGGCCGTGGGCAAGCGCGTGACCGCCCTGAATCTTCCCGCTGGAATGCTGCGTCTGGGGGCAAAGCTGGACGCACGTTTCCGGGGCAAGGGCGCCAAGCTGACCATGGATCGCGTTGGCTACATGTGCCACCCCGATTGGCGCGCGGGCGCAGGCAACCAGCCGCCGCCCGCACTGTGGACCCCTCAGGTTGAAACCGCGATGGGGCTTCATGCTACGGCTGCGTGGTATCGCGAAGCGGGTTGGCTTAAGTAAAATTGTGCTGAAACGCACTGGCGCTCAGGCACTGGAGCGTTAACCATTGATCCCAAGCAGGAATGCCTGGGGTGCGATAACGATGGTGAGGATGTTCTGCGTCGCAGCGCTGGCTGTGGCGATTCCAGGTGCCGTTTCAGCGGCTGAGGCAAACAAGCCGGTATTGGCCGTCAGCCCCGCGCGGACCCTCGCAGATGAAGTGCGCGCGCTGAAAACGATGGACACGGCGGGCAAACCTGCCGAGGCGCTGGCGAAAATCGATGCCGTGCTTGCGCGTGCGGCAAAAGCCAAAGGCATCCAACGGCTGGACCTGATTTATGCCGAAGCCAGCCGTGCCAACGCGCTGTTCTGGCTTGATCGCTATGATGAAGCGCTGGGGATTTATCACCGGCTGGAAGCCGAACTTGATAGCGGAAAATACGCGATGACGCCGGACCGCGCCGAACTCGTCAACAATATTGGCTCGCTCTATTCCTCACTGGGCAAGTTGGATGAGGCGACCCGCTACAAAGCCCGTGCGCTTGAGTTGACCGCACAAACGGCCGGGAAGGAAAGCATTGAATATGCGTCAGCGCTTTACGGGATGGCGCTGGTCGATTTTCGCCGCGGAAACCCGTTAAAAGCCATTCCGCTGGTGCGTGAAGCGCTGCGCCTTGCCCGCACCCATGCCGATCTTACCGGTGATGATGTGGAACAACCGGCGATCTTCGGCCTTAGCCTTGCTGCGCTGCTGGTACAGTCGGGTGATACGGCATCGTCGATTGAACCTGCACGCGAAGCCGCCATCTATGCGGAAAGCCATTTGGGCGAAGATCATCGCGTCACGATGGCTGCGCTCAACCAGCTTGGAGCCTCACTTAACGATTCCGGCCTTTATGCACAGGCTATCCCGGTGATCCGCCGCACGCTTGATCTGCGGATCAAGGCTTATCCCGCAGATCACCCTGATATTGCATTTTCGCTCAGCGCGCTGGGTTTCGCCTTAGACAATTCGGGCGCCAAGGATGAAGCACTGCCCTTCTATGAACGTGCGGCTACAATTTTTGAGAAGAACAACGACAAGAACAACTTGACCATAGCTGCCACCGCCACGGGGCAGGTCGCCAGGATGGCTGCATGGCGGGGTGACAAGGCGTTGTCGCTGGCACTGCGCGAAAAGGCGTTGCGACTGGGCCGTGAACGCTCTCCTTCACCGGAACATCCCGACGTTATCCTGGCCGAAGTCAATCTTGCCCGCGAACTGATTTCCAATGGCCGTTTGGACGATGCGGCGCCGCTGCTGGCACACGCAAACGCAGCGTTCGAGAAGCGCTCTTTGGATTCCAACGCCCGCCGCCTTGCCGGGCGCGTTTTCGCTGAAGACATTGCTGCGCGCAAAGGCGACGTGTCGGGAGCCTTGGCCCGCACAGCCACAATCCTTGCTCCGGCACGAACACGGTTGCTTGATCGCGCAACTCCGCGTGCAGAAGTAACCCGACTGGCCGAACAGTATCATTTTCTGTTCGTCCAGCATGCCCGTCTTGCCATGCAGGCGGGCGACGCCGCGCAGGCGTTCGAAGCGCTGCAACTTGCCAACCTGGGCGATCTGCAGAGTGCGATGTCCAGCTTTGCCTTGTTACGCGCTTCCGGAACACCCGATGCTGTCGAAGCGACACGACGCTATCAGGCGCTTGCCGCGGATGGGGCGCGTTTGCGTCGCACGCTCAACGCGCAGGTGGCCGCAGGGAACGGCGAAGTGGCCGAAGATATAAATCGTCAATTGGCACAAATCGATGCGAACTTGCGCGTGGAGGATGCTCGCCTTGCCGCTTTGATTCCGGGTTATTCGGCGCAAACAGCCGTAGAGCCAGCTTCCCTTGTCGCCGCGCAAAAGGCCATGACATCGGGGCAGGCCATGGTGCTCTATGGACAGGACGAAGAAGGTCTGGTCGTTCTGGCCATTACCGCACAGCACACGGCCATCGCGTCTTCACCCATTGCGCCACGCGCATTGCTGAACCTTGAAAAGCGTTTGCGCGGATCAATCGATCTTGGCCTTGCCAATGCAGGGCAGGGCGCGTTCGATCGCAAGGCGGCGTGGGAGCTTTACCAGGTACTGTTTCCCCAGCCGATCCGTGATGCCATCGAGAGCGCACCTGATCTGCGCATTCTTGCCATGGGCAGTCTGGCCTCGTTGCCTTTTGCCGCACTGGTGACGCAGGCTCCCCAAGGTGACGATGCATCCGCACAAGCGCTGCGCCGCACGCGCTGGCTGGCGGTCGATCATGCGGTGTCTGTTCCGTTGGGCGCGCTGCCGCTGCCACCCCGGCAAAGCGCCCGCAAAGCCCAGACCTTTGCCGGGATCGGCGCACCGGTGCTGGGCAAACCGGTGCAACTGGCCACCCGGTCTGCCCCGCTGCTGCGCTCTGGGGATACCAGTGCAACCGCCCTGCGCCAACTGGCCAGCCTGCCTGGCGCAGAAGATGAACTGCGACGCATGGCCAGCGCGTTCTCCGGCCAGCCTGCCTTGCTCATCGGTCGGGATGCCACGGAAACGGCGGTCAAGGCTGCGCCGCTTGAACAGGCCAATGTGTTGGCCTTTGCCACCCATGGCCTTGTTGGTGGCGCGTTCCGCGATCTGGTTGAACCGGCGCTGGTGCTGACGCCACCCGACGTTGCCACCGAACAGGACGACGGTTTGCTCACCGCATCCGAAATTGCCAAGTTGCGGCTGGATGCGGACTGGGTGATCCTGTCCGCCTGCGATACCAGCGCGGGTGATGGCGAAGCCGCGCCGACATTCTCCGGTCTGGCCCGCGCTTTCGTGGCGGCAGGTGCGCGTTCGCTCCTGTTGTCGCACTGGCCGGTGCGCGATGACGTGGCCAGCCGTCTGACTCTCGACACGTTGAACGGTGCGGGCAAAGTGGCAGTGTCCCGTGCCGAAGCCCTGCGCCGCGCCCAGATTTCCATTCTGCGCGATGCAAAAGTGCCGGGCGGGGCGCATCCGGCAACATGGGCGCCCTTCGTGCTTGTTGGCAACTGATTGGCCCAATGTGACGGGCCGCGCTTGCAGTTGAAACCAAATCGTGGCCCATACGCTTTCATGTGCTGTGGATGGCACGGCCAAAAGGGGGAATGTCGATGGAATGGATGCTGATGCCGTATCGCCGCTATGCCGATTTTTCGGGGCGTTCGCAGCGCAAGGAATACTGGATGTTCGTGCTGTTCAGCCTGCTGGTGACCATGGTGTGCATGGCTGTAATGTTCGCTGGTGGTATGTCGCTGGATGAATCCGGTCAGGCTGCGCCCGGCATTCTGTTTTGGCTGGGACTGGTGGTTCTGGTGATTTTTGCTGTTGGCAGCATCATCCCATCCATCGCCGTGCAGGTGCGCCGTTTTCACGATCAGGACAAATCGGGCTGGATGGTGCTGATCGGTTTCATTCCCTATGTGGGCGGGCTGATAGTGTTCATCTTCATGTGCCTTGAAGGCACGCGCGGCGCCAACCGTTTCGGGGCTGATCCGAAGAACCCGACCAATTCCGATATCTTTGCCTGATCTATCGTATCGGGCCTGATGATCGCGTGGGCGTGGCCTTGCGTCGCGCCCGCAACGGAGAAGAACAGATGAACTGGATGATCCTGCCCTATCGTCGTTATGCCGATTTTGCGGGCCGGTCACGCCGCCGCGAATACTGGATGTTCGCGCTGTTCTATGTGCTGGTGATGGTCGTCCTCAACGCCGTGTTTGGCACGAACGAGGTTGAGCGCGGCAATGGCGCGTTCGTTTACGGCTCTCGGCTGGTAGGCGCGGGTGGCTGGATCGGCGGGCTGTTATGGCTCATCAGCATCGTCCCCGGCCTTGCCGTCACCATCCGCCGCCTGCACGATCAGGACCGCAGCGGTTGGTTGCTGCTGCTGTGGCTGATCCCGTTCCTGGGGTGGTTCGCCATTTTGGTGCTGATGTGTCTTGATGGTACGCGCGGTCCAAACCGGTTCGGCCCGGATCCCAAGAACCCCACGCCTGCCGACGTATTTGCCTAAAGCTCGCGCAGAACCTGTGCGGGCCGGGTGCGCAACAGCCCGACTGATCCTGAAATGGCCAGCCCCATAACCAGTACCAGCCCTGCGCCCAGCACGCCAAGGATGCGGGACCAATCGGGCAACCAGTCAAATTCGAACAGCCACACGATCACGCCCCACGCAACTCCGGTGCCCAGCACCAACGCCACACCTGCCAGCAGCGCAGCCAGCAGGCCATATTCAGCAACCAGCAGCACCAGCAATTGCCGCCTGCTGGCGCCCA
Source organism: Novosphingobium sp. SL115 (assembly GCF_026672515.1). Taxonomy (GTDB): domain Bacteria; phylum Pseudomonadota; class Alphaproteobacteria; order Sphingomonadales; family Sphingomonadaceae; genus Novosphingobium. The sequence goes on along the minus strand of NZ_JAPPRG010000002.1, from coordinate 2,790,157 downwards.
GCACGCGCAGGATAACATTGTCATAGGTCTTGCGTTCGCGCGCGGCGGCAATCGCCCCTGCCAGCACGGCCATGCCAGCGAGAATCGCCACGCTTGCGGCGGCAAGGATCGCTGTGCCCATCTGCGACAGGATTTCGCGCGCCTGCCCCAGCACCGGCCCGATTTCCACAACAGAACTTGATGGCAGCGCCTTCACCAGCCCGGACAGGATCCCACGGCGTACCTGTGGTGTCTTTTCGCCTTCGGGCAGGCTGATCGTGGCGGCAAGGTTGTGCGGGGCATCGGCCAGCGTGTTCGGGCTGAACACCAGCACATAGTTGAAGCCCATCGAATCCCAGTCGATCCGCCGGAACGAGGCGATCTTCGCGCTGCGTTCCACCCCCAGCACCGAAACGGCTATTCGATCGCCCAGCTTCAGGCCCAGCGTTTCGCGCAATTCGTCATCCACCGAAACCAGCGGTTCGCCGGTATAGTTGGCGGGCCACCATTCCCCTTCGGTGAGCACATTGCCTTCGGGCAGGGAGTCGGCATAGGTCAGCCCGCGATCCCCGCGCAAAGGCCATGCGTTTTCAGGAATGTCCTTAAGGTCGGCCACGCGGGTCATTGCCGTGGCAGGGCCATAGGCAACGATGGTTCCGCGCAGCGCTGGCACTTTGCGCACGGTGGCATGGGGCGCTGCGGCCTTCACCACGGCGTCGAATGCCTCCACTTGCGCAGGCGGCAGGTCCAGCACGAAGTAATCCGGCGCACGGGTGGGAACCCGGCGCGCGATGTTTCCATCAAGGCTGGTCTGCACGGCTGCCAGCAGCACGAATGCGGCAAGGCCAAAGCCCAGCGCCACGACCAGCGCAGATGTCTGCGCGCCCGGCCGGTGCAGGTTGGCCAGCGCCATGCGCGCAATCGCGCCCTTGGGCTTGGGCATTCGCGCAGCCAGCTTGGTCAGGCCCCAGCCCAGCAGCGACAGCACGCCGAAAAGCCCCGCAGCGCCGCCCAGAAAGCTCGCCGCGAGCAGCTTTTGCGGCGCGGTGAATACGGCCAGCGCGGCAATGCCGGTCAGCCCTGTCGCCACCGGCAATATCGCCCCGCGCCATCCGCCTTCCAAGGGGCTGACCCGCGCACGCATCAGCGCCATGGCCGGAAAGGTCTTGGCCCGTGCCAGCGGTATTGCGGCAAAGGTTACCGCAATCAGCGCGCCGAACGTGGCCGCCGTAATCAGCGCGCCAGCATCGATCACGACTCCTGCTTCAATCGGCAGCAACCCTTGCAGGGCTTTGCCTAACAGCGGCGTCACACTAACACCCAGCGCCAGCCCGACAAGGATGGCCAGCGCCGACGCCGCAGCCAGTTGCAGCAGGAAAATCCGTGCAATATCGCGGCTGGATGCGCCCAGAATTTTCAGCGTGGCAATGCTGCCGCGCCGTGCTTCCAGATAGGAATTGACCCCGTTACCAATGCCGATGCCCGCAATTGCCAGTGCAGCCAGCGCCACCAGCACCAGAAACTGCCCCATGCGCGACACAAAGCGGTCCAGCCCCGGCGATGCCTTTTCATGCGTGCGCACTTCGTATCCGGCCAATGGGAAGCGGGCCTTGATATCCTCGCCCATGGCCACCGCATTTGCCCCGGCGGGCAGCTTCAGTCGCAGCTTGGCACGCACCATCGATCCCGGCTGGATCAGGCCCGATGCCTCCATCGCGGCGCGGTTCAGGATCACCGTCGGCCCCAACGAAAACCCTTCGGCCAGCCGGTCCGGTTCGCTGTCGATCACCCCGCCGACGGTCAGCACGGCTTGCCCCACTTGCAGGCGGTCACCCAATTTAACGCCCAGCCTGTCCGCTACGCCCGGCGCAATCCATGCGGTCATGCCTTGCGGTGCGCCCGCCACCTTGCCGCCTTGCAGGGTGAACGTGCCATAAAGCGGCCATTTGCCATCCACCGCTTTCAGTTCAACCGGCGTCGCCTGTGTTTCCACGCCGGGCACGCGCGCCATGGCCTGCAACCGCGCGCCTTCGGACAGATCGCCCAGCGCCGCAATCGCCGCGCGCTCGTCCACAGATGGCATCCGCGCGGCCAGCGTAAATTCCAGATCCGCGCCCAGCATTTCACGCCCGCGCGTGGCCAGTTCCCGCTCGATTGCACCGGTCAGCGTGCCGATGGCGCTAAGCGCCGCCGTGCCCAGCACAAGGCACACCAGCAACAGCCGCAATCCCTTGAACCGCCAGTCCAGCCCGCGCCGTGCCAGCCGCCAGGCCATGCCCCATGAAAGGTTCACGCTGCGCTGTCCGATGCGATGTGCCCATCTGCCAGCCGTACGATCCGCCCGCAGCGCGCGGCCAGCGCTTCGTCATGGGTGACCATGATGAACGTCGCGCCCGCCTGCGCCGCACGGGCAAACAGAAGGTCGGCCACGGCATCGCCAGTGGCATGGTCAAGGTTGCCGGTGGGTTCATCGGCAAACAGGATCGCAGGAGCCGGGGCCAGCGCCCGCGCAATCGCCACGCGCTGCTGTTCGCCGCCCGAAAGCTGCGCGGGATAATGGTGCAGCCGGTGACCCAACCCCACCGCCACCAGTTCAGCCTCTGCCCGCGCCATCGCGTCCGCCTGTCCGGCCAGTTCCAGCGGCGTTGCCACGTTTTCCAGCGCGGTCATCGTCGGCAACAGGTGAAAGGCTTGAAGCACGATGCCAATCCGCCCGCGCCGTGCAGCGGCAAGGCCATCTTCATCCAGCGCCGTGAAATCCGCCCCCGCCACGTTCAGCGCGCCGCCGCTCGCCCGTTCCAGCCCGGACAGGATCGCCAGCAGGCTGGACTTGCCCGAACCGGATGGCCCCAGCAGCGCCAGTGTTTCACCCGGCAGAACCGTCAGGTCGATCCCGCGCAGGATTTCGACCCGCGCCTCCCCGGTGCCAAGCGACAGGGTAAGGGCGGATGCGGTAATTACCGGTATGGTGGAACTTGTCACAGGCCTCACGTGGCATAGATTGGTTGCAGCGCGCAACCGGCACTTGGGGGCGCATGAGTGGAGTTTCAATGCGCAGTCTTGTTCTGATCGCCACCCTTGTTCTGGCCGCCTGCTCTGCCGAAAAGGCTCCCACACCTCAGCCCAGCGCCACCACGGCTGCCACCGTGCCTGTCCCCGCCAACGCTCCCGTCATCCTCGCCTTCGGGGACAGCCTTTATGCGGGCTATCAACTGAACCCCGGCGAAGGTTATCCGCCACGCCTTGAAGCCGCGCTCAACGCCGCCGGAACCCCGGCGCGCGTGGTCAATGCGGGCGTTTCGGGCGATACTACGGCGGCTGCGCTGCAACGCCTTGCTTTCACACTCGACAATCAGCCAATAAAGCCTGCGCTTGCGCTGGTCGGCCTTGGCGGCAACGACATGCTGCGCGGCCTTCCCCCCGAACAGACCCGCGCCAATCTGGACGCCATCCTGACCGAACTGGACAAGCGGCAGATCCCCGTGGTCCTGACCGGCATGTTGGCCGCGCCCAATCTGGGGGCAGACTATTCCGCCCAATTCAACCCGATCTGGCCAGACCTTGCCAAAAAGCACAAGGCAGGCCTTGTGCCGTTCTTCCTGCAACCGGTCATCGGCAACAAGGCGCTGATGCTGGAAGACAACGTGCATCCCAACGCCCAGGGCGTGGACAAGATCGTCGCGGTTACGCAAGCCCAGGTGACGCAAGCCCTGAAGGCTGCGATCCAGAAGTAGGAGCCACGGACTACGCGGGTTCCGCCACCCCATCGCGCACCGCCCAAACCGCGCTGGTCCCGGAAATGTCGGAAAACGGGGCCATTTCCGTGCCGGTCATCCATACTTGCGCGCCGCTTTGCGCCAGACGTTCAAACAGGGCCGAACGCCGCAGCGGATCAAGGTGCGCGGCGATTTCGTCCAGCAGCAACAGTCGGGGCCGCTCACCCGCCGTCAGCCCGGCATGGGCCAGCACGATGGCGATCAGCATCGCCTTCTGTTCTCCGGTTGAACAGTCTGCCGCCGGGGCGTTCTTGGCTGCCAGCGTGACGGCCAGATCGTCGCGGTGCGGGCCTGTCAGCGAACGGCCTGCGGCCCGGTCCCGCCGTCGTCCGTCGCGCAAAGCCATGCGCAACGCATCGGCGTCCAGCGGCACTTCGCTGGCATAGGCAAGCTCAGGGCGAGCAAAGGGCTGTTCGGGCACCCGTTCCAGCGCCGTGGCCAGATCAGCCACCAATGCCGCGCGCGCCGCCGCCATCGCTGCGCCGCATTCCGCCATCTGCGCCTCAATCCCGTCCAGCCACAGCGGGTCGGGTTCAGCCGGATCGCCCAGCAACCGGTTGCGTTCGCGCAGCGCGGTTTCATATCGCGTGGCATTGCGGGCATGGGCAGGGTCACGCGCCAGTACCAGCCGATCAAGGAAACGCCGCCGCGATCCTGCGCTTTCGGCAAAGATGCGGTCCATGGCTGGCGTCAGCCAGGTGATCGACAGCCATTCTGCCAGCCGCGCCGCGGGGCCTTCTGCGCCATTGATCCGCACCGAACGGCGGTTGGGGGCATCGGCCGACGTGGCCGTGCCAATCTGCACCGCGCCGTGTTCCATCTCGGCCGCCACGGCAAACCCGCCGGCGCCATCACGCCCAGCCATTTCTGCCGGTTGCGCCCGTCGCAGTCCACGTCCGGGGGCCAGCAGGCTGATTGCCTCCAGCACATTGGTCTTGCCCGCGCCGTTCTCACCCACCAGCACATTGAACGCCTGCATATCCACCAGCCGCGTCGCGGCATGATTGCGAAAATCGCGCAGGGTCAGACGGGTCAGCGACATTGTTGCGCGGCGTTAGTGGGTTTCGCGCCGGGAGGCAAAGGCTGCTGTTGTTATCCCCGCTCCATCAATCCATGCTTCTTCATGCAATGCCGCAACTGATCATAGCTCAGCCCCAGCGCCTTGGCGGTCTGCCGCTGGTTGTAGCGGTTGCGGCCCAGATGGTGTTCGATGATCGCGCGTTCGTGTGCGTCCACGGCCTGCCGCAAGTCGCTGATCTCGTCGTAATCAGCCGATGCCGCAATGGGCAGAGGCGCAGCATCGGTTTCGGCCATGCGTGGCGGCGCAACCGGCTTCCACGCGCTTTCGAACGGGTCGAACTGCACATGGGCAATCGGCGTGGTCCAGTCATCCCAGCGATAGACCGCGCGTTCCACCACGTTGCGCAATTCGCGCACATTGCCCGGCCAGAGGTGTTCCTCCATCGCCTTTTGCGTGGGCGGCGCAAAGCCGGGCCATGAATCCCAGTGCAATTCTGCCGCCATGCGCCGCCCGAAGTAATCGGCCAGCACCGCAATATCGCCTTCGCGCACCCGCAGCGGGGGAAGGGTGATGACTTCAAAGCTCAGCCGGTCCAGCAGGTCGGCGCGGAACCGGCCCTGCTGCGCCATGCGGGGCAGGTCTTCGTTGGTTGCCGCCACGATGCGCACGTCCACACGCACCGGCTTGCTCGACCCGATGCGGGTGACCTCGCCATATTCGACCGCGCGCAGCAGCCGTTCCTGCGCGCCCATCGACAGCGTGCCCAGTTCGTCAAGGAACAGTGTGCCCTTGTCGGCTTCTTCAAACCGGCCCACCCGCACCCGCGTTGCGCCGGTGAAAGCGCCTGCTTCATGCCCGAAAAGTTCAGCCTCGATCAGCGTTTCGGGCAGTGCCGCGCAGTTCATCGTCACCAGCGGTTCCTGCCAGCGCGTTGACAGGCGGTGCAGGCGCTCGGCGATCAGTTCCTTGCCGGTGCCGCGTTCGCCAATCACCAGCACTGGACGGCGCATGGGCGCAGCCCGGCTGGCGCGTTCCACCGCATCCAGAAACGCACCCGATTGCCCGATGAACTGAACTTCCCTATCCATTCCCCAAGGAGTAGCATTTTCTGCTAATGACCGGCAAGAATTCCCAACATTAAAAATCAGGATCGTTGAAAAACCCCCGAAAATCGGCGCTTCAGAAGTTTGGCACACCCCTTGCTATAACATGAACAACACCGGTTTCGACACCGGAACACCCCGCCGAAAGGTTCATACGATGTACACCGCCCGCTTCTTCTCCACCCAGCTCGGTCGCGCCAGCCTCGCCAGCATTGGTGCGATGGTGGTGATGTGCTGCTTCGCCCTCAGCCAGCAGGTCAGCGCGGTTCCCACCGTCACGGCTTCGACCGCGGCGATTACCGGTGAACTGGCATGATGGCAGACGACCTCTCCCCGATCCGCGCCGAAAGCGCCCGCACCACCCGTCTTGATGCGGAGCTTGAGCGGCTGCGCTCGTCATCGCAGGGCGGCGCAGGTTCGAATTACGGTGCCCAGTCGCGCCCCACTTTCACCACCGGAGTAAACCTGATGGGCATCTTCTCGCGGACTCGCGACATCATTGCCGCCAATTTCAACGACTTGCTTGATAAGGCGGATGATCCTGCCAAGATGATCCGCATGATTATCATGGAGATGGAGGAAACGCTGGTCGAAGTCCGTGCCTCGGCCGCGCGCACCATTGCCGATCAGAAGGAAATGGGCCGTCATGTGGCCAAGCTGGATCGTCTGCAGGCCGACTGGTCGGAAAAGGCGCAGCTTGCCCTGTCGAAGGACCGCGAAGATCTGGCCCGCGCCGCGCTGGTGGAAAAGAAGAAGGCCGCCGACATGGGCGACCAGCTTCGTACCGAAATTGCCGTGCTGGACGATGCGATGCGCGCTTACGAACAGGACATCGAAAAGCTGCAGACCCGCCTGCGCGAAGCCCGCAGCCGCCAGACCGCCATCGCCGCCCGCCTTGAAAGCGCCGAAAACCGCGTCCGCCTGCGGTCCTTGCTGGCCAGCGAACGTGTGGATGAAGCCATGGCCCGGTTCGACCAGCTCGAACGCCGTGTCGACTACGCCGAAGGCCGCGCCGACGCGCTGAGCCTTGCTGACAACACCGCCAAGCCGAACCTTGCCGACGAAATCGCCGCGCTGGCCGGTCAGGACAAGATCGATGAGGAACTCGAAGCGATGAAACGCGCGCTTGGAAAGGAAGGCTGAGCCATGGAAGACTACGTTGCCATCGTGTCCATCTTTCTGGGCCTGCCGTGGATCATCTTCCACTATATTACTAAATGGAAGACCGCCGCCACGCTGACCAACGGGGATGAGGCGCTGCTGGACGAACTCTATCAGCTTGCCCGCCGTCTTGATGAACGCATGGATACGGTTGAGCGGCTGGTCGCTTCGGACAACCCGGATTTCAAACCCGCCCGCATTCTGCACAACCGCGAAACCGACAATCAGAAACTGCGCGAACTCGATCGGATGTTCGCCGAACAGGGAAGGACCACCAAGTGAACAGCCAGCGCACCCGCTTTTACCGCGACAAGGCCAATGGCAAGTTCATGGGCGTCTGCGCCGGGGTTGCCGACTATACCGGGGTAGATGTGCTCTGGGTTCGGCTTGGCTTTTTGGTCCTGGCCTTTTCCATGGGCTGGCCTTTCCTGGTTTACTTCGCGCTGGGCATGCTGGCCCCGAAAAAGCCGGGCCATCTTTACGGTGACCGGCAGGAGCAGCAGTTCTGGCAGCGCGTCCGCCAGTCGCCAGCCCGCACCGCCCGCGAAGTCCGCGCCAGCTTCCGCGATATCGATCGCCGTCTGGCCGATGTGGAAAGCTTCTACGTGAACTCGAACCCGCGCCTTTCGGCCGAAATCGAGAAGCTGCGCTGAAGTCTGCCAAGCTTACCCGAACAGCACCTGAACTGTCCTGAGGGGGACTGAACCAATGGGACCTGACCAACTTGGCCCGCTGATCCCGATCATCGCGCTGTGCATTCCAATCGTCGCGATCTGGACGAAACATCGCCAGAAGATCGCCGAGATGCAGATCAACGCGACGGCTGAACTGAGCGCTGAAAAAGCGGCGCAATATGCCGCGCATACACAGGAACTCGAACAGCGCGTCCGTGTGCTGGAACGCATCGTCACCGACAAGGGGTTCGACACCGCCGCCCAGATCGAAGCGCTGCGCCGTGATAGCGCTGTGCTGGAAGACAGGAGGGCGCAATGAACTGGGGCGGGCCTGAATTCGTCTTGGCGATCATCGCCATCTCCACCGGCGGCTGGATCGTCAACAACTGGATCCGTGCGCGCCATGGCTATGCGCTGGAAGACGAATGGGGCGGCAAGACGCTGCGTGCCGACGATCAGGCGATGGCTCAGTTGCGGGATGAAAATGCGGCGCTGCGCCAGCAGCTTGAAGTCACCCACCAGCGCCTTGCCAATGTTGAAGCCATCGTCACCGATCGCGGTTTCGATGTGGCCGGACAGATCGAGGCGCTGCGGACGGAACGGCCCGCGCAGGGAGGGCAGCCATGAACGAAGATATGATTCTGGCACTGGCCTTCATGCTTATCGTGGTGCCGATTGTGCTGGGCGTTGGCTCGGACATCTACAAGCGCCGCCTTGCCTTTCGGGAACGCGAACTTGAACTGCTGTCAAAGCAGACCGCCGAAAAGGCCGCGCAATATGCCGCGCAGGCCGAACGGCTGGAACAGCGTGTCCGCGTTCTGGAACGCATCGCCATCGACAACAAATCCGACCTTGCGCTGCAGATCGAAGGTCTGCGCGACGCCAAGGTGAATTGAGGAACCGCACGCAATGTCATTCTGGAGCGCCGTCGTCGCCATTGTCGCGATCATCGCGTTTGCCCGCATCCGCATGAACCGCGACAGCGCGCGCCATATCCATCACGATCAGCCACCGGTCGATCAGGCCTATACCGCCAGCCTTGAACGCGAAGTGGCCGAAATGCGCAAGCGGCTTGAAGTGCTGGAACGCATTGCCACCGACGATGGCGAAACCCGCCGCCTCTCGCGCGAGATCGAATCGCTGCGCGATCAATAAACCCACCCTTTCAAGGGAGTTGCCGATATGACTTCCGATATTGTCTTATCATTGTCCGCGCTGACCGGCCTTGGCATGATCGCGATGGCGGCCCTGCGCGGCTGGGATGGCTGGCTGGCGCTAAAACGTCTGGAACTCGAACGCAGCGAAACGGGCGACACAGCCAGCCTGATCGACCTTGCCGATATGCGTGAACGCCTGCGCAAGCTGGAAGCCATCGCGGCCGGGGTTGATCTCTAGTCCGTAGGCGGTGGACGCCGCCGCAAGCGCCCGCTAGATGCGAATCATGCGCAAACTCGATGACATTCTGGAAGAGTACGAATTTCTCGATGGTGATGAACGCTATCGCCTGCTGATCGAGCTGGGCCGTGAACTTGAACCCATGCCCGATGCGCTGAAGACCGACGCGACTCTGGTGCGCGGCTGTTCGGCCAGCGTTTGGGTCTATCCCACGCAAGGCGCAGATGGCGGCTTGCATTTTCTCGCAGACAGCAACGCCGCCATCACCAAGGGCATTGTCGCACTGGTGCTGTCTGTGGTGCAGGACTGTCCGGCACAAGAGGTTGCACAAACCGATATTGCCGAGGCGCTCGCCCCGTTCGATCTGAAAAAGCAGCTTTCATCCAACCGCACGCAGGGCGTGCCCAACATGATCGCGCTGGTGCGTGAACATGCGGGCCGCCTGGCCGCAGCGGCCTGAAAGGCACAGCGCGAAACCCATGCGCCGCCACCTCTATCTTGCAGGCGGTGTCATAAGCGTTGCACTAGGTGCAATCGGCGCTTTCCTGCCAATCCTGCCCACGGTGCCGTTTTTGCTGCTGGCCGCCTTCTGTTTCGCCCGGTCAAACCCGGCGTGGGAACAACGCCTGCTCGACCACCCCCGCTACGGTCCACCCTTGCGCCAATGGCGAACCCGCCGCGCGATTTCGCGTCGCGCCAAAAAAGGCGCACTGATCGCCATGGCTGCAGGTGTTGCGCTTACGGCGGTAACAGCAGGCTGGCCGTGGGTGCTGATCCCCGCAGGCGTCATGGCCATCACCGGCACATGGATCTGGACGCGGGCGGAATAGCTACTCCACGGCTTCCCTCAGCACTGCAATCCCGCGCTCCCGCTGCACCCGCAATTCCTGCTTCAACTTTGCCGGATCGCGCGCGAAAACGAAGCCGAAGCTGACGCCGCCTTCCTTGCCGATGGTGGCGTGGTGCAATTTATGGGCCTGCACCAGCCGCTTGGCATAGCCGCGCTTGGGCACCCAGCGGAACCAGCGTTGGTGGACAAGGCCGTCGTGGACCAGCGTATAGATCACGCCATAGATCAGCACGCCAAGGCCAATCCATGTGCCCGGCCACCATGCGCTGTTGCCCATAATCATGGGGCTGCCCACTGCAAACATGCCAATCGACATGGCGGCACCGACGATGGCGTAGAGATCGTTCTTTTCCAGAAAACCGTCATGCGGTTCGTGGTGATCGCGGTGCCAGCCCCAGCCGAAGCCGTGCATGATGTATTTGTGGCTGGACCACGCGATGCATTCCATGGCGATGACGGTGGCAACGACGACCAATGCGGGGACCAATATCGACATGCCCCGCCTTTACACCGCCTCATCGCGGCCCGCGACACATTCTTACACTTTGCCCGAAAGTCGCGACGGGTCGTTTCGCTGGCGTTCAGCCGGGGAAGGGCAATTTGGCTTCAACGCAAAACACTGCGTCAACAAATGTCTTTCAGGAGATTTGAAATGCGCAAGACCATTCTCGCCGCCGTCCTTCCCGCCCTGTTGGCCGCAGGCATTGCCACCCCAGCGCTTGCTCGTGACAATGATCGTTATCCCGGCGGCAACCGCGCCGAAGCATCGTATCTGACGCCCGCGCGCAATGCCGAAATCCGCCGCGATATCTATGCGCTTGATGCCCGTATCCAGCGCGCGCAGTCCAATCGCGCCATTTCCCCGCGCGAAGCGCAGGGGCTGCGTCGTGACGCCCGCGATATCAAGCAGACCTACACCCGCTATGCCAACCGGGGCTTGTCGATGAACGAATATCGCACTCTGGAACGTCGGGTCGCCACAATTAACTCGCGCCTTCATGCGGAAAAGTGGGATCGTGACGGTCGCCGGGGCTAAAACACCACGCGGGCGCAAGAAAATTACGTCCGCACAGCGAATGGCCCGCCCTTTCCTGCTTGAATTGCAGAAGGGGCGGGCCTAACCGCTTGGGCTATGTCGAACAATGCACCCCGCACGCTTTACCAGAAAATCTGGGACGCCCACGTCGTTGAACGCCGTGATGATGGCACCTGCCTGATCTATATTGACCGTCACCTCGTTCACGAAGTGACCAGCCCGCAGGCGTTTGAATCGCTTCGCACATCGGGCCGCAAGGTGCGCCGTCCCGATCTGACGCTGGCGGTGCCGGACCACAACCTGCCCACCACGGCCCGGCGCACTGCCACTGGCGCGCGAGTGCCCATTGCCGATCCTGAATCGGCGCAGCAGCTTGAAGCGCTGGAACGCAATGCGCCCGAATTTGGCATCCGCTATATCGGTGATGCCGATGTGGAGCAGGGCATCGTTCATGTCGTCGGGCCGGAACAGGCGTTTTCGCTGCCCGGCGCCACCATCGTTTGCGGTGACAGCCACACCGCCTGCCACGGCGGGCTGGGCGCGCTGGCATTCGGCATCGGCACCAGCGAGGTTGAGCATGTGCTGGCCACGCAAACCCTGCTGCTGAAGCAGTCGAAGACCATGGAAGTGCGCGTCGAAGGCGATTTGCTGCCCGGCGTCAGCGCCAAGGATGTGGTGCTGCACATCACCGGCGTGCTGGGCGCGGCGGGCGGCACCGGTTCGGTCATCGAATATACCGGTTCGGTCATCCGCGACCTGTCGATCGAAGGCCGCTTGACCATTTCGAACATGGCAATCGAACACGGCGCGCGCGCAGGCCTGTGCGCGCCCGATGAAAAGACCTTCGCCTATCTTCAGGGCCGCCCCTATGCGCCCAAGGGTGAAGACTGGGACAAGGCCGTGGCATGGTGGACCAGCCTCGCCACCGATCCGGGCGCAACCTATGACAAGGTTGTGGTGATCGACGCCGCCGACATCGCCCCGTCTGTCACGTGGGGCACCAGCCCGGAAGACGTGCTGCCGATTACCGGTGTGGTTCCGGCCCCCGAATCGTTTGCCGATGCGTCCAAGCAGGAAGCCGCACGCGCCAGCCTTGCCTATATGGGGCTGGAACCCGGACAGCGCATGGAAGACGTCGAAGTGCAAAACATCTTCATCGGTTCGTGCACCAACAGCCGCATCGAAGACATGCGCGCCGCCGCTGCCATTCTGAAAGGCCGCAAGAAGGCCGACAATGTGAAGTGGGCGGTGGTCGTCCCCGGATCGGGCCTTGTGAAGCAGCAGGCCGAAGCCGAAGGGCTGGACCGCGTGTTCACCGAAGCCGGTTTCGAATGGCGCGAACCGGGCTGTTCGGCATGTCTTGGCATGAACCCGGACAAGGTGCCTGCCGGTGAACGCTGCGCTTCCACTTCGAATCGCAATTTCGTGGGGCGTCAGGGTCCGGGCGCGCGCACCCATCTGGTCAGCCCTGCCATGGCAGCAGCCGCTGCCGTCACCGGCAAGCTGACCGACGTGCGCAAGCTGATGGACTGACCGCCATGGCCGGGCTTCCGACAGCGGCGCTTCAGTTGGCAGGGTTCCTTATGGCCCATGCTTTCTGGACCACATCGGAACTCCCGGCTGAAGGGCATTATCAGCCGCAGTCGCTGTGCATGAGGGCTGACGGCAACCGGTCGCTCAATACGTTTGAAGGCGCCACGGCCAAGGATCAGGACGATTCTGCCCGCGCCTTCATCACCGGCGGGGCCAGTCAGTGGCCCGATTGCGCCGTGGCGCGGCAAGTAAAAGTGGGCACGCCTACCGGTGATGTCGACGCGCTGGTGATCGACGTGGTGCAATATGGCGGCAGCGTGATGACCGTTGTGCAGGCCTATCGCCCTGCCGCTCAAGGGTTCCGCCTGCTGGGCGATGAATTGATGATGGGCGACAGCGGACCTTTGCCGCCGCTTCCCGCAGCGCAGGCGGCGGCGGCCATGCGGGAAGGTGCCATCGACCATCCCGGCCTTGGCGACAAATGGAGCCAGTGGGAACAGGCCCGCGACCCGTTCAGCCCTCTTGTTCAGCGCTAGATTTACAAGATTGCCCTGACGGCATAGCCTCCTCGCCCTCAAGGATATAAGGGCAGGGGTCATGGACATGATCAAGGGCGTGCGCGTGCCGGAACGCATCTATCGCGGCGTGCTGTGGCTGGTGTCCGTGGTATTTGCGGGCTTTATCATCGGCTTGGGCAATCTGGTGATCGGCGATTTGCCGATGGTCGATGAACAGGTCGTGGCGGCCCCGGCGGATGATACACCCGCTGTTCGCCAGGTCCGTGGCCAGATTGCGCAACTGGAGCGTGACAAGGCCGGGATTGACGACAAGCTGGAAATCCAGCGTCTGCAACTCGATCAGGCGCAGCGCGCGTCGACCACCGCCAGTGAAACCTTCCGCGCGTGGATTGCCGCGCGAACCGCCACCACCAATCCGCAGCAAGACCCCGAAGTCCTTGCACGCACCCGCGAACTGGAACAGCTTAAAGGCAACGAACGCGCCATTCAGCAGGCGATTGCGACGCTGGAGAATGAACGTGCCCCGCTGGACCAGCGCGAAACGGCCCTGCGCGGACAGGAAAATGATCTGATCGCCGCCGCATGGCCCGCGCAGGAACGGGCGATGTTCTGGCAGGAACTGCGGGTCTTTGCGCTGCGCCTTCTGCTCACGCTGCCGATGCTTGCGGTGGCTGCGTGGATGGTGATGAAAAAGCGCAAGAGCGACCACTGGCCGCTGATGCGTGGCTTCGTGCTGGCCGCCGTGTTCGTGTTCTTCGTGGAACTGGTGCCCTATCTGCCCAGCTATGGCGGTTATGTGCGCTATGCCGTTGGCATTGTCCTCACCTTTGCTGTCGGGCACTTTCTTATCAAGAACATGCGCGCCTATCTGGCCCAGCGGCAAGAAGGGGAAGCGCAAGCTGAACAGGAGCGTCGAAAGCGGGTTAGCCATGATGAGGCGTTCAAGAAGATGGCCGCCAAGGTCTGCCCCGGCTGCGACCGCCCCATTTCGACCACCGGCGATGCCGAGGCCAATTTCTGCGTCCACTGCGGCATGACCCTTTTCGATCATTGCCATGCCTGCAACACCCGCAAGATGGCGTTCTTCCGGTTCTGCATGACCTGCGGCACCCCAGCCAAGGAAGATGCCCCCGCCGCCGCGTTGCCCAATCCCGCCCCGGCATGACGGCCCGCAAAGCGTCCTTTGCCCCCGTTGCCGATGCCCGCACCCGCGTTTTGATTCTCGGCAGCCTGCCGGGGGAGGCAAGCCTTGCCGCCGCGCGCTATTACGCCAATCCGCGCAACCAGTTCTGGCGGCTGGCAGGCGCGGTGATCGGGGTTGACCTTGCCGCAATGGATTATGACGCGCGGCTGGCGGATCTGTTGTCGCATGGGCTGGGGCTGTGGGATTCCATCGGATCCGCCACCCGCAGCGGCAGTCTGGACACGGCCATCCGCGAAGTTCAGCCCAATGCGCTGGCCGACCTTGCTGCGTCGCTTCCTGCGCTGCAATGCGTTGCCTTCAACGGCGCAAAATCTGCTGCCGTTGGCGCGCCGCAACTGGCAGGCATCGGGGCGCTGTCCCAGCTGCGCCTGCCGTCCAGCAGCCCGGCCCATGCCACGCTGTCGTTCGATGCCAAGCTTGCGCAATGGATGAACCTGCGGAAATTCCTGCGCTGATCCTTGCATTTATGTGACTCCCGGCCAATCTTGGGTGGCCCTAGGGCTATGGAGTTTTGTGCGTGACCAAGAAAACCGACTGGACCGGCAAGGCTGCGATGGCGGGCGCGGCAATTGGCTCGGCAGCGCTTGCCGCCGCGTTGCTCTATACCTCGCGCCGCAAGGAACGCGCTGAAAAGGCCGAAGCCAAGGCTCCGCCAGCGGAAAATCCTGAAACCGACTGATGAATACCGGTGCCATGGGGATATTGCATCCCTGCCGTGCCGGGCTATAGCGCCTGTCATGGAACCGGTTAAGCAGATCGATGGACGGGCCATCCCGTTCGGCCGCAAGAACGTCGATACCGACGTCATCATCCCGTCGAAGTGGCTGAAGACGATCAGCCGTCAGGGCCTTGGTCGCGGCGCTTTCGAAGCCTTGCGTGAAGACCCGGACAATATCTTCGACAGCGCCGAATTTTCCGGCTCGCCCATCCTGATCGCGGGCGACAACTTTGGCTGCGGGTCAAGCCGTGAACATGCTGCATGGGCGCTGCTCGATTTGGGCGTAAAGGCCGTGATCGCGCCGTCGTTCTCTGACATCTTTTCCGGCAATGCCTTCAAGAACGGCATCCTCACCGTTGTTCTGCCGCAGGAAGCGGTCGACCGCCTGATGGAAGTTGCACAGACCGATCCGGTGTCGATCGATCTGGAATCGCAGACGGTCACCACGCCGTTTCAGGATCGTTTCAGCTTCGAAGTCGATCCGTTCCGCAAGCACTGCCTCCTGAACGGCCTTGACGAAGTGGGCCTTACGCTGGCGCGCGATGCCGCCATCGCCACGCACGAGGCAAAGATGCGCGCCGACCTTCCGTTCCTTGCCAAAGGCACGGGTGTAGTAGCGGCGCTTAACTGCACGCTTAAAAGCACTTCCCAAGCGCGGTAAAACTTGCTTCCTTGGCCTCAAGCGGATCGATTCCGCATGGCTTAGGGAGAATGACCAATGAAGGCTCTGCGCACTCACGCGGCAGGCGGCCCCGAAACGCTTGTGCTGGATGATCTGCCCGATCCGGTGCCGGGCAAGGGCGAAGTGCTGGTCCGCGTCCACGCCTGTTCGATCAACTTTCCCGATACGCTGATGATCCGCGACCTGTACCAGTTCCGCCCCGAACGCCCTTTCGCGCCGGGCAGCGAACTGGCGGGCACAGTCGAAGCGCTGGGCGAAGGCGTAACCGGCTGGTCCGTGGGCGACCGCGTGATTGCGATGATCGGCAATGGCGGACTTGCGGAAAAGATCGTCGCCCCCGCTGCCCGCCTGTTCCCGTTGCCCGATGGGGTGGATTTCGCCACCGGCGCGTCGCTGCTGATGACCTATGGCACGACGATTCATGGGTTGAAGGATCGCGGCCATATCAAGGCGGGGGAAACCGTGCTGGTGCTGGGCGCGGCGGGCGGCGTGGGCCTTTCGGCGGTGGAACTGGCCAAGGCGTTCGGCGCGCGCGTAGTCGCTGCGGTATCGAGCGAGGAGAAAGCCGCCGTCGCGCGTGAAGCCGGGGCCGACGATGTGGTCATCTATGGCCGCGCGCCGTTCGACAAGGCGCAAAGCAAGGCTCTGGCTGAACAGTTCAAGGCCGCCTGCGGCCCTAATGGCGCGGATATCGTCTATGATATCGTCGGCGGCGATTATTCCGAACCGGCCCTGCGCGCCATCGCATGGGAAGGGCGCTTCCTTGTCGTCGGCTTCCCGGCAGGCATTGCCAAGCTGCCGCTGAACCTGACCCTGCTGAAATCGTGCGACGTTTGCGGCGTGTTCTGGGGAGCATGGACCGCGCGCGAACCCGCCGCATTCAAGGCCGAGGTCGATGAACTGTTCGCTCTGCTGAAAGCGGGCAAGATCAACCCACGCGTATCGGCCCGCTTTGCGCTAGAAGAAGGCCGCGATGCCATTGCCATGCTCGAAAACCGGCAGGCCATGGGCAAAGTCGTGGTCGAGATGATCGGCTAGGGCGTTTCTCTCCCCTCCCGCTTGCGGGAGGGGTTGGGGGAGGGCCTGTTCAGCGCTCTTCCGAACTGTAAACTGGCAGCCCCAACCGCCAGTAAATCGCCGCGCCGCGCAGGCTGAAGCCTGCAATTGCGGCCACCGGCCAGACGATGCCATTGGCCAGCCCCAGCGCCGCGCCACCTGCGCAAAGCGCTGATGAAAGCGCGGCGGCGGTGACATACAATTCAGGCCGCATCAGGATGGAAGGCCGCCCGGCCAGCACATCGCGAATGATCCCGCCGACACAGCCGGTAATCACCCCCATCAGAACGGCCGGTGCCGGAGCCACGCCAAAAGCCAGCGCCTTGGCCGTGCCCAGCACCGCATAAGCGCCAAGCCCCGCCGCGTCGGCCCATTCCAGCACGGCGCCTTCCCACCAGCGATGCGGGGTGAACCATGCCACCAGCGCCACGCCCATGCACACCGGCGCAACCCACGGATCGTGCACCCAGAACACGGGCGCACCAATCAGCAGGTCGCGCACCGAACCGCCGCCCACACCGGTCACCAGCGCGAAAAACGCCATGGTAACAAATGTCTGCCGCAATTGCGCGGCCAGCAAGGCTCCCGTCAGCGCGAACACGGCAATACCCGCCAGATCGAGCGCGCCGATCAGCGCCGAAAGGTCGGTGGTGGGTATCAGCGTGGGCATGGGCATGGTGCTGCGCGCATTATTCGCCCAGCAGGGCTTCCAGCTTTGCCTTCAGCGCGGTGATGCGTTCACCCGCTTCGGTAAAGGTCTTCACGTCTTCGCGGTTGTTGTTGCCGCGCGCTTCCTTGGCCGCTTCGACATAGCCTTCAAGATCCGCTTCCAGCGCATCGATCAGCATTTCGGTTTCGTCTTCGGTCAGGGTCAGCTTGATGGCCATCTCGGCACTCCTTTGATTCAAACCCTGCGGTTACCGCCGACAGGGGCAGGGCACAAATGAAAAGGGCCGCCCCAAAGGACGGCCCCATTCTTACCGGAAGGCGGCCCAGATTACATGTGGATGGGCTTGCCCGTCACCGCCATGGCCGCTTCCTTCACCGCTTCCGAATGGGTCGGGTGCGCGTGGCAGGTATAGGCGATGTCTTCGCTGGTCGCGCCAAATTCCATGGCCTGTGCGGCTTGGGCGATCATCGTGCCCGCCACGCTGGCAATGCACCACACGCCCAGCACGCGGTCGGTCTTGGCATCGGCAATGACCTTCACGAAACCATCGGGTTCGTGGTTGGTCTTGGCGCGGCTGTTGGCCATCATCGGGAACTTGCCGACCTTGATCTCGCCGCGTTCTTTGGCGGCTTCTTCGGTCAGGCCCACGCCCGCGAATTCGGGCATGGTGTAAACCACGCCGGGGATCACGTCATGGTTCACGATGCCGGTCAGCCCGGCAATGTTCTCGGCCACGGCAATGCCTTCGTCCTCGGCCTTGTGTGCCAGCATCGGGCCGGGGATCACGTCGCCAATCGCCCACACGCCGTCCACCTTAGTGGCAAAGTCGTGGTCGGTTTCAATCTGGCCGCGTGCGTTCAGCTCCAGCCCGATCTTGTCGAGGCCAAGGCCATCGACATTCGGACGGCGGCCAATGGCCACCAGCACGCAATCGGCTTCCAGCGTGGCAGCGTCACCGCCCTTGGCCGGTTCGACAGTCAGTTTGGCCTTTCCGCCATCCACCGCAACGCCGGTAACCTTGGTGCCGAGCTTGATGTCCATGCCCTGCTTCTTGAAGATCTTGGCGGCTTCCTTGCGCACGTCGCCGTCCATGCCGGGCAGCAACTGGTCAAGGAATTCCACGACCGTCACCTTCGCGCCCAGACGACGCCAGACCGAGCCGAGTTCAAGCCCGATCACACCGCCGCCGATCACGACCATGTGGTCCGGCACCTTCTTCAGCGAAAGCGCGCCGGTGCTGTCGACGATAACGCCAGCATCGTTGTCCACGGTCACGCCCGGCAGCGGGGTCACGCTCGAACCCGTGGCGATCACGATGTTCTTTGCGGTAACTTTCTGGCCTGCGACCGAAACGGTGTGCGCGTCTTCGAACGTGGCATAGCCTTTCAGCCAGGTCACCTTGTTCTTCTTGAACAGGAATTCGATGCCGCCAGTCAGGCCCTTCACCGATTCTGCCTTCTGTGCCAGCATTGCGTCCAGATCGAGTTCAAGCGAACCGGTCTTGATGCCATAGCTGGCCAGCGTGCCGTTGCGGGCTTCGTCGAACTTTTCCGACCCGTGCAGCAGCGCCTTGGACGGAATGCAGCCGACATTGAGGCAGGTTCCGCCCAGCGTTTCGCGGCCTTCGACACATGCGGTCTTGAGGCCCAATTGCGCCGCGCGGATTGCCGCGACATAGCCGCCGGGACCGGCACCGATGACAAGGACGTCGTAATCGTATTCAGCCATTTTCTAAACTCCTGAGTCCCCGCGAAGGCGGGGACCTGGTGCCTTCAGGCAGAGTGTATCCGGCCTGAGGCCCCCGCTTTCACGAGGGCGCGCAGCAGGTCAGAGATCGATCAGCAGACGGGTAGGATCTTCGATCGCTTCCTTGATGGTCTTGAGCGCCGTCACAGCCTCGCGTCCGTCAATGATGCGATGGTCATACGACAATGCGATGTACATCATCGGGCGGATCACGATTTCACCATTGCGCACCACCGGACGGTCTTCGATGCGGTGCAGGCCCAGCACGGCCGACTGTGGCGGGTTGATGATCGGGGTGGACATAAGCCCGCCGAACACGCCGCCATTGGAAATGGTGAAGGTGCCGCCAGCCATGTCGGCCATGGTCAGCGCGCCATCGCGGGCCTTCTTGCCGTAATCGGCAATAGACTTTTCGATGTCGGCAAAGCTCATCTTGTCGACATCGCGGACCACCGGCACGACAAGGCCGTTCGGTGCGGAAACCGCGACCGAGATGTCCACATAGTCGAAATAGACGATCTCCTGAGCGCCTTCTGGGCCCTGGATCTGCGCGTTGACCGAAGGAATATCCTTCAGCGCCAGCACAGATGCCTTGGCGAAGAACGACATCAAGCCGAGCTTTACGCCGTGCTTCTTTTCGAACACGTCTTTGTACTTGACGCGCGCTTCCATGACCGCGGTCATGTCCACGTCGTTGAACGTGGTCAGCAGGGCGGCCGTTTCCTGCGCGCTCTTCAACCGCTTGGCGATGGTCTGGCGCAGGCGCGTCATCTTCACGCGCTCTTCGTTGCGACCGGCCACCGGGGCCGCAATCGCAGCGGAGGCAGGTGCGGTGGCGACCGGGGCGGGCGATGCCTGCTTGGCCGCCGCTGCGGTCATCACGTCTTCCTTGGTCAGGCGGCCGTCCTTGCCGGTGCCTTTGACGGTCGACGGGTCGATGCCATATTCCAGCACCGCGCGGCGCACGGCGGGCGAAAGCGCAGTGGCTTCGCTCGACGCTGCTGCCGGTGCGACGGCAGGGGCTTCCGAAGCCGATGCCGGGGCAACCGGCGCTTCGGTGCGCGGTGCAGGAGCCTGCGCGCCAGCAGCAGCCACGCCGTCTTCGATCAGCGCCAGCAGTGCGCCAACCGAAACGGTGTCGCCTTCATTGGCCACCAGCGCGCCCAGCACGCCAGCCGCAGGCGCGGGCACTTCAACCGCCACCTTGTCGGTTTCCAGGCTGACGATGGGTTCGTCCAGCGCCACGGCTTCACCCGGCTTCTTCAGCCACTGGCCAACGGTTGCTTCACTGACGCTTTCACCCAGCGTCGGAACCTTCACTTCAATCGACATATCTTGCGTTCCTTGGGGAGAAGGAAAATCAGTTCTTCTGAGTCAGTTCTTCTTTTGGCGGCGGATTTCACCGCGCACCGAAAGGCCCAGCGCATCGGCGACCAGCGCGCCCTGTTCGCTGGCGTGGCGGCTGGCGAGACCCGTAGCAGGCGAAGCCGAGGCATGACGGCCCGCATAGCGCGCACGTCCGACCTTCGATTTCGCTGCCTTGAGCGATTCTTCGATCAGCGGTTCAACAAAGAACCACGAACCGTTGTTCTTCGGCTCTTCCTGACACCACACCACTTCTTCCAGATTGGGCATACGCGACAGGCGCAGCGCCAGCGGTTCGCCGGGGAAGGGGTAGAGCTGCTCAAGCCGGATGATCTGCGTATCGCTCATCTCTGCCGAATTGCGCGCTTCGATCAGGTCATAGGCGACCTTGCCCGAACACAGCACCACGCGCTTGGTATCCTTGTCGGACGCGCCATTGGTGTCCGACAGGATGCGCATGAAGTGGCCGTCGCCGATGAAGTCTGACGCCACCGACTTTGCCAGCGGATGGCGCAGCAGGCTCTTGGGCGTCATGATAATCAGCGGCTTGCGGAACGACCGGTGCATCTGACGGCGCAGAACGTGGAAGTAGTTCGCAGGCGTCGTGATGTTGCAGACCTGAATGTTGTCTTCGGCGCAAAGCTGAAGATAGCGTTCAAGACGCGCCGACGAGTGTTCCGGCCCCTGGCCTTCATATCCGTGCGGCAGCAGCATGACGAGGCCGTTGGCGCGCAGCCACTTGGCTTCGGATGCGGCGATATACTGGTCAATCACGATCTGCGCGCCATTGGCGAAATCGCCGAACTGGCCTTCCCACAGCACGAGGCTCTTGGGGTCGGCGCTGGCATAGCCGTATTCGAAGCCCAGCACGCCATATTCCGACAGGGTGCTGTCCAGCACTTCGAACGAACCGTGCGGCAGCGTCGTCAGCGGCACGTACTTGCGTTCGTCCTTCTGGTCGACCCACACGGCATGGCGCTGGCTGAACGTGCCGCGACCGCAGTCCTGCCCTGAAAGGCGCACGCCATAGCCTTCCATCACAAGGCTGCCAAAAGCGAGCGCTTCGCCAGTGGCCCAGTCAAAGCCCTGGCCGCTGGTGAACATGTCGCGCTTGGCGTCGATGACGCGGCCCAGCGTCTTGTGCACGGTCAGGTCTTCGGGAACGGTCGAAAGCGTGCGGCCCAGGCTATCGAACATCTTCTGGTCGATGCCGGTGGCCACGTTGCGGCGTGCCGTCACCGGATCGGCAGGCTTGTTCAGGCCTGACCAGCGACCGCCGAACCAGTCGGCTTCGTTGGCCTTGTAGCCCTTGGCCGCTTCGAATTCGGTTTCCAGCGTCGCGGTGAAGTGGCTTTCCACTTCGCCCTTGTGCGCGGCGTCGATCACCCCTTCGGCGACAAGCCGCTTGGAGTAGATGTCACTGACACCGGGATGCTGGCGGATTTTCGCATACATCAGCGGCTGCGTGAACGAAGGTTCGTCACCTTCGTTGTGGCCAAAGCGACGATAGCACCACATGTCCACCACGATATCGCGGCCGAACTTCTGGCGGTAATCGATCGCCATCTTGCAGGCAAAGGTCACCGCTTCTGGATCGTCACCGTTGACGTGCAGGATTGGTGCCTGAACGCCCTTGGCCACGTCCGAAGGATATGGCGAACCGCGCGAGAACTGCGGGCTGGTGGTGAAACCGATCTGGTTGTTGATGATGAAGTGGATGCAGCCACCGGTGTTGTAACCACGCACGCCCGACAGGCCGAAGCATTCCCACACAATGCCTTGTCCGGCAAAGGCGGCATCGCCGTGGATCAGGATCGGCAGAACCTGCTTGTGACGCGCATTTGGCCCCACATCGTCGCCGATATCGTCGCGGAACACCTGCTGCGCGCGCACTTTGCCCAGCACCACCGGATCGACCGTTTCAAGGTGCGACGGGTTGGGCACAAGGCTCATATGCACCTTGATGCCGTCGAAATCGCGGTCGGTGCTGGTGCCAAGGTGATACTTCACGTCGCCCGATCCGCCCACGTCCAGCGGGTTGGCTGTGCCGCCCGAAAATTCGTGGAAGATCACGCGATAGGGCTTGGCCATCACGTTGGCGAGCACGTTCAGACGGCCACGGTGGGCCATGCCGTAAACGATTTCGCGCACGCCAAGCTGGCCGCCGTACTTGATCAGCGCTTCCAGCGCCGGGATCATCGATTCCCCGCCATCAAGCCCGAAGCGCTTGGTGCCGACATACTTCTTGCCGAGGAACTTTTCGTACTGTTCCCCGCGCACCACCGCGGCAAGAATTGCCTTCTTGCCCGCCGGGGTAAAGTCGATCGACTTGTCCCCGCCTTCGATACGGTCCTGAATGAAGCGGCGTTCTTCAACGTCGGCGATGTGCATGTATTCAAAGCCGATGTGGCCGCAATAATTGGCGCGCAGGATCGCCACCAGCTCGTTCACCGTGGCCCATTCCAGCCCCAGCGCCCCGCCCAGATAGACCTTGCGGGTCATGTCCGCAGCGGTGAAGCCGTGGTATTCGGGCGAAATGTCGGCCGGCAGCTTCTGGCGGGCAAGGCCCAGCGGATCGAGATTGGCGGCCAGATGCCCGCGCACGCGATAGGTGCGGATCAGGGTCATCGCGCGGATCGAATCCAGCGCGGCCTGCTGCAACGCGGCCTCGTCAATCTGCACGCCACCCTTCTTGGCGGACTTCTGGATGGCGAGTTTCAGCGCCATCGGGTCCATCGCCTGGGTCAGGTCATCGCCTGCGGCAGCGTCGGTAATCGGCCAACGCTTGTTTTGCCACGAAGGACCGGCTTGCGGGCCTTCCTGTGCCGGGTCGACGTCGAATTCGTGCAGTTCAGAACCCATTTCAAACTCCTGGTCCCCCCGGGGAGGATGGGGGCTTCGGACAATCCTGCGGTCCCGCAAACCGGTGCGGAGCCGAAACTTCCCGCCGCAAGCGCATGTGAGCCTGCGAAAATTCCGTGTCGGTCGGCATCATCCGTCGCGTGTGTCGCAGCGGGCGCCTTACCGGGAAAACCTGAAGCATACGCCCGGCGGCCCCTTGGTAAAGGGGCCTAGCCGGGCAGTAGCATTTACGCGATCAGACGCGCTCTTTCAGAACTTCGGCCAGCGTTTCGCCCAGCAGCGAAGGCGAGGACGAAACCTTGATGCCAGCGGCTTCCATCGCGGCGATCTTGCTTTCGGCATCGCCCTTGCCGCCCGAAACGATCGCGCCGGCGTGGCCCATGCGGCGGCCCGGAGGCGCCGTGCGGCCCGCGATGAAGCCGGCCATCGGCTTCTTGCGCCCACGCTTGGCTTCGTCGATCAGGAACTGCGCTGCCATTTCTTCCGCATCGCCGCCGATTTCACCGATCATGATGATCGACTTGGTGGCGTCGTCGGCAAGGAACAGTTCCAGCACGTCGATGAAGTTGGTGCCGTTCACCGGGTCACCGCCGATGCCGACAGCGGTGGTCTGGCCAAGGCCGATGGCCGAGGTCTGGAACACCGCTTCATAGGTCAGCGTGCCCGAACGCGAAACCACGCCGACCGAACCTTCCTTGAAGATCGAACCGGGCATGATGCCGATCTTGCACTGGTTCGGCGTCAGCACGCCGGGGCAGTTGGGGCCGATCAGGCGGCTCTTCGAACCCGAAAGGGCGCGCTTTACCTTCACCATGTCCAGCACCGGAACGCCTTCGGTGATCGCTACGATCAGTTCCATCTCGGCGTCGATCGCTTCAAGGATGGCGTCAGCGCAACCCGAAGGCGGCACGTAGATGCACGATGCGGTGGCGCCGGTGGCAGCCTTGGCTTCATGCACGGTGTTGAACTGGGGCAGGCCGATGTGGTCGGTGCCGCCCTTGCCGGGGGTCACGCCGCCAACCATCTGGGTGCCGTAATCAAGTGCAGCCTGCGTGTGGAAGCTGCCGGTCTTGCCTGTCATCCCCTGGGTGATGACCTTGGTATTCTTGTCAACGAGAATGCTCATGTCGTTCCTTTCCGATGCTGCCTGCCGTTTTACCGGCAGGCTCGGCACTAGGTCGGTTTGGGCAAGTGGCCCCAGGGGAGGATGGGGCGCAACTCTTTATCAGGTCAGGCCAAGTGACCTGATGCGAGGTATCTGATTAAGCCAGCGAAGGATCAATGCCCTTACAGGCAACGAGCAATTCCTTGACCGCATCGACCGAAATCTGAAGGCCAGCCTTCGCGGCGTCGTCCAGTTCGATTTCGATAACCTTTTCAACGCCGTTTGCGCCGATCAGCACGGGCACACCAACGTATAGGCCGTCAACGCCATACTGGCCGTCAACATAGGCGGCGCAAGGCAGGATGCGCTTCTGGTCGTTGAGGTAGGCTTCGGCCATCGCGATGCCCGAGGCTGCAGGTGCATAGAACGCCGAACCGGTCTTGAGCAGGCCGACGATCTCGCCACCGCCCGAACGGGTGCGCTGCACGATGGCGTCGATGTTTTCCTGGCTGGACAGGCCCATCTTGACGAGATCGGGGACGGGGATGCCGTTGACGGTCGAATACTGCGTCACCGGAACCATGGTGTCACCGTGGCCGCCCAGAACGAAGGTGTTCACGTCGCGGATCGAAACACCGAATTCCCATGCAAGGAAGGTGCTGAAGCGGGCCGAATCGAGCACGCCAGCCATGCCGACAACCTTGTTGGCGGGCAGGCCGGAGAATTCGCGCAGTGCCCACACCATCGCATCGAGCGGGTTGGTGATGCAGATGACGAATGCGTCGGGTGCGTTGGCGGCAATGCCTTCGCCCACGGCCTTCATCACCTTCAGGTTGATGCCCAGCAGGTCGTCGCGGCTCATGCCGGGTTTGCGGGCGACACCGGCGGTAACGATGATGACGTCTGCGCCAGCGATGTCGGCATAGTCGTTGGTGCCGGTGATCTTGGCGTCAAAGCCTTCGACCGGGCCGCACTGCGACAGGTCAAGCGCCTTGCCCTGAGGCACGCCTTCGACCACGTCGAACAGGACGATGTCACCCAGTTCCTTCTGGGCGGCGAGGTGGGCCAGCGTGCCCCCGATATTGCCTGCGCCGATCAGCGCGATCTTCTTGCGTGCCATGCTCTACGGTCCTTTCCCGTTCGCGGGGACAAGCATACATACGCCAGCAGAGCTTTCGCCCAACTCTTCCCCGCGCCCCGCGAGCCAAGGAAGTTCTGGCAGAATGAATCGGCCCGTAGGCCCCCGCGCTTACGAATGCAACCGCGAAAAACGGCTAGTTTCCGGGTTTTTTAGATAACAGTTCGCAATAGCAATATGCTGTGTCCGAACCACGGTCAGGAATCAAAAAAAGCCCCGACGCAGCGCGTCGAAGCCTTTTGCAACCTTAGGATGAACGCTCGATGTCAGCGGTGCTTGCGCACCATGTCGCGGGCAAGGCGGCGGTCTAGCGTGCGGCAGACCTGCATCCAGAACTGCTGGCCGCTTTCATCGCCGCCGCGCTCGGCAATCAGGGCAGCGTCGCGGGCGCGCTCCGCAGCGGAAAAACCGTGCGCCGCAAACAGCCGCAAGGCCGAATCCAGCGCAGCGCTTTCCTGCGGCCATGATCCGCTCCACTCTTCGGCATTGTCATTCACCGCGCGCAAATGCCGCCCCAGAATCGGGCGGGCCATACACGGGGAAATAATGCCGTAACGGGGGGCAAATCGCAGCATGAGGTGTCACATCTCCTTGGCGGCCTCCAAGCCGCGCTCCACAGCCTGCGTCTTACGCCGCGCAAGCTAAGGTTGTGTGTGACGACACGGTAAAGGCCGCGGTAATCATCTGATGCGAAATCAGGTGCAGACTACTATGCGCCGGGTTGGGCGATCCAGCGGCCTGCGTTTTCATATTGGGGCAGAACCGTGCCGCTGCGCTGTAACGGGACAGGGGCGGCATCGGACTTACCATCCATCACCGATCGAGCCGGGCCTGCGCCCGCATTTGCAGCCGGAGCCATGTGCGGCGCTATCGGCAGGCTTGCAGGCAAAGGTCCGGCACTACCCGCCGCCACCGCTGCCATACGCCCTTCCTCGAACGCCTTTTCCAGCGCAAGCGGATCGGCGATGTCAGCAGGGGCTGGCGTCCACGAACGCGGGTGCGGCGCGGCAATCGGTTCCCCTCCGGCATAGCGCGCGGTAAAGGCCATCGGCTTTCCGGCCTTGCCGGCCCAGCGATAGAATCGATGCGCGCCGATGGTGCCAAGGAAGTTCAGGCTGTCAGCCCAATAGGGGTGGACCGCAGTGGTGTGGTAATGGGTGGCAAGCCCGACCGGGGCATAGACATATCCCGCCAGCGCATCTGCCGCCACACGCCGCGCCCGGTCCCAGAACGCGCGCATCGGCTTGCGCGCCAGCGATCCGTCACAGGCGAACGAGAATTGGCACGATGGCCGTTCAGATCCCTGATAGACCACGCCGCAAACCGTGTTCGGCCATGCCGGATGCGCCACGCGGTTCAGCACCACTTGCGCCACCGCGCGCTGGCCTGCGTCCGGTTCGCTGGCCGCTTCGTAATAGATCGCCGTGGTCAGGCATTGCAGCGCGCGCCACTGGTCTTCGCTGGTGCCAGTGGCCACAATCGGGCGGGCAAGTCCGCCTGCTTCGGCAGGCGACGCCACGGCATCGTCGCGCTGGCCTTCCCAAGCCTTGTCAGCATCAGCAGGCGCTACCAGCCCGGTGTTCTCGGCTTCCAGCCAGTAAAACGCAGATCCGGGGAAGTTGTCGCTCCCCCGTTCGAAGGGCTGCAATCCTGCGCGGCGTTCCTGCGCTGAAGCAGGGTGAATGCCGCCCGGTTCGCCCCAGCCCAATGGCCCCAGCAACATTCCCAGCGCGCCAAACATCGCCACACCCGCCGCCCGCTGGCGCAGCATCGACGGCGCGCGCAGCGTGCGCCGGATCGAGCGCATGTCGCGCCGCCGGATACGCCCGGTAAAATCGCGCGGCCTCACCTCGGTCCCGCAAGGCACGGCCATGCTCCCCTCCGTCACCGCAAAAGCAGCATCGGGCAGCACGATCGGCTTATAGGCTATTTCGAGCGGCATGACGAAACGGGGTACATCCTGTAAATCCGCAATTGCGCTACGCTTAAGCAGGCCTGCCCGCATCTGCGCATTTGCGCCTGTCCCGATGCGGCACATCCCCCTTCGATCCGGTTAATTGTCACAAAGTCCCAAGCCCGCCTTGCGGTGCAGCATAGTTGGCGCTAGGGGGCGCGGCGACGCCAACGGTGCCCGGTTCGTCCGGGCTAAGAGGGAAGCCGGTTCAAATCCGGCGCTGCCCCCGCAACTGTAACCGGATAGCGTGTCGCCCATTGATGCCACTGGTGCCGGATTGATCCCGGCATTGGGAAGGCGGGCGCCGCGCGATGACCCGGAAGCCAGGAAACCTGCCGAGGGTTGTCGTTCCGCGGCCGGGCGGGGTGAACCGGGCGCACGCGAAGAGGCGCGCCAATTGCATGGCCCAGCGCTCCTCCCGCCATGAACGGCATTTTCCGTTCGTGGGCCGGGAGTCCAATTTGTGAAGAAGTATCTGCTTTCCGTGTCCGCGCTTGCTGTCGCATGCCCCGCTCTGGCGCAAAGCCCGGACGATGTAGTCTTTGCCGACACGATCCGCCCCGACGCCATCACCGTCATTGCCACTGGCAGCGAAACGCTCGTCAGCCGCCTCGGCCAGCCCGTCACGGTTATCACCGCTGATGAAATCCAGTCGGTTCAGGGGCCTGATCTGACCCGTGTGCTTGAACGCATTCCCGGCCTCACGCTCACCCGCAATGGCAGCCTTGGCGGCTTTACCGGCGTTCGCCTGCGCGGCGCGGATGCCGAACAGGTGCTGGTACTGATCGATGGCGTGCGCGTTGAAGACGTCTCGGCCCCGTCGGGCGGATTCGATTTCGGCACGCTCACCTCCGGCGGCGTTGAACGGATCGACGTGCTGCGCGGCTCCAACTCGGTGGTTTGGGGCAGCGCGGCCATCGGCGGCGTGATCGCCATCCAGTCGCGCGAGCTGAACGGCGTCGAAGCCAGCGCCGAATATGGCGCGAACGATACCGCCACCGCTGATGCCGCCGCAGGTCTTTCGACTGATCGAGCCGCCATCACCCTCAACGGTGGCTACACCCGTACCGATGGCATTTCCGCCGCCGCCGTCGGCACTGAACCCGATGGCTTCCGCCAGTGGCGCGTGGGCGGCAAGGGCCGCCTCAACCTGACCGGCAGCCTCGCCGTGGTCGCCACCGCGCGCTATGCTGACAGCCGAACCGATATCGATGGCTTCGGTCCGCCTACCTATTTCGATTTTGGGGACACGCCCGAATATCAGACTACCCGTCAGGCATCGGGCCGCGTCGGCCTGCGTTATGCGTCCGATGCGCTCACGCTCAACACCGGCTTTGCCCTGTCCGATACCAAGCGCGACTACTTCGATCCCACCTTCGGCACCGCGCCATCCTACGGCTACCAGGGGCGCTCTGAGCGGGTCGATCTGACCGGACGGTTCAGCCTGCCCGCCAATTTCACGCTCGATTTCGGCGGCGATAGCGAATGGACTCGTTTTTCCAGCACGTTCGATGCCGAAGCGAAAGCCAACCTGACCAGCGGCCACGCTCTGCTGGGCTGGAGCACTGACCGTGCCAGCCTCGCAGCCGGCGTCCGCGTCGACGATCACAGCCGTTTCGGCACAGCATGGACGTTCGGTGCCAATGGCGCTCTGTCGCTGACCGACAATCTGCGCGCACGCGCTTCCTATGGCGAAGGCTTCAAGGCCCCGACGCTGTATCAGTTGCTGTCCGATTACGGCAACGCAAACCTCGTGGCCGAACGCAGCAAAAGCTATGACGCGGGTCTTGAATGGGGCACCCGCAACGGTCCGCTTCACGCATCGGCCACGCTGTTCCGCCGCGATAGCCGCAATCTGATCGCGTTCGTTTCGTGCGCCAGCGCGGGCCGCTGCGCCGACCGCCCGTTCGGCCTTTACGATAACGTCGCCAAGGCTCGTGCCGAAGGCGTCGAGGTGGAACTGGGCGCAAGCCCCACGCAAAACCTGCACTTTCAGGCGGCCTATGCCTTTATCAAGGCGCGCAATCTCACCGCAGGCACCGCCAACTTCGGCAAGGATCTGGCGCGTCGCCCACGCCATGCACTGACCCTGTCGGGTGACTGGACAACGCCGCTGGGTGGCATCATCCTTGGCGCTGATCTTCGCCTTGTGGGTGACAGCTATGACAACGCCGCCAATACCACACGCCTTGATGGCTATGCGCTCACCACCGTTCGCGCCAGCCTGCCGGTGACGGAACGGGTCGAACTCTATGGCCGCGTCGAAAACCTGTTCGATGTGAACTATCAGACGGTTGCCACCTACGGCACGCTTGGTCGGGCTGGCTTCGTCGGCATCCGCGCTCGC
Organism: Novosphingobium sp. SL115; assembly: GCF_026672515.1. Taxonomy (GTDB): domain Bacteria; phylum Pseudomonadota; class Alphaproteobacteria; order Sphingomonadales; family Sphingomonadaceae; genus Novosphingobium. The sequence continues at coordinate 2,760,264 of NZ_JAPPRG010000002.1, read as the reverse complement.
TACTGATGTCTGGCCCCCGCCTCTCGCGCCCCCGCGAAGGCGGGGGCCTCCATCGGTCAAGACAAGCCGCTGCACCCTTGTCCCGCACGTTGCGGGATCGGGCGGGGGAGGGTCTGTTCCCCCCGAAAACCCCCTTCGCCAAAACGGCCCTCCCCCTCCTTTGCACTCTCCTTGTTTGCTCGGCGGCGCTGCACGGTTGCATCCCGCAATCGCGCGCGGCCCAGAACGTGCCGGAACAGGATGTGTCCCGTTCCGGCCCTACGCTCGTCAGCCTAAACCCCTGCAGCGACGCCATCCTTGCCCAAGTTGCTGACCCGGCACAGATTCTTGCCATATCGCACTACAGCAAGGACGCGCGCTCATCCTCGATGCACCCTGCGCTTGCCAGTCGTCTGCCATCCACGCGCGGCACCATCGAAGAAGTGCTGGCCCTGCGCCCCGATGTCGTCATTGGCAGCACATTCATCGATCCGGCTAGTGCCAGTGCCTATCACCGGCTGGGCCTGCGGCTGGAAACCGTCGGCATGGCGAGCACCATTGCAGACAGCCATGCCCAGATTCGCCAGATCGCTGCGCTTGCCGGGCATCCCGAACGCGGCGAAGCGCTGATCGCGCGTATTGATGCCGTGCTGGCAGCCACCGCTGCACCGCCCGGCACGCAACCTGTCGCTGCAGTGGTCTGGCAGTCGGGCGGCATGGTCCCCGGCGACCAGACCTTGATTGCCGATCTTCTGCGCCACACGGGCTTTGCCAATTTCGCCGCAGCACGCGGGTTCGGGCAGGCAGACCTGCTTTCGCTGGAAAAGATGCTGGCCGATCCGCCCGCCGTCATTTTCGTGGCTGGGCAAACCGGCGAAACCGGCCAGTCATCCGTCGCGGGTGGCGATGACCGCGTGTTGTCACATCCTGCACTGGATGCCCTGAAACACACCCACCGCGTCACGCTCGATCCCAAACTGCTGTTTTGCGGCGGTCCAACCATTGCCGCTGCTGCGCAAAGACTGTCCCAAATTCGCCGATTCCTTCCCGAACCGGGGAAGGGAACCTCCGGCATGGTCGTGGAGTGGCACTCACCATCCGCCACTGTCACTCGCAGGTCGGTGCGATGACCCGGCTCGTCACATTGCTTCTCGTCGCCTTGGTACTGGCTTTGCCGCTGTCGTTGCTTGCCGGGCAGGTGTGGATCGATCCATTTGGTCCTCCCGTGCCCAACGCCACCGCCATCCTGATGGAACTGCGCCTGCCGCGTGCTATCCTTGCCGTCATCCTTGGGGCAGGACTGGGGACGGCGGGCGCAGCCATGCAGGGTTATCTGCGCAATCCTCTGGCCGATCCCGGCCTGTTTGGCATTGCACCCTCTGCCGCATTGGGCGCTGTCCTGTCGTTCTACACCGGTTATTCGGCCCAAGTGCTGTTGCTGCCCGCATTCGCACTGTTCGGCGCAGGCGGGGCCATGGCGCTACTCGCGCTGATTGCCGGGCGCAGCGGCGGCATTGCCCTTTTCACACTGGCAGGCATGATGATCGCCAGCCTTGCAGGTGCGCTCACCAGCCTTGCCATCAGCTTGTCACCCAATCCCTTTGCCCTGTCGGAAATCGTCGCATGGCTGATGGGCGCGCTGGAAAATCGTGGCTGGGCTGAAGTGCGTCTTGTCGCTCCGCTCACCGCGCTGGGGTTGGTCGCTCTGTGGCGCTGTGGGCCAGCATTGGATGCCCTGGCATTGGGAGAAGCCGCTGCCCGTTCGCTCGGCTTTGATCCTGCCCGTCTGCTGGCGCTGATAATCGCAGGCATCGGCCTGATCGTCGGGTCAGGCGTCGCCGTTGCAGGGATGATCGGCTTTGTCGGACTGATGGTGCCGCACTTCGTCCGCCCGTTCACCGATCAGCGCCCTTCGGCTACGTTGCTGCCATCGGCACTGGGGGGGGCGCTGCTCCTGCTGGTGGCCGACTGTCTGTGTCGCGTCCTGCCGCTGGCTGGCGGAGAACTGCGCCTCGGCATTGCCCTCAGCCTTGCCGGTGCTCCGTTCTTCCTGCGGCTCCTGCTCAAGATGCGCCGGGAACTCGCCTGATGCTCGAAGCCCTCGGCCTTACCATTCCCAACCGCCTGCACGACGTCACCGTGCAATTGCGTCGTGGCCGGGTCACCGCCATCTGCGGTCCCAATGGCGCGGGTAAATCCACGCTGCTGGCAGCTTTTGCAGGCCTGATCGCACCGGCGGCAGGCACGGTAACGCTGGACAGCCTTCCCTTGCCGACGCTGGCCGCGCAGGATCGCGCTCGCCGCATCGGCTATCTGCCGCAATCGGCAGAAGTGGCATGGAACCTTTCGGTTCGCACCCTCGTCGCGCTTGGCCGTCTGCCACATAACACCAGCCGTGCCGAAAATACCCGTGCAGTCGATGATGCGATTGCCACCGTCAGCCTGGAAGCCTTGGCCCACCGCGCCTTGTCCACCCTGTCCGGCGGAGAACGCGCGCGCGCCCTGCTGGCCCGCGTGCTTGCCACCCAGCCGCAGTGGATTCTGGCCGACGAACCGCTGGCTGCACTCGATCTTGCCCATCAGCAATCCTTGGCCGCGCAGTTGGGTACGCTGTCCAATCAGGGCAGGGGGGTGGTCCTCGTCGTCCATGATCTTGCGCTGGCGATGAACCGGGCCGATCACGTCATCGTGCTGGATCAGGGGCGTGTTGTCGCCAGTGGTGCGCCGGAAGCGGCCTTGTCGCAGGACATCATTGGCAAAGTGTGGGGCCTTGGCACCCGCTGGCTGGGCGAACCCGGCCACAGGGCATTGGCGATCTAGCGACTAGCCTCAGGCCTTCACGCCATCCTCGTGGCAGTGCTCGGTCATCGCAGCGGCAAAGGCGGCGGCGAAATTGGCGGCAAAGCGTTCGCGCATGGCCAGCGAAATGGCCGGACGTTCCGCCGTCCCGCCACTCCGCGCAGATACGCTGCTGCAGAACAGGCTCTGCGCAGGTTGCGGAAGGTGGGCAGGAACGTCGATAACCATCGAACCAAAATCGCTTTCACTGCTGCGTTGCACAAGGCTGTAGCAAACTTTCGACACAGGAAATTGTATGCATTCGACATTGTTTGCCACGTAATTGGTGTGGTGGCGCACATTCGATGTTGTCGGCCGCTCCGGTCGTTCGCCCAACTGGCCATATTGCGCTGCGCCATCGCGCTACCCACATGTTTGCCAGTTCGCAAGCGGCGTTGCAGCGCTGTTCAAACGAACTTGCCTGAATCGAACAAATCTGGAACACCGCCGCGCATGTCTCTTTCCAAAATCTCCGTCCGTGGCGCTCGTGAACACAATCTCAAGGGCATCGACGTCGATCTCCCGCGTGACGCCCTCGTGGTCATCACCGGCCTGTCCGGCTCCGGCAAATCCAGCCTCGCGTTTGACACGATCTATGCCGAAGGCCAGCGCCGCTATGTGGAATCGCTGTCGGCCTATGCGCGCCAGTTCCTTGAAATGATGCAAAAGCCCGATGTCGAACACATCGACGGCCTGTCACCCGCCATTTCGATCGAACAGAAGACCACCAGCCGCAACCCGCGCTCCACCGTCGCCACGGTGACCGAGATTTACGATTACATGCGCCTGCTCTGGGCGCGCATCGGCATTCCCTATTCCCCCGCCACCGGCCTGCCCATCGCCGCGCAGACCGTCAGCCAGATGGTTGACCGCGTGATGGCCCTGCCCGAAGGCACGCGCGCCTATCTGCTCGCGCCTGCCGTGCGTGGCCGCAAGGGGGAATACCGCCGCGAATTGGCCGAATGGCAAAAGGCCGGCTACACCCGCGTCCGCATCAATGGCGAAATGATGGCCATTGAAGACGCGCCCGCGCTCGACAAAAAGCTCAAGCACGACATCGAAGTGGTGGTTGACCGCATCGCCGTGCGCGACGGCATCCAGACCCGCCTTGCCGACAGCTTCGAACAGGCCCTCAAACTGGCCGACGGCCTCGCCTATATCGACCTTGCCGACACTACGGTCGAAGCGCTCGGCGCCCCCGCGCACGCGGGGGCCTCAGCCAGCAGTGCCGAACCTCAAGAGGTTCCCGCCGCCAGGAAGTCCGGCATGAAGAAAACCGGCCTTCCCGCCAACCGCATCGTCTTTTCCGAAAAGTTCGCCTGCCCGGTCAGCGGCTTCACCATCGACGCGCTCGAACCGCGCCTGTTCTCGTTCAACGCACCGCAGGGTGCTTGCCCCGCCTGCGATGGCCTTGGCGAAAAGCTGCTGTTCGATCCGCAGCTCGTCGTGCCCAACGAAAACCTCAGCCTGAAACAGGGCGCCATCGTCCCCTGGGCCAAGAGCAATCCGCCGTCGCCCTATTACATGCAGGTTCTCGCCAGCCTCGCCGGGCACTTCGGCTTCGCGCTCGAAACCCCGTGGGATCAGCTGCCGGGCGAGGTGAAGCTGGTCATCCTCTATGGCACCGGCGGCAAGGCCGTCCCGCTCACCTTTATCGATGGCAAGAAGTCCTACACCGTTCAAAAGGCGTTCGAAGGCGTGATCGGCAATCTCAACCGCCGCATGCTGCAAACCGAATCCGCGTGGATGCGTGAAGAACTGTCCAAGTTCCAGACCGCGCAACCGTGCGAAACCTGCGAAGGCAAACGCCTCAAACCCGAAGCGCTCAGCGTCAAGGTTGCAGGCGCCGACATTTCCTCGATCACCCGCCTGTCCGTCGCCGCCGCGGTCGAATGGTATGGCACCCTCGATGAAAAGCTCACCAGCCAGCAATCGCAGATCGCCCGCGCCATCCTCAAGGAAATCAACGAACGCCTCGGCTTCCTCAACAACGTCGGGCTGGATTACCTCAACCTTGATCGCACATCGGGCACCTTGTCCGGCGGTGAATCGCAACGCATCCGCCTCGCCAGCCAGATCGGCTCCGGCCTCTCCGGCGTGCTCTATGTGCTGGATGAACCCTCCATCGGCCTGCACCAGCGCGATAATGATCGCCTGCTTGAAACGCTCAAACGCCTGCGCGATCTGGGCAATACCGTCATCGTCGTGGAACATGACGAAGACGCCATCCGCACGGCGGACCATGTGGTCGATCTTGGGCCAGGCGCGGGCGTCCACGGCGGCGAAATCGTCGCGCAGGGCACGCTTGACGATATTCTGAACAATCCCAACAGCCTTACCGGCCAATACCTTACCGGCGCGCGCCGCATCGAAGTGCCCGCGCACCGCCGCCCCGGCAACGGCCTGTTCATCGGCGTGGAAGGCGCGCGCGCCAACAACCTGCGCAATGTCAGCGCCAAGATCCCGCTGGGCACCTTCACCTGCATCACCGGCGTTTCCGGCTCCGGCAAGTCCAGCTTCACCATTGATACGCTCCACGCAGTCGCCGCCCGCACGCTTAACGGCGCGCGCGTGATCGCAGGCGCGCATGATCGCGTCACCGGGCTGGAACATTGCGACAAGGTGATCGAGATCGACCAGTCGCCCATCGGCCGCACCCCGCGATCGAACCCCGCCACCTACACCGGCGCCTTCACCCTGATCCGTGACTGGTTCGCTGGCCTGCCTGAAAGCGCCGCGCGCGGTTACAAGGCCGGACGGTTCAGCTTCAACGTAAAGGGTGGTCGCTGCGAAAAGTGCCAGGGCGACGGTCTTATCAAGATCGAAATGCACTTCCTGCCAGACGTTTACGTGACGTGTGAGGAATGCGAAGGCAAACGCTACAACCGCGAAACGCTGGAGGTGAAGTTCAAGGGCCACTCCATCGCCGACGTGCTGGACATGACGATCGAGGACGCCGAAGAATTCTTCAAGGCCGTCCCCCCCATCCGTGACCGGATGCACATGCTCAACGAAGTGGGCCTCGGCTACGTCAAGGTCGGCCAGCAGGCGACCACCCTGTCAGGGGGCGAGGCACAGCGCGTCAAACTCGCCAAGGAACTCGCCCGCCGCTCCACCGGCCAAACGCTTTATATCCTGGACGAACCCACCACAGGCCTGCACTTCGAAGATGTCCGCAAACTCCTCGAAGTCCTCCACCGTCTGGTCGAACAGGGCAACAGCGTGGTCGTGATCGAACACAACCTTGACGTCATCAAGACAGCCGACTGGATCATCGACCTCGGCCCCGAAGGCGGCGTACGCGGCGGCGAAATCGTCGCCGAAGGCACGCCCGAACAGGTGGCAAAGAACCCCCGCAGCTTTACGGGGCAATACATGGCGCCGTTGCTGAAACGCTAAAAGGCAAGTGTATGGAAACCCAACCTTTCGCCCTCGATGGGGAAGGGGAATGTGATCTGCGACCATAATGGAAACATATTCGCGTATCCAACACGCTTTCCTACATCTCCCGAACCGGCTTAAGAATTCCTGTTTTGTTCTAACAGGAGGGCGTCATGCCGCACCGGTCCGATCCTCACGGTTCTCATTCCTCGTCCGCCAGCCCTTTTGGACGCGGTTGGATTCCTGCCAGCCGGGATATTGGTCTGCGATCAGGCGACATTGGCAGCGGCGATGATCTCGACTGGGCGGCGTGGGTGCAGCAGGCGCAACGCCTGACGGAAGACGCTGATATTCGGCTCCCGCAGGCGGGAGGGGTCAGGGGAGGGCCTGTTGCCTTCGCCGCACACGCAGAGCCGGGAACGGAACAGCCTCGCCCCCAGCCGCACCCGCCCACGGGTGGCATCGTGTTCACCCCGCCGCGCATCGCGCAGTTCCTTGAAGCGCTCAGCCGGGAAGGCAATGTCCGCTTTGCCGCGCAGGCTGCCGGGGTGTCGGCGCAGACCGCCTATGTCCGCCGCCGCCGCGACCGCGCCTTTGCCGCCGGGTGGGAGGCGGCGCTCATCATCGCGCGCGAAGCCACCGAACAGGTGCTGGCCACCCGCGCCATCCACGGCATCACCGAAACCATCTGGTTCCGGGGTGAGGTCGTGGGGGAGCGCCAGCGCTTCGACACGCGGCTGCTGCTCGCCCATCTCGCCCGGCTTGATGTCCGCGCAGACCGTGCTGCGCCGCATGTGCACGATCTGGTCAGCCGGTTCGACGCCATGCTGGCCGACCTCTCGGACGGAGTGGAGCCTGCCAGCGCCGCCGATCTGCCCGATCCGGCGCGCGATGCCTTTGTCGCGCGCTCGATGGACGCGGCAGAGCGCGCCTATCTGCGCGATTGTCCCGAACCGGTGGCTCTGGACGGCGCGCTGGCATCCGACGCCGAATGGGACGCATGGGAAGCCGCGCTTGCCACTGCCCGCGACGATGCGTTCCATGCCGCCCATGCGCAATGGGCCGCCGCACCGGGCGTGGAATACAAATCCGCCGCCCCGCCGGCCATGCGTTCACTGGACTGTGTAAACCCTGTAAACCCCGGCCCAGATCGGCAACGCGAGGGCCGGCAAAACGGGGAACGGCAAAACGGGGAAGAGCGCAGCAAAAAGGGGCCGGCATCGCTGCCA